>SHZD01000053.1 GCA_009692465.1 Myxococcales bacterium
CACCGAACCGTCGGCGGTGATCGTCCATTGGACCGTGACCTTGCCCGCCAAATCGGGCTTGGCCATGAGCTGGGTTTCGTAACAAGCACGCAAACTTGCGGCGCGCGCCCGCACGTTCTTGCTGATGTCGCCCTTGTCGCAACCGCCGGTACTTTGGCCCTGGGCGATGTTGAGCTTGGCGACTTTCTTGCTACTTTTGCGGCCGATCCCCAAGTCGGCGTTGCGGCCCGTGCCGCCGCCGGTGTCGATGCTGCCTAAACCGTGCAAACGGCCGGTGCCGTCGCCGCCGCCGCCGCCGCCGGTGCCCTGAAAGCCCATGCCGCCTGAGCCGTGGCCGATCACCAACTCGGAACCTTCACCGCCCATGGCCACCGCCATCTTGGAGCTGATGGCGCCAGTATCGCCGGCCATGATGTTGCCCAACGCGCCGGTCATCGCCTGCGCGCCGCTCAAGGCCTTGGCGATACCGATGTTTTTGACGTCGATCTTGTCGCGCATCGGCCCATCCATGCGCGGGACTTTGCTTTTCTTGTTCGGGTCTTCTTTGGCGTCGCCGAACTTGCCTTCTTCGCCACCGGCCTTCTTGCTGGTGGTGTCTTCGTCTTGGCCTTCGGGTTTGATTTCTTCGGGCTTGAGCTCTTTTTCTTCGACCGCTACTTCGATAAGGCCGCGGTTCTTTTGAGCCAATTGCTCGCGATCGAAGGCGTCCTCGTCCATCTTGGCCACTGAGTTGACCAGCACGAACATAATGCCGAAAAGTGAAGCCACCGCCGCAAACGAAATCTCAAGCGCCGCATTGCGATCGCGACCGCTGCCGATGATGGCGCCGGCCTGCGGAGCGGCAAAGTTGAAAACCAGATGAACGCCGTTTTCAAACGAAAATCTGCCGGAATCGCCGCGTGAAACCTCGACCGAACCTGAGGCCTCCTTCTTTTGGCCACCGACGGTGATTTCGCCCGCAAGTCCGCTTGGCACGTCGAGCCGGTATTTTTCGGAGCCAGCTGGGGTAAATAAGGTGTGACTGGTCAAGCCTTTGGCGGCAACTTGAAACAAGTTGGCGTCGCTTTCGCCAATCGTAACCGAGCGTTGAATGAAAAACACCCGCTCAGCAACGGTCTGATCGTTCCACTCCAAAGCCACCCGCAAGAAGCGTTGGTCTTCCTTGTATTCGTCAAACGAGGCCAAAATGGTCAGGCCACCCAGAAAGGCGAAAATGGAGCCGAAGATGATCCACACCAGACCATTCATGTGAATGTAGGTTTCGGGAATCAGCGAACCGGAATCGGCGCAGAACGGCAGGTCCAACGATTTGCACGGCGTCAGCGCATACACGTCATCAAACGACTGCCACGCCAGCAGAATTTGCGCCAAACTGATCAAAACTAGAATCCAGCCGGGCTTGCGGCGCCGGGCTTTGAACACCACGGCGCCCATGGCGACGCCGACCAGCGCCAACAGCGCCGAGATCTGGCCGGTGACCAACTGGAGGCCGGCAATGGCCTTGTAGTTGAATTCCTCAATATAAACCATGCTGAACAGGTTTCCCAGCCCAGAAGGTTCCGATTCGGCTGTGCCGCCGCCCATGCCCAAATTGGGACCAATCAGGCATAAAATGCAGCCGATAATTGCAAGGATGGCTCCGCCGCTCATGATTCTCCGCTGGCAACCTGCTTGATTTTGCAGGATTTAGGGGCGCGTCGCCCTATGTCTTGGAACTGATTGCCGTGTCTTGAAACTGGTTGTCGCTGGGGCGGGCCCGCAGGGACGGGCGCTCCAAACCGGCGCGCGATGCTAAGGGGCTATAGGTAAATGAGTCAAGACCGTTGCAGTTGACCGCCTCAAGGCTGAGGCCGTGGCGTCAACGGGGTCTAACGCACGCGGTACTCTTTCGATCTGGCAAAAAGAACCAAGGCGGCGCGATGGTCTGAAGTGGCGCCAGCGCGGTCACCCGGCGCCAATTCACAAATTCACCGCCGAAATCTCCGCGAGCCCCGATTTGGGATGCCAGTGCCCTGTCGCTCGCTGTCGCTCGCTGTCGCTCGACAAGGAGCAAGGAGCTTTTCTGGCAGGGGCGTACGCTCGTACGTCCCTGCCAGAAAAGTGACGCAGTGACGCCGAGATGCGCCCAAAGCGGGGAATCGCGGGATTGGTGCCACCTTGCGCTGCGCGCCCCAACCGCCTACAAAGGCCGCGGAGGCTCGTGAACACCAACCGTTGGACCCCATGGCTGATTGCCTTGCTAGTCATCACCAGCCTGCTGGTGGTCTGGTGGCTGTCGGCCATTTTCATGCCCGTTTTGGTTGCCTTGGTGCTGGCGTGGGTGCTGCTGCCGCCGGCGGCAGGGTTGGCAACCCGACTTGGATCCAGAAAACGCGCGGCTGCCGTGCTGATTGGTGGGATGGGCGCAGGCCTGCTGGTGGTGACTGCGGTGGCCATCCCGATGCTGGTGCATGAAGGTCACCACTGGGCTGCGACCGCGACCGGCGAAGGCAATCCGGCGATCGCCAAGGATCTAAGTCAGTTGGTCGCGTACGGCGACTTTGCCGACCCCGATGCTGAACAGTATGACGGCCCAACGTTAGCTGCCGCTGCGCAAAAAAGCGGCGCTCCTGCGGACGTGGTCCGCGTTCTCAAACTGGCTCAACCGCCGGTGGGCCGCGAAGGGCTGCGCTTGGCCGATGCGGTAGGCGATCGCGACGGCGACGGCCGGTTGGAACCCGGTTATGCGAAGCGTTACAAGCAATTGAGCCGCGATCGCAAGAGTTGGATTGGGGCCGTGTTGCACTGGCTCGACAAAAATGGGCTCATCGATCAAGGGCGGCGTCTAGCCCAAAAGGCCATTGAACGTGACCAGTTGGCCAAACTGTGGGCGGGGGGAACGCTCTCGGCGGCCGGCGATGTCGGCCTGCGGATCTTGGGTTCGGTGCGCCAAGCCATGGCGACGGCACTGGCGCTGACGATTGGGGCTCTGCTGGTGCCGATCTACATGTTTTTCTTTATTTTGGTCTTGCCCGATTGGCAGCAGGCGCTGCCGAATTACCTGCCGGCCGACTCCCGGCACACGTGGTTGCGGGTGCTGGGGCGCATCGGTGCGGCGATCGCGGGCTTTGTGCGCGGGCGCATCGTGGTGTGCAGCATTGTGGCGCTGCTGACCGCCGTCGGTTGGCTGTTGCTCGGCGTGCGCTTGGGTCTGCTGCTCGGTTTGGCCGTTGGCGCTCTGACGGTAGTGCCGCTGGCCAATGTGATCGCGCTGGTGCCGGCGCTGCTGATTTGCGTGCTCGATGTCGCCTCTGGCGTGCATGGCTGGGGCTGGTTCGGCGCTGTGATCGCGGTGTATGTGCTCGGCCAGATCGCCGAGTCGGTACTCAATCCGATCATCGTCGGCGACGCCGTGCAGCTGGATATGGTCACCATTATCGTGGCGTTCTTCGTGGGCGCCGCGGTTGCGGGTCTGGTTGGGCTACTGCTTGCCGTGCCGGTCGCGGCAACACTGCGCATTTTGGCAGAAGAACTCGTGTTGCCACGCTGGCGGCAGTGGGCCGACAGTCGGATTGGGGCCGATCCGGCTTGGAATCCTACTGCGACTGGTACCCCAACACCGGCTTCGCCACCCACTTTGGCTCCAACCGACTCGTCAGTTTAGGTGCCCGCGAGCGCCGGAGAAATCATGTCCATTTCCTGCGATTGGCTGGCGGCCTGCCAATTGGCGATCATCGACAAACTCAGCGGCCGCGCATCGTTGGTGCACGTGCTCGAGACGGTGACATCGGCGCGCTTTCCGGCCCAAGTGCCGACCTTCCATGTCGTGGCAACCTGGCATAACCACACTGAAATGGTGGCAACGGGCCGTCTGCGGGTGCGCATCGACGAGGTCGGCGGCGATCCAGGCGCGGCGCTGTCAGAAGAGGAAGTGACCTTTCATGGCAAGACGAGCCATCGGATGATCTGCATCGTGCAGTCGCTGGCGGTGCAACGGCCAGGACCGTACCGGGTGGTAGCGAGCCTGCAGTTGACCGGTGCGGAACAGTGGGCAGATGTAGCGGTATTTCCTTTTCACGTCGCGATGAGCGCTAATTCGCCGCAGGCCGCGCAGGCTTAGAGAGTTGCAGCACGCCGCGCGCGGCACCCTCGATAGATAAAACTTTTCAGCGTGCTGCATGGCGACCGGGCCTCCGGGCGACCGCGCGGCTACGCAGCACACGTGGGGCGGCGCGCCCCGAGTTTCTAGTTAGCCGATCAAATCAGAGCCGTTCGGCGTCGACGTGCAGGCTTTGTGGGTTGCGAGCGATCGCCCGAGGCGTCTCGCCGCGCCGTTTTGTTGGGGAGTTTCTTGTGGCTCAGCGTCAATGGGGCGATCGGCGAACCGATCGGCGATCAACGCGACCGCGATCGGACCGGGCCTCGCCAACCCGTCGCCACCGGCCTAGTCCAGATCGTCAGCGCAAAACAGCCGCGCGGACCCTGGGCAACTGGCTCCAGAACCTTTAAATTACAAACGATTATCGATTCAGGTCGGGAAGACAGGATTTGAACCTGCGACATCCTGCTCCCAAAGCAGGCGCGCTACCAGACTGCGCTACTCCCCGGCGGCCGCATCTGAGTGCCAAATGCGGGGCAGTAGTGTCGCTAAAAGCGCCGGTTGGCGTCAAGTTGCCGGCGACCGCCAACTTCGTCACCGAAACCTGCGCGATCCCCGATTTTCGCCGCCAGCGCTCTGTTGGTCGCTGGCGTTCGACCGGATTCCCGCGCGCCTCCCCTACCGCACCCACAGGGTGCCCTGGGTGCAATTGAGGCCACAGGTGCCGCTTTGCCACATCGCGGCCCCAGCGCCGCAGGCCTTGCCACTGGGGTTGGAGCAGGAGTATACGCCAAAACCCCAGCCAGAATCCGTGGTTGCGCAGTCATTTTCGTTGTTGCCGACCAATCCGAAACGGGCACCCGAGTAGGTCCCGCCGCCGCCGTAGGTCGAAAAATTGTTGATACCCGTGGTGTTGCAGTGCGGCTGGCTGCCGTCGTCGCCCCACAGCGCGGTCAAGGTGCCGCGGCTGGGGCCACCGCCCTTGAAGTTCTCGTTGAACACAGTCTGCAACGTCTTGGCGCCACCCAAGTCCTGCTGCACGCAATTGGTGCTGCCCGCGCTGCCCTTGCAGCCGCGCAAGCTGGTGCCAACTAGGGTGTTGTACGAGCCCAATTTGGCATTGTTGTTCAAGGTGGGGTCCACCGAACCGCCCGGCGCTTCGTTCAACAAGTTCTTGTCCGTCCAGTAGCCGCTGGCGTAGCCCAAAGTACCATTGTTGGCCATGCGCATCGCCAAGGTCCAGCCTCCGCCGTCAAATGTCATGTCGCACCACCCTAAAAAAGCGCCGCTGCCGGCCGGATTGAGCCAATAGGGGCCATCTTTGGCCAGCGGCACCTTGGTCTTGAGATCGGCGCACGACGCCCCCGGATTCTCGGCTGAGCCCGGCACCGTCAAGTAGAACGGCGCCCAGTCTTTGCCATTGCAGATGTACAGCGCCTTGTCGATCGGATTGGCGTAGCTGGCACCAAACGTCGAGTCGGTGCAGGCGATCGGCGCGCTTTTGGCATTGTTGAAGATAAACGCGCCATTGGCTTGTACCTTCTTGTCGGACAGGGTGCTCACCGCGATCGACCACTTTTCCAAGTTGCCATCCGTTGCGGCGCTGCCCTTGGCCAGATCGGCGACCACTAACGACCATAACCCCTTGGGATTTTTGCCAACCCATGCGTTCAGCGCTGCGTTCGCCGGCGACTTCAACGTCAGTTCCAGCTTGGTGCCCGCGCTTTCGCCGTTGTAGACCGTGGTCTTGGCACCAGTGGGATCGTACAGGTCGACCCGAACTTTGGAGACGTCGCTGTTGGTGATCGTCGCACTGCACGCTAGGCCTTGGGCTAAGCCGAAATCGGGCACCGTGAGCAAGTCCGACACCCCCGCGCCAGCAAAATCGGCAATCTTGACCGGGGTGGTGGCCGAAGTGGTGACTTCGGCGAATTGGGTCGTCAGCAAGCCATTGGACACTTCATCCAAGCCGTCAGCGGGCAAATCCTTGGCGAGCAGCGATGCTGAAATGCAGTCGAGGCTGCCGTCGGCCTTGATCCCCTTGACCACTAGGCCCGTGCCGCAGGCGCTGCCCACTTTGGCCAACACCGGCAACCCGAGTAAATCGCTGTACATGCCGGTAAAGCCAACGTCGGCCTTGGGTGCGCCCTTCAGATCGCCATACGCGCCCGATGCTGCCACCGCCGCCAAGCTCGACACTTGGGCATACGCTTGCAAGTCGGCTTTTTGGGCGTAGTTTTGCAGGGCTGCGCCCAGATCAGAGGTCTTGGCGTAGCCGGCCAAAGCCTTGCCGTCTAGGTGTTGAGCGCTGACGCAGGCACTGCATTCCAAGCCGTCGGCCATCCCAGCGCGGATGGCAAAAACCGTGCTATGTAGAGGCACCCGCGGCAATTCTGGGTCCAGCCCCACTTGCACGCCCAACCACACTTGAGGCATCGCCGCCAAGGTCGCTGGCGACAACGGCGTCTTGCTGCCCAAAACGTAGTGAAATTGGCCATTCTTGACCATTAAGTCGAGCGGCCCTTCGAACCAGGCGGCGGTGCCCCCCACTTCCTTGTCGTACAAGCGAAACAAAGCGATGTAGTTGCCGTCGGCCGCCGGACCGCTGCCAACAGCCAGCAGCGCCCCGTGGACAGCGACCGTCGCCGGAACCGCCGCGGCGGCAACACTGGCGCCAGCCGCTGATAAAACCCCAGCCACCGCCGCTAGAGCTGCCCTACGTATGCAAATCATGGTTCCTCCGTCGCCTTGGCTACGAGCGTAGCCGCCCGTACGGCCGCTGGCAAGCGCAGCTATGAACTTTTGGCTGCGCCTCCGTTGACAGTTTCAAGTCGTGCACCTAACGTATTGCCCCCCGCTTTTTGGTCCAGCGGGACGCGACCGCGCTGCTGCGTGGACACGTGCCAACCCGGGATGCGGATCCAGTGCGACCGCCCGGCCTGCGGCCAAGACCTCAGCTCCACTTAGGAACACAGGAACATGAAAAAGGAAACCGTTTTTTTGGTCGTTATCGCCGCCGCAGTGCTGGCGTTTGTTGCCGGCCGCGCCTCCACGTCTACCAAGGCCGGCGCCGCCACCGGCAGTGCTCCGGCAGCCGTAGCCGCTGCTGCTGCGGAAGGTCAGGCCGCTCCAGCTGCTGCGACCAATGGCATTCCAGCTTCGATGCCGTGGAAGGGCGCCGCCAATGGCGCTGTCACTATCTTGGAAGTGTCGGACTTTCAGTGCCCGTTCTGCACCCGCGTCGGTCCGGCGCTCAAGGACTTGTTGGCAGCCTACCCCAATGATGTGCGCATTGTATGGGCCAACCAGCCGTTGCCGTTCCACAACAACGCCAAGCCGGCCGCGATCGCGGCGTTGGCCGCCCATCGTCAGGGCAAGTTTTGGGAAATGCACGACAAGCTGTTCGCCAACCAGCAGCAGCTGAGCCCGGAAAACTATGAAAAATGGGCCAAAGAACTGGGGCTGGACGTTGAAAAGTTCAAGGCTGACCAAAAAGACGCGGCGATCAGCACCCAGATCGACAAAGAGCAAGCGGCCGCCAATGCGACCGGAGCCGGAGGTACCCCGTCGTTCTTTATCGGCGGCAAGTTGATGCAAGGTGCGTTGCCGCTGGATGAATTCAAGAAAGCTGTCGACGCCGCTCTGGCCGATGCCAAAGCAGCCGGCGCCGGCAAGACCGGGATCGACCAAATCAAAGCGGCGTTTGGCAAGCACGGCGGCGAAGCGGGCACCAAGGTGGCTGAGTACTTCTTGGAAGGCAAGGCCCCGGCGGCGGCGCCGGCAGCCCCCGAAGCAGCTCGCGGTGAAGCGCCCAAGACCGACGAAGGCCCAGCCACTGCGCCACCGGACAGCTTTGATATTTGGAAGGTGCCGGTCGATGTCAAACGCGACGCCATTCGCGGCGACAACGACAAGGCGCTGGTCACAATCGTCGAGATTTCGGACTTTCAGTGCCCGTACTGCTCCAAGGCTTCGGCCACGGTGGTCGAAGCGGAGAAGCTCTACGGCGACAAAGTGCGGGTCGTGTTCAAGCATCATCCGCTGCCCTTTCACGACAAGGCGCGGCCCGCTCACGCGGCCTCGATCGCCGCGGGCAAGCAGAAGAAGTTCTGGGAATTTCACGACAAGGCCTTCGCCAACGCCACGGCGCTGACCGAAGAGAATTTTGCAGCATGGGCCAAGGAAATTGGGCTGGATATCGCGAAGTTCGACGCCGATCGCAAAGATGCCGCCACCGAAAAACAGATTGTTGACGACATGGAAATGGCCGGCGCGGTCGGCGTTCGCGGCACTCCGGGCTTTATGATCAATGGCCGCAAGGTCGTCGGCGCTCAGCCGTTGGGCGTATTCAAGGCCGTCATCGACGAGGAAATCAAGAAAGCCGACGCCGCCGGTAAGAAGGGCCAACCCTATTACGACACCATCGTTGCCCAAGGCAAAATCTTTAGCGAACTGAACGATAAAGTAAATGATTTCAGCTATGACGGCCTGCCGTTCATTGGCAAGAAGGACGCACCGTACGTCATTACCGTATTCAGCGATTTCCAGTGCCCGTACTGCTCGCGGGTGGCCAAGCCGCTGCGCGACGTCATGGAAGCCAACAAGGACAAAGTTCGGGTGGTGTTTGCGCACTTCCCGCTGTCGTTTCACGACAAAGCCAAACCGGCCTCCGCAGCCGCGCAGTTGGCCTTTGAGCAAGGTGGTAGCGACATGTTTGAAAAGGTCCATGACGCGTTGTTCGCCGCCCAACGCGAGCTGACCGAAGACAAGATCAAGGAAGTGGCGGTCGCCGCAGGTGTCGACAAGGCCAAGCTAGAAGAAGTGCTCAAGACCAACAAGTACGAAGAATTGTTCAAGAAGACCATGGCGATGGGCGAAAAAGGTGGTGTCGAAGGCACCCCCTCGATCTACATCAACGGACGCAAGTTTGAACCGCAAGCCGGCATGGGTCCGGATGTGTTCGCCAAGGCCTTTGCGTTGCTCAAGAAATAAGCGCTTCGGAACTGTCCCAGAATAAGTCATTCTGAGACTGGCTCCGTTTGCTTGCTTTGTGGGTCGCTAAGCTCGCGGCCTCAAAGGCCGACTCGCCGCTCCAGTGTTGCGCGAGTCGATCGAGTTATTTAAGGACACATCCTTAAGGCGAACTTTTCGCAGTGCGGCCGTCGTTTGAGTGCGAACTCAGATGGCGGCCGCGCTCGTTTTTGCAGCGCCAGTTCTTAGGGTGTCCGTTTTGGCCGCCCGTTGCCGCAGCGCAAAGGCCGACGCCCGCAACACCTCTGCGCGGGTGCCGCAGTCAAACCAGGCGCCTAGCGGCTCCCAATAGCCGATCGCTTGACCAGCTGCCAAAGCTGGCTCCATGCCGCGCCGCACCAAGCACGCCTCAGTTGCCGCCGGTATCGTTTCCAACACGGAGGTGCTGTAGACGCCGACGCCGCAATAGATGACGGCAAAATCGCTGGCGACTGTGACCGGTTGGCCGCGAATATGGGCCACTTGACCGCGATCGAGCCCATGTTGGCGGACAAAGACCTGATGCAGCTCTGGCCGATGGGCCGCGCGGTGCACCATCAAAGTCGCCGCGGTCCCTGCGACGTGGGCTGCACACAACCCTCGCAGGTCAAAATCGTGCCACACATCACCGTTGGCCAGCACAAAGGTATCGCCGCCAGCTGCCAAAAATTGTTCGGCGTTCTTGAGGCCGCCGCCAGTGCCCAAAATGCGCGGAGCCTCAGCAAACACGGTAATCTGCGCGCCAAAGCGGCTGCCATCGCCGACAAACGCCGCGATTTGCTCACCCAAATGAAAGGTGTTGACCCCGATTTGGGACACCCCTGCGGCCACCAGTTGCTCAATGGCCCGCTGCAGCAGCGGCACCCCAGCCACCAGCACCAGCGGCTTGGGCAGCCCATCGGTCAGTGGTCGCAACCGACTGCCCAGCCCAGCGGCCAAAATAAATCCGCGCATCTCGCTTCTCCAATCGCCATTCAGTCGGTGTGGCGCCGCCGACCGGCCCCCAACGCGGCTTGGGCCAAGTCAGGGCCTGCACCAAGCCACGGGCGGTGCCAGCGCCAACGCCGCAGCGCACAAGGCTAACCGCAGGCGCGCACCGACTGCAACTTGACAGCACAAGCCGCATGGGGCTACACAGCCGCGCGGTTTGGTCCGCTCGGCCCAAGCTCAGGCGCCGCCCACAGGCACTGTCCTAAGCGGGCCTTCGGCACAAGATTACACGTGTTTGCAGCGCGGCGACCCACGGGCTAGGGAGCGCGGCAGACATGCGCGAGGCGAAAATGGCAGATAGCAGCGCAAATGGGCTGGCGTTTTCGCCACAAACTAAAGCGAGAATCGCCGAGTTGCTCACGAGGTACCCGCGAAAACAAGGAGCGCTGATTCCGGTTTTGTGGCTGGCCCAAGAAGAGTTTGGCTGGCTCAAACCCGCGGTGCTCGAGTTGGTCGCGGCCGAGTTGCAATTGTCCAAAGCCTCGGTGCTGGCGACCGCCATGTTTTACACCATGTTGTACAAGCGTCCGCACGGCCGCTTTCATGTGCAAATCTGCACCAATGTCGCGTGTTACTTGCGCGGTAGCGACGATTTGGTGGCGACCGCGGTCGAGGTGTTGGGCATCAACCCCGGTGAGACCAGCGAAGACGGGTTGTTCACGCTGCAGCAAGTGCAGTGCCTGTGTGCCTGCGAGCGAGCGCCGACGCTGCAAGTCAACAAAACCGACTACTTCGACGTAACTCCCAACCAGTTTCGGGCGCTACTGGAACAACTGCAAACCGACGGCTTGCGCTTGGGGCCGTCGATCGGTTGGCCCGGTGCCGACGAAAGCACCAACCCGCCTGACGCCAGCACGGGCACGGAGGCCAGTTATGCCTGAACATCGGCTGTTGCTGCGCACCCACTTGGGCGTGGATTTCACCAAGTTAGACAACTACTTGAAGCACGGTGGCTTCAAGATGTGGCCGCGCGCGCTTGAACTGGGACCGGCAGGCGTCATCGCGCAAGTCAAGGCTTCGGGCCTGCGCGGTCGCGGTGGCGCCGGATTTCCTACTGGCACCAAATGGGGCTTCTTGCCCAAGGACGAGCGGCCGCGCTACCTAGTGGTCAACGCCGACGAGGGCGAACCTGGCACTTTCAAAGACCGCTATTTCTTGGAAGAAGACCCGTTTCGCCAACTGGAAGGCATCCTGTTGTCGGCCTACGCCACCAACGCCCATATCTGCTACATCTACATTCGCGGCGAATACTGGAACAGCAAAGACGTCACCGAGGACGCCATCGCCCAACTGTACTCAGCAGGCTGGCTCGGCAAAAACATTCAAGGTTCAGGATTCGACCTCGAAGTCTACATGCACACCGGGGCGGGCGCCTACATCTGCGGCGAAGAAACCGCGCTCATCGAGTCCATCGAAGGCAAACCGGGCATGCCGCGCCTCAAACCGCCGTTTCCGGCCAACTGGGGCGTGTTCGGCATGCCGACGGTCGTCAATAATACCGAGACATTAGCGGCGGTGCCGGTGATCTTGGAGATGGGTGGCAAAGCGTGGGCTGATCTGGGCACGCCCAACAATGGCGGCACCAAGCTGGTCGGCGTCGCCGGCCATGTCAACAAGCCGGGCTTGTTTGAAGTGCCGATGGGCACACCGATCCGCGAGATCATCTACGACCTGGGCGGTGGCGTGCTGGGCGGAGCCGACATTTTAGCCATTATTCCCGGTGGTTCGTCGTGCCCGTTCCTGACGAAAGACGAAATCGACATCCCGTTTGATTTTGATGGTCTCAAAAACGTCGGCTCCATGCTCGGCACCGCCTGCATTACGGTCATCGCCGAAGGCAGCGATTTGATTAAGGTCATGGGCCGAGTCGCCAAGTTTTACCAGCATGAGAGCTGCGGTCAATGCACCCCGTGCCGGCAAGGCACCGGCTGGTTGCACGCGATTGTCGAAAAACTCGACGCTGGCGCCGCTGATGAACAAGCCATCGACCTGCTGATCGACGCCTGCAACGGCATCGACGGCAACACAATCTGTGCGCACGGTGAGGCCGCCGCGTGGCCGATTCGCTCAATTTGCGAAAAATTTCGCCCGCAATTGGAAGCTGAAATCCGCGCCCGCGCGGCCGCGTAGGCTCGCCGCCCTAGCCATTGCCCTCGCCGCCCTAGCCATTGCCCTCGCCGCCCTAGCCATTGCCCTCGCCGCCCTAGCCATTGCCCTCGCCGCACTAGCTTCGCCAAGGATCGCACCATGTCGGCTGAACTATTGATCTTTTATATTCTCGCCACCGGCGCCGCCGGCAGCGCTGCGCTAATGCTCTTGCCGACCACAGGGAAAAACCCGATTCACTCGGCGCTGTTGCTGATCGTATCGCTGTTTTGTCTGGCGGGCCTGTACGCGCTGTTGTCGGCCCACTTGCTGACGGCGCTGCAAATTATCGTCTATGCCGGGGCGATTATGGTGTTGTTCACCTTTGTGATCATGCTATTGAACTTGACCCCTGCTGACATCCATCCGCCCAAGCTGACCCTGACCAAACTGGTCGCCGGCATCGTCGCGCTGTTCGTGTTTGGCAAGCTGTTGACTGCATTGACTGTCGCTTCAGCAGGGGCGCGGTCCGTCGATCTGAGCGACCCGATTTACGCCCAGTACGGCACCATCAAGACGGTAGGGCGGATGCTCTACACTTCGTTCATGATTCCATTTGAGTTGGCTTCGGTGCTGCTGCTGGTGGCGGCGGTCGGTGCGGTCGCTTTGGCCAAAAAATCACTCAAGTACGTCGATGCGCCGGTGCCGCCGCCGGCCAAGTTGACGCGGTTGGCTCATCCGCCCCACGCGGACGGGCCTGACGTCGGTCACGGTCAGGACGCCGGTCACCATTAGGTTCGAAGTGTCCCGCCGCCTTAGTTTAGCGCCTCTGCGCCGCACTAGTTTGACATCCCTACGGTAAAGTTTGGCATCCCTACGGTAAAGTTTGGCATCCTTACGGTAAAGGCCTGTTCGCTTCAGGAGTTGCGCATGACCACGATTCCGCTCGGCCATCTGCTGATTTTGGGCGCAGTGCTGTTCACCATTGGCCTGGTCGGGGTGATGACGCGCCGCAACGTCCTGATCTTGTTGATGTCAGTCGAGCTAATGCTCAACGCCGTCAACCTGACACTGGTGGCGTTTTCGCGCTACCACGGCTGGACCGAGGGACATGTGCTGGCGTTTTTCATCATCGCGGTGGCAGCGGCAGAGGCTGCGGTCGGCTTGGCGATGGTGCTGGCGGTGTTTCGGCTCAAGGGCAGCGTGTGGATCGACGACCTCAAGTTGCTCAAACGATAGGCACTTAGGAACTGTCCCACACTAAGTCATTGTGGGGCCGGTTCCGTTTTCACGGTATGTAGGTCGCTAAGCTCGCGTCCCCAAAGGCCAACTCGCCGCTTCTATGCTGCGCAGGCCAATCGAGTCATTTACGGACAGTTCCTTGGCGGCGGGCCGCCAGCCCGCGCGGAGCAAACGGTGCAAGATAACCCTGCTATTCTATTGCCGATGATTGTGCTGCTGCCGTTGCTGGGCGGCATCATCAACGGTTTTTTTGGCAAGCGCCTGTCCAAGCAAGCGGTCTATTTCATTGCCAATACTGCGGTTCTTGGCGCCTTCGTGGTGTCGGTGCAGTCGTTTTTCAATCTGCGCGCGGCTATCGCGGTCGACCCGTCGGCGGCTTTTCGCTACGAAGCGTTTCGGTGGATCGCCGCCGGCAGCTATTCGTTCGACATGTCGTTCCTGCTCGATCCGCTGTCCAGTGTGATGATTTTGGTGGTCACCGGGGTCGGATTTTTGGTGCACCTGTACTCCACCTCCTACATGGACAGCGACGAAGGCGTCGGGCGCTACTTCAGCTATCTGAATCTGTTCGTGTTTTCGATGCTAATGCTGGTTCTGGGTAAGAATCTGGCCATGCTGTTTATCGGCTGGGAAGGGGTCGGCGCCTGCTCGTACCTGCTGATCGGCTTTTGGTTCAAGGACATGGCCAAGGCCGAGGCTGGCCAAAAAGCATTTGTTGTCAACCGGATTGGCGACATCGGCTTCGTGGTGGCGATTTTTCTGCTGCTGGCCTACGGCAACGGCTCGGTGGACTACGATTCGCTCAAGCTCATGTTCTCGGATAAAGTGGCCACCGTTTCTCACGCGCCGACGATTACCTTGATTTGTCTACTGCTTTTCGTCGGAGCTGCCGGCAAGTCTGCGCAGATTCCCTTGCATGTGTGGTTGCCCGACGCGATGGCCGGTCCGACCCCGGTTTCGGCGCTGATCCACGCCGCCACCATGGTCACGGCTGGCGTATACATGATCGTGCGCCTCAATTTCCTGTTTGCCTTGAGCCCGCACGCGATGACGGTAGTCATGCTGATCGGCGCACTGACCGCGTTGGTGGCGGCGTCGATTGGGCTAGTGCAAAACGATATCAAGAAAGTGCTGGCCTATTCAACGGTTTCGCAGCTCGGCTTTATGTTTATTGCGGTGGGCGCCGGCGCCTTTGCCGCGGGTATCTTTCACTTGTTCACCCACGCATTCTTTAAGGGTTGCTTGTTCTTGGGCGCAGGCGCGGTCATTCATGCGCTGCACCACGAACAGGACATTCGCAAGATGGGCGGGCTGGCCAAGAAGCTGCCGGTCATTCGCATGACGTTCTTGATCAGTTGCATCGCCATCGCTGGTCTTCCGCCGCTGGCCGGTTTCTTCAGTAAAGACGCGATTTTGGTCGAAACCGTGGCCTTTGCCCCCGAAATTGAAAAGCTACAGACCTACTACGGTCCCGGTTTTCAGCGCCAGGCCGAAACCATGGCGCTGGGGGAAGCGATTCGGGCCGGCAAGACCGCAGCCGACGTCGATCGCCTGCGGATTGCCGAAAAGGCCGGCGAGCTGCAAAAACAGTGGCGGACCTCCGTCGAGAGTTTGGCGCCGTGGCGCAAAGTCGCGTTTGGCATGGGTCTGCTGGCGGCGCTGATGACGGCGTTTTACATGTTCCGCCTGTATTTCTTGACATTTTCAGGCACTTACCGCGGCGACCACCACACCTTTGACCACGCCCATGACGCCCCGTGGCCGATGGCGCTGCCGCTGCAGATTTTGGCGGTCCTGTCGGTGGGTGCCGGTTGGCTCGGCACCCCGTTCAATCACGGCCACTGGAATAAGTTCTACCAGTGGCTCGATCCGGTGCTGGAGCGGGGTAAATACTTGGTTCACGGGCACTTGGACGTCAAGACCGAGTACGCGCTGATGGCCTTGTCGACTGTGGTGGCGGCGACCGGGGTGGCGCTGGCGTGGTCGCTGTACAAGGCGGGGCCGAGCGAAAAGATGGCGAATCTGGCCCAATCGGTGCGGCCGGTCTACCAGATGCTGCTCAACAAGTACTGGCTGGACGAAGCGTTTCACGCGCTGATTGTGGCGCCGCTGCGCGGTGTCGCCCAGTTTCTGTTTCAGTTGGTCGATCGGTTGCTGATCGACGGCTTGATGGTCCGCGCGCCGGGCATGGTGCTGATCGGGCTGTCGCACGTCGGCCGTATGGTGCAAACCGGTGAAGTGCAAACGTATTTGCTCGGGGTCGCCGTCGGAGTGGCTGCGCTTGCTTGGTATCTTATTTAGCCGCGGCGCTGGCTTGGTACTTGATCTAATCCCAGTTGGGACGGCTGAAATGATTCTGGTGTGACGCCTGTACTAGTTTGCGAAGGGTGCGAAAATGGAAGAAATTTTGACCCAAACCTGGCTGCACCCCGTCTCGCATTCGGCGTTTCCGGTGTTGACCCTGCTGGTGCTGTTGCCGACGGTATTCGCCGGCATCGGCCTGTTGATTCCAGGCGAACACCAATGGGCGCACAAGGCGCTGGGGTTTGTCGGTTCACTGGTGGTGCTGGTGGTGGCGCTGGTGGTGTTCGGTGCCGTCGATACCAGCATCGCTGGACTGCAGAAAGTCGATGATTTTTCGTGGATTGACGCGATCAACGCCCGGTGGACTTTGGGGATCGACGGCTTGTCGCTGCCGTATGTGCTACTGACCGCCGGTCTGGTGCCGCTGGTGTACTTGGGGGCGTTTTCGACCATTGACCAGCGTTTCAAAGAGTTTTCGATGGCGATGCTGGTGCTGGAAACCGGCATGCTCGGCTCGCTTTTGGCCACCGATTTGCTGGCGTTTTATGTGTTTTGGGAAGTGATGCTGGTGCCGATGTACCTGATGGTCGGCATTTGGGGCGGCAAAGACCGGATCTACGCCACGGTTAAGTTCTTTATTTACACGATGTTTGGCTCGCTGCTGATGCTGGTGGCGATCCTGTACCTGTACCACAAGGCGGGCGGTTCGTTCCGGCTGACCGATCTCACGGCGCTTAAACTCACCGACAAAGAGCAACTGTACTTGTTCGGGGCGTTCGCGGTGGCGTTTCTGATTAAAGTCCCTGCGTTCCCGTTTCACACTTGGCTGCCCGATGCCCACACCGAGGCGCCGACGCCGGGGTCGGTGATCTTGGCCGGGGTCATGCTCAAGCTGGGGATCTACGGCCTGTTGCGCTTTGCCATCCCGCTGTTCCCCGGAGCCATGGGCACTTTGTCGTGGTTGTTCATCACGCTGGCGGTGATCGGCATCGTGTTTGGGGCGCTGATGGCCTACGTCCAAACCGACGTCAAGCGGCTGGTGGCCTACAGTTCGGTGTCCCACTTGGGTTTTGTGCTGCTTGGGATCGCTGTTTTCAACGAAGAAGCGTTGCAAGGGGCCATTTTGCAAGGCGTGAACCACGGGCTGTCGACCGGCGCGCTGTTTTTCCTGGTCGGTTTTGTCTACGAGCGCGCTCACACCCGCGAAATCGAAGACTTTGGCGGCATCGCCAAGAAAATGCCCGTGTTTGCCGCATTTTTCGTGTTCGTGACGCTGTCGTCGATTGCATTACCGCTGACCAACGGCTTTGTCGGCGAGTTCCTGATTTTTGCGGGCGCCTTCAAAGAAGGGGTGCAGTCCGCGATTATCCCGCCCGCGGCCGGCGGGTATATGTGGCGCAACGTGGTGCTGATCGGCACCGGCATCGGCACTTTGGGCATTGTGCTGGGCGCCGTGTACATGCTCAGCGTGGTGCGGCGGGTGTTTTTTGGCGAACTGACCAACCCGCACATGCAGCAGCTGCGCGACCTGTCGGGCCGCGAGCGCTTTATTGCCGCGGTGTTGTGCGTGTTCATTGTGTGGATCGGGGTCAAGCCGTCGGGCTGGCTGCAGCTGTCCGAAGCGACCGTACACGCGATGGTGGCGCCCAATCGTCCGCAAATTCAGCAAATGCGTTCGCCCGCCGATTATCAGCGCGAACAACGAGCGGCGATGCGGTTACGCGCGCCAGCCGTCGAGCAATAGGAGCCCGTACCCATGCTGCATGATTTGGCTCTGACCGCCCCGCTGCTGATTTTGCTGTTCGCGGCGATGTTCACTCTGGTCGTGGACCCGTTTTTGAAGGCCGACGAGTCGGCGCGCCGGTTTTGGGGCTGGTTTGGGGCGGCCTTTGCTGGCCTGGCGCTGGTGACGGCGGCGTTGTTGTTCAAATTTGGGCCGTTCGAGATGCAGACCCCGGCCTTCGCCTACCACCTGTCAGCCTCGCGCTACAGCCTGTTTTTTGTGGCCTTGATCAGCATGTGTACGCTGGTGACCCATTTGGCCAGCCCCAAGTACATGGTTGAACAGGGTGTTTCCTACGGCGAATACTATGCGCTGATCAACTTTGCCGCCTTTGGTATGGCGTGCATGGTCAGCGCCGAGTCACTGATTTCGCTGTTTATTTCGCTCGAAATCATGTCGATGGCGATCTATGTGCTGGTGGCGTTCAAGCGCACTTCGCTGGCGTCGGTGGAAGCCGGCATGAAGTATTTCATCATGGGCGCGGTCGGCTCGGCGCTGTTGCTTTACGGGATGGCGTTTATTTATGGCCTGTCCGGCAGCACTACCTACGTCGAAATCGCGCGAGCGCTGATCAAACCGCAGGCCAACGGCGATTTCTGGTTGGGTTTGGCGATGTTGCTGACGGGTGCCGCTTTTTTGTTCAAAGTGGCGGCCGCGCCGTTTCACATGTGGGCACCCGACGCTTACGAAGGGGCGCCGACCCCGATTACCGGTTTCATGTCGTCGGCGGTCAAGGCGGCTGGTTTTGCGGCCTTGCTCAAGTTCCTGTTTGCGGCGATGGCCGGTCCGGCGATGGGCGAGCTGCACACCGCGCTGCCCAAAATTATCGCGACGGTCGCGGTGTTCAGCATGACCGTGGGTAACTTGTTGGCATTGACCCAGAAAAACGTCAAGCGGGTGCTGGCTTATTCGTCGGTGGCCCATGCCGGCTACCTGCTATTGGGCTGCGTGGCGTGGATCGCGGACCCGACGCTGGCGGGTTACCAGCAGCCGACCGGGGCGGTGCCGTTCTATTTGGTGGGCTACGCACTGGCTTCGCTGGCAGCGTTTGCGGCGCTGGCGGCGGTGGGCAAGAACGGCGAGGAACTGACCGGCGAAGCGCAGCTCATCGGCATGGGTCGCCGCCACCCGTACGCCGGGGCGGTGTTGGCTTTGGCCATGATTTCGTTAGCCGGAGTGCCACCGACGCTGGGCTTTTTTGGCAAGCTGCAGTTGGTGCGCGATGTGCTGGGGGTCGAAGACAGTAAGTACCTGCCGCATGTGGTGATTTTGGTCCTGAACTCGGTGGTCAGCGCCTACTACTACCTGCGCGTGACCGTCTACATCTACATGCGCCCCGAAGGCCGGATGCCGCGCGAGTATGTGCGCGAAACCAGTTTGGATTGGGCGATGGGCTTGACCGCCGCCGGGATCTTGTTCATTGGCGCGTTGCCCGGTCGGGCGATGCAACTGGGGCAGTCGGCAGTCGAGTCACTGCGCACTGGCGTCTCAGTGGCGCACTTGGCCTATGAGCAGCTGCCGCTCGGTCCGAGTCAGGCTCTGCAGGTGCGCCCGCCGGTAGAAAATCCCGCGGCCCAGGGGTCAACGGAAGGGCAACCCGGCGATCAAGCTGCCGCTAGGCCAGTGCCAGCCCGCGAGCCTGCCGCCAAAGATGCTCCTGCAGGCATCAAGTAGTCGCAGTGGCCGCCCAACAGCCACGGGTTCCCGCAGCCGGTCTCCGGATTGTCAGCTGGAATGTCAATGGCTTACGCGCCTGCGCCCTGAAGGGCTTTGCGGCATGGCTACAGTCGTGTGGCGCCGACATCGTGTGCCTGCAAGAAGTCCGCGCTACCTTCGACCAGTTGCCCAGCGAACTTCGAGCACCGGCCGGCTGGCACGCGACATTTTTTCCTGCAGCGAAGCTGGGTTACAGCGGCGTGGCCTTGTTCAGTCGCCAGCCGTGGGATCGCGTGGACACCAGCCTAGGCGACCCGCTGTTTGACAGCGAAGGGCGGGTGCAGATTGCCCAATTTGGCGATCTGACCGTGGTGGGCGCCTACTTTCCCAATGGCAATGGCCCCGGCCGCGACTTGTCGCGCATCCCGTATAAGCTGGCGTTTTATAGGGCTTTACACGAAAAACTGCAGCCGCTGGTCGACACCGGTGCCGCCGTTGTCGTGGTCGGCGACTGGAATACGGCGCCACAAGCCATTGACTTGGCGCGACCCAAGGACAACGAAAAAACCTCTGGCTTTCGCCCAGAGGAGCGCCAAGAAGTGCAGGCGTGGCTGGACAGCGGCTACGTCGACAGTTTTCGCCACTTGCATCCCGCGGTTGCGGGTGCCTACTCGTGGTGGAGCCAGCGATTTGGGGTGCGCGAAAAGAACATCGGCTGGCGGATCGACTTGGCGATGGTCTCGCGCGCGGCGTTGCCTAGACTGGTGGCGGCGGGGATCGATGCGCAGGTGCAGGGCTCGGACCATTGTCCGATTTGGTTGCAGGTGGCGAATTGAGTGTGGCGAGCGACCCGCACCTGACGTCGCTGCATCCGTGGCGCGGGATCGCGATCGTGCCGCCAGCGGCTTTCTTAGTGGCGGTGAGGTGAGCTACCGAGCCCGTTGCGCTCGGGCAACTGCGCAACAATGGCCTCAGGGTTGCGCGAGAACGGAGGAGGGCGAGTCTAGCAGTTTCAATGTGTTGCGGGCGTCTGGCCACGGCAAATTGCGGGCGACGGGCTAATCCGCGGACCGGTTTGACACCGCCACCAATTGCCGCCAGATTGCGCAAGTGGCCACCCCCGCCGTTGCCAAAGGCCGACCATGCGCTGCCGGGCCTCCCTAACGCTTCTCGCCGCTGCGATCCTGATTTTGAGCAACTGCGGCGACCCGCCATCGGCCGCCGGGACCGCTGCCGGCCCCCAAGGGTCCAGTGCTGCCGCCGACGGCTTGCTGTTTGCCGGCGACGCCGCGACTGCCGGCACCCACCCGGATGCGCCAGCGATGGACACTTCCGCCGTCGATGCGTCAACCACTGAACTAGCCGCTGCGCTGCCCGCAGACACCACTGCTGTCACTGGTGATGCCGCCAGTGCCGACGCCAGCAACACCGACACCAGCAACACCGACACCAGCAACACCGATTCCAACAGCGCCGATTCCAACAGCGCCGATTCCAACAGCGCCGATTCCAACAGCGCCGATTCCAACAATGGCGACGGCCAATCGGCAGCCGACATCAAGCCCGCCTGCCAACCAGCCAGCGAAGTTTGCAATGGCAAAGACGACAACTGCGACGGCCAGACCGACGAGGGCTTGGAAGACATGGTGTGCGGCAGCGGTGCCTGTTGGGTCCAAGGGCCGGCCTGCGTCGACGGCCAGCCGCAAACCTGCGAGCCGTTGCCGCCCAGCTCAGAAGACTGCAACGGCCAAGACGACGACTGCAACGGCCAAACCGACGAAGGCCTCAAGATACTGACCTGCGGCAGCGGCGCCTGCGCGGTGACGGTGCCCTCGTGCGTCGGCGGCAAGCCCAAAGGCTGCACCCCCAAAGCGGTGAGCAAGGAAGTCTGCAATGGCATAGACGACGACTGCGACGGCAAGACCGACGAGGACAGCGCGCCGTGCGCCCAGGGCGGCCAATTGTGCATCCTGGGCAAGTGCGGGTCCGGCTGCCACCTGCCAACGGCAAGTCCATGCCCAGTCGCTACATTTTGCAGCGTCGGCGCGTCGAACGTCGGCCAGTGTTTGCCCGCGGGCAGCGCTTGCCTGGTCACCGCCCCGGCGACCGCCTGCGGCAACTTTGTGTGCGGCCCCGGCACCTTGTGCCACCCCCAATTGCTCCAGTGTCTCGCCGACGCCCCGTGTGAGGGCTCTGTCTGTAGCGCAAACACCTGTTATGGCCTGAACTGCAGCTGCCAACGCCCGCCGCCCAGTTGCGCCGCCGCCGCGCTGCCCGCCATCAATGCGCCCAGTTTTTCGCAGGGTTTGGTCGACATCGACATGGACTTGCAATGCGGGCTGTGGGGCGTCACCGTCATCAGCGGCACCGATTACCTGCGGCGACTGACGCCCGATGGCAAGGTTTTGGTGGTCAACAGCGACGGCAACCTCAACATGAACGAAGTCGCAGCGTTGCAAGGCTTTGGCAGCGTGTTCGGCGGCAATGTGGTCGAAGCGGCGCTGACCTACGGCTGTTGTGCGGCGTGTGGCTGCAGCAGCAATCCACCCAAGGGGGTCGCGTGGTACGACAAGGCCACCAACACCTTGCCGATGATGATTGCCACCAATTCCAATCTGGCGGGCAATGGGCCATTTGTCGATCCGGCCATGGCTATCCACCTCAATACCGGCCCGACTGGGCTGACCTGGGCGCTGAGCAATCAGTTGTACATCGGCAACGTGGTGGAAAATGGCGACTTGCACACCGTCGATCTGGCGGTTGGCAAGTCCAAGTTGTTGACAAAACTACCTAATCGCGTCTATGCTTCGGCGCCGTTCGACGGAACGCGGCTGGCGATTGCCCTGCAAGGCAAGCAAATTGTGCTTGTCCATACCACCGATGGCCAACACACGCCGCTTGCCAGCCCGACGGCCGAGGTCATTGCCTTGCAGCGCGACCCGTTTACCGGCTGGCTGATGGTGGCGCTCAACACTGGGCAGATTCGCCAGTTTTCAAGTACAGGCAAAGACTTGGGGCTGTTTGCCACCGCCGCCGTTGCCGGCCGGATTACGCTGGGGCCCGACGGCTGGCTGTATCACGTCGCGCCCAAAGTCGATGCGCCGGCGTCGATTGTGCGCTGGCAACTGGTAGAAAAGTTGTAGATTGCTGTATTCTTAGGAAAAATATGGACTTTGACACCGCTGACCGTCGGTAGTGCCCCGGTCCTCAAGCTGTTTTGCCCATGAAAACTGACCGCCATACCCGCAGCGCTTTGCAATTGTTGCGCCAAGCCATCGGCGATCGCCGCGCGGTGAGTCTTAAAATCACCCGCAGTTGCCGGACGTTGCGCCATATGCTGGTGGGGGACGAAGCGCTGCGCCGTCTGCGCAGTTTGCGCGACCACGGGCTCATCGACCGCATTCCAACCCGCAGGCAGTTGCTGTTTGGAGCGTGGGATATGCTGCGTTTTGTCATCGTGCCGGCGGCGCGGGATTATTACCTGCACAAGGAGATTAATTTTACGTTTCACCAAGTTCTGCGCTTTTTGGACGATCCGCTGTCGATTGCCGACCCGACTGGCTTGTACGCCGATTTTGAGACGATTACCGGCCACGTCATGCAAGTGGTCCACCTTAACCCAGTGTACGACATGCAGTTGTTGTCGATGTGGCCCGACGGTCTGCAGCGTTTTGAAGCCGAAGTGGCGGCGATGGTCGACGGCAGTCATCCGCGGGCGGCGACCATTGGGGCTATTATCGAAGATCCCAGTTATCACGGCAAGTTACTGGATTATATCCGGCAGTATCGCCGCGATGCTGACGGCACCGAACCGATTGTGCGCCAAGAACAAAGCCTGCGCAGCGACCCCCATTTTGCCAACGCCGAGCGCACTTTTGCCTCGCTGCCGGGCTACATTGGCTGGTGCAATGCCCTGCCGACGCGGTGGTCGCGGCTAGTGGCCCATCGGGCGACCTTGAAGCGTTTTCCGCTCGATGTTGGGCTGCCCTTCGCCGCTGGCCAGCCGTAGGTGCGCAAATCATCGCCGACAACCCCGCTAACCGGCAGCGTGACGCTGCTGCTGACACTGGCGGGTTGGTCGGCAACGCCGTTGTTTTTGGTCCACTTTGCGCCGCAATTGGATGTGTGGACCAGCAATGGCTGGCGCTATGGCTTTGCGGCGCTGCTGTGGGCACCGCTTTTGGTTTGGCATGCCGCGCGCGGCACGCTGCCGGTCGGCCTGTATCGCGCCGCTTTGGTGCCGGCCGCTTTCAATGCGGCGGGGCAAATGGCCTTTGCCGCCTCGTTTTACAAGGTGGACCCGACCTCGGCCATTTTTGGGCTGCGCGTGCAGATCGTGTTCGTGGCGGTCGGGGCGTGGGCGCTGTTTCCCAATGAGCGCAAGATGTTGCGTCAGCCACGCGTGTGGCTGGGCATCGCACTGGTGCTGCTGGGGGTGTGGGGAGCCGTGCTGACCGCGCCAACCGCGCGCGGCCATCTGCAGTGGCAAGGAGTGGGGCTGGCGGCGCTGTCCGGCTTGCTTTTCGCCGGCTACGGGCTAGCGGTGCGCCACAGCATGGCCCAGTTTGGGGCGATGGTGGCGTTTGCGGCGATTAGCCAGTGGACCGCGCTGGTGACGCTGGCGGCGATGGGCCTGTTTGGCCATGACGCTGGGCTGGCGGGATGGCAGTTGCCGCCCACTGAACTGGGTTTGCTGTTGGTCAGCAGTGTGACTGGGATCGCGCTGGGTCACGTGTTCTATTACATGGCGATTGCGCGGCTGGGGGTGACGGTGTCGGCGGCCGTACTGCAATTGCAGCCATTTACAGTGGCGGTCGGTAGTTGGTGGCTGCTGGGGCAGGAGCTAGCGGCGGCGCAGTTGGCGTTGGGTGCGGTGGCGGTGGTGGGGGCGGTAATTCTCTTGGTGGCGCAAAATCACGGTGAAGTGGCGCGCGAGGCCAGGGAGTCGGTGGAGCTGCGGCGGCGGTGATGTGCGGTGACGCTGGCGTGGCTGGCAGCTATTCGCAATGCTGCGCCCTGTTCACAGGCTACCCGAACGCAGTTGGAGCCAACTGGCAGGGACCCAAGTGCCAAGCAACGCTCATCAGCCCGCAATGACTAGGATCGCCTCAAAAATACTGAAAAATTCCAACATTAAACGCCGGGCACAGCCCGGCCACCACTGGCCGCGTACACGGCAAACCGGCCACCGGCACCGCCACATCCACCCGCAATCCAGTGCGGACAAACCGCGGCACCAATAGGCGCACCCCGCCACCAGTCGATGCCAACAGGGTGGCGCCGCGCTGCGCATCGTTGGCCACCGCCGCATCGATGAACACGGCGGGCACCACCGCCAACCACATCGCGTCGTACAACACAGTGCGGACCTCGAGGTTGGCCAGCACGAAGCGATCGGCGCGCAGGTAGCTGTCGCGCACTCCGCGCACTTCGTTCAAGCCGCCGATAAAAAACTGCAACTGCGGCGGCGCCGCCGACTGCATCCCGGCCTGCAGCCGCCCGGCCACATTGCCGCGCACGCCGACCAGCACGTAGGCCAACGCCTGCAACCAGCCCTGTCCGTGGCTCAGGTGCTGCCCGGCCACCTCGCTGCGACCGACCGCGGCCCGCACTTCGAGCGACGCCCCTTGCTGGCGCACCCGCACGATGTCGACCCGTCCGTAGCGAACGCCCACGTCCAGCAGCGCCGTCGCGCTCGACG
The DNA here is from genome assembly GCA_009692465.1 of Myxococcales bacterium. Classification (GTDB taxonomy): domain Bacteria; phylum Myxococcota_A; class UBA9042; order UBA9042; family UBA9042; genus SXRM01. The sequence goes on from SHZD01000053.1 coordinate 24,850, forward strand.
CCGGCAGGTTGGGCACGGTGTCGCCGGCATCAAAAATGCCGTCGCGTTGCAGGTCCAAGCGACCACCGAAGCGCAGGTGATCGTCCATGGCCAGTTGATTGAGCTCGCCGCGCAGGCGCTGGCGGCGGTCGGCAAACCCGACTCTTGGGCGGGCCAAATACTCCCACAGCAGGGTGGCGTCCATGCGGCGGCCCAAGAAGCGATGGGCGCGAATAAAGGCCAATCCCCCGGTAAACGCGTTGAATTGCTCATAGGTCGCCGCGGCCTCGATGAAGCGGCCGCCCAAATTGAGGTCCGACAGCCCGACAGACCACCACGTGGAACTGCCGTTGGCGGCTGGTCCACTGGCGCCACGGAGCGCCGGACTGGCTTGCGAGCGTTGGGCGACAACTGCAAATGAAAACAACAGGTTAATCGTCCAGCGTTCTTCCAGCGCCACCAGTGCGACCGTTTTGCCCGCCCGCCGCACCAGCGTGGCCTGCACTTTGGAAAACAGGCCGGTGTTCCACAGCCGGGCGCTGGCCAATTCCCACTGGGCCAGCGTCACCACTTGACCCTCAGTCCACGGCAACTCGCCAAGGACGATGAAGTCTGCAGTGCGCCACAATCCCGAAATTTCTACGCTATCGATTCGACACGGCCACACTGGAGTGAACGCAGCGGGCGGCGGCGCGGCGGGCCCGGCTGACTCCAAGGCGCAAGCCGTCGAATCCCCAGCGGGCGCAGATGGGGTAGCTTCACTAGCAAGTTCATGCACTTGGGCGCTAACACTGCCAGCGACGGTCACCGACAACAGGGCAGCCGCACCGGCAACTCCAAACCACCGAGGCCAAGCGGTCATGGCCCTGCCGCCACGTCCAACACCGCGTTATACAGCACTGCAAACCCGCGCTGCAGCGCCGCCACCGGCACCCGCTCGTTGGCGCCGTGAAAGGTCTCGGCCACCTCGCGCGGCACTTCGATCGGCACAAAGCCGTAGGCGCGCGCGCCTTTTACCCGGGCCCACAGCGAATCGGTAAAGCCCACCGACAGCAGTGGTCCCGCCACCGCGTCCGTTCGACCAGCCACCGCATGGCGGCCGAGCGCCAAGAACAGCGGGTCGTCGCGCGGACTTTCCGACGCCGGCGCCTCGTGCAGCACTTGCCAAGTAATCGTGGAATCTTCCACGGCTTTTTGCAGTTCATACAGGAAGGCTCGCGGCTCCACCCCCGGCAACAACCGGCAATCGAGCTGGGCCGACACCTGATCGGGCACCACGTTGGGCTGTTCGGCACCCAAAAAGCCAGTAATGGCCACGGTATTGGTCAGCATTGCCCGCGTCCCCGGTTCGTCCATCAGCGTGCCCAGCGCCAGCCAATCGACCAGCGTCGGCCGCTGCATCACGTAGCCCTGAACGCCACCGCCGTGCGCGCCCACCGCCGCTAGTGTCGCGTACAAAGCCGGGTGAATAGTGGCGGCCGGCACCCGGTTGCGCAGTTTTTCCAAAGCGTTGAGCAAGCGATCGGGCGCGCGATCTGGCATCGGCGTCGAGCCATGGCCGGATTTGCCGTGCGCCGTCATTTTGAGCCACAGTAAGCCCTTTTCGGCCACTGAAATCGCAAACACGGTCTGCTCGGGCTGCAGCGCACCGCGCACCCCCATGCCACCTTCGTTGATAAAGTGCGAGCAGCCCAGCTTGTCCCAATGGTCGGCGGTCAGCAGTTTCATCCCGCGGTTGTCCACTTCTTCATCGGCGACGGCCACCAGCACAATGTCTCGGCTTAACGGCACCTTGAGGCGCTTGAGCCACACCAAAGTCGCCAGTTCCAAGATGCCCATCGACTTCATATCGAGCGCCCCGCGCCCCCACAAGTAGCCCTCGTGCAGCGCCCCCGACAGCGGCCCGCGATCCGGCGGCCACAGCTTGGCGTTGGCGGTCACCACGTCGATGTGCGACAGCAGACACAACGACGGTTGGGCCCCGCTGCCGCGCAGTCTAGCGACCAGCGATCCGCGACCGGGGGCAAATTCCAAAATCTGACTGGCGATGCCCTCTTGGGCCAGGATCGCCGCTAAGAACTCGGCGCCGCGGGTCTCGTTGCCCGGCGGATTGGTGGTGTCGGTGCGCAAATAGTCGGCCAGCCACTGGACCAACTCGGCGTTAGCCTTGGTAAAATCGGGACCGTCGCGGTATTTTTGCGCCGCCGCCGGGCTGTGACCCCATCCTTGCAGTGGCGTCGTCGCGCAAGCGGACAAAACCAGTGCCAAGGCCACCACTGCCACCGGCAAGGCGTTTAGAACTTGCCGGATTTGCACGCCGCTTCCACTTCCTTGTCCCAGTCGACAAAGCCATTGAGCATGATGTTTTGCAAGGCTGAGGTCTCGGTCGAAAACCCAAAATCGGCTTGCCGCCACACCGCAAACAAGTGGATGACCCGACCGGGGCTGCGCTCGTAATAGGCTTCGACTTGGTAGTCTTGTGGCCACTTGACGCCGTTGCCTTCGACCTGCGCGGCCGGCTCTTTCAAGAACGTGCGCGACACCATCGCGGCGCCAAACGGGCTGAGCACTTTGCCCAGATCGGCGATCACCCGGGTGCTGCCGCGCAGTTTTTCGCTGGCGTAGTCGCTCGTCAACTCAGTGTCCCAGTCCAACCGACTGATTTTGCGCGCTAAATAGTCGTCACGGCTCTGAACAAAAGTGCGCTTGTAGGTGGTGTAGGCTTTGGCGTGCAGGGTATTTTGCGCCGGGCTGGTGTGAATGGCGTCGACCTGCTTGAGCGTGCAGCCCAGTTCGGTAACGGCCAGCATCCCGACCGCCAAACTGGCGTCGCCTTGGGTCCCCACCACGGCAATGTCGGCGGCCGACAGGCGGCTGATCAAGACTTTGAGCGGCTTTTCAGCAGTCACCGCGGTCGCGGTGCCGTTGAGTTGGACCACCGCGTTGGCCAGCTGCTCGTCGGTCGCGCTGTGGTAATTGCGCCACAACCACTTGGAAAAATCCGTGATTTTTTCCGGCGCCGCCTCTGACGCACACCCACTTGCCAGCGCCAGCAGCAGCAATGCCCAGCTGATTCGACTCATCAACTACCTCGACCGCGGTTGCGTCATGCGATGCTGGGCTCTGGCGGCCTTGTTCAGCGTCGGATGGGTCTGCAGCACTTCAGTCGCCAGTTTGCGCAATTCCATGTGAATACCGGGACCCGGCTGCACAAACCGGCCGAGCAAATTGATGTCCTGCGCCATCAGCAGGCGCAAAAACTTGAGCACCCGGTCCTTGTGGCCCAGCGCAAAATGGGTAAACACGCGGGCAAACAGCAACATCGGCTGGGTTTGGCCTAATTGTGGGTTGTCGAGCTTGTAGTCCTCTAGCAACACCAGCGCTTGGGTGTGGCGACCGGTGCGCGCCCACGCCTCCGCCACCACCGCCGCCATCATCGCCCGCGCTTGCAGCGGCCCCGTGGTCGGCACGTTGATTTGATCGGCGAGATCGCGGGCCTCACGGGTGCGGTTTTTGACCAGCAGCAACTGAGCCCGAAAGGTGCGCACCTGATCGGCGGCATCTTGGGGCACCTTGGACAAATCCAGACCTTGCAGCGTTTGCAGCGCCAAATCCGGATTGTCCTGGGCCTGCAATTGGGCTTTGGCGATGCCGTTGAGCACGTCTTTGCTGTGCGGATCTTGGGCCGCCAATTCTGCCAATGCCGCCGCGCGCGCTTCTGGCGAGGCTTGCGCCCCTTGCAGCAGGGCAAACACCTTTTTTTGCTTGGCAATTTGCCGCCACGCATAGCCGAGGAGCACGCCCAGCGCAATGGTCAGGACCGCGACCACCGCGATGACGATTTTGGAGCCGGTCAAGATCGCCGTGACCCAAATCAACACCACCACGCCAGCGGTGGCTGTCAGGGTTTTCTTATTCAAAAAGGGGATTTGTCCAGCAAACGGGTCGGCGGCGGCAGCGGGCGGCATTGACAGGTCCAGTGGCACGGCGACGGTGCCAGCGCGCAAGGATCGCGCAGGCGGGGCCTTGGCGCAAGCTCTTTGATGGACGAACTTGGTGCAGAATTGGGTCGTGCTAGGATTGCCCATCGAAATTCTCCGCGGCCCCCGATTTGGGATGCCAGTGCCCTGTCGCTCGCTGTCGCTCGACAAAGAGCAAGGAGCTTTTCTGTCAGGGGCGTACTCTCGTACTTCCCTGACAGAAATGTGACGCAGTGACGCCCAGATGCGCCCAAAGCGGGGGATCGCGGCGTGTTGCCCGCATTGACGGCCCTGCCCATCCCCACTAGCCTGCGCTCAAGCGCCACCGTCCTGCGCACCAGGAGTCACTATGATTATCCGCGTGTGGATCACGCGCTGGGTCTGGGTCTTGGCGCTATTGGGGGCGGCCTGCGCCGAACCCGTCGCAACTTCGGGCGCCGGTGCGGCCCAGGCCAGCGATGCGGTGGACGGGTCGTTTAGCGCCAACACCACAGCGCTCGATGGGGTGAGCGCGGCCGAGGCGGTTGGCTTCGACTCCGGGACCTCTGCCGATAGCGAAGTCGGGCTGGCAGATGCGGCGACAGCGGTCCCGCCCGATAGCACAGCCGACGCCACAATCCCGATCACCGCCGACAGCAAGGCTGAGGTCAGCGCGCCCAAAGGCGTGCCGTATGCAGCGATCACCGCACCGGCCAAGGGCGCGGTATTCGAGGTCGGTAAGCTGGTCGAACTGGCCGGAATCGCCACCGACACCTTGGCTGTAGCGGGCCAGTTAAAAGCGGAGTGGACTTCGGACAAGGACGGTCTGCTCGGCTTTGTCACCCCCGACGCTGCCGGCGTGGTCAAGCTAGCGACCTCTAAATTGTCGAGCGGCCAGCACCTCATTTGGCTGGAAGTCAAGAACCCACAAGGCATTTCCGCCATGGACTCCCGCAGCATCGGCGTGTGCGCGTGGGGCACCCCCGAGAGCTTCGATACCAAGCTCGACGGCGCCAAATGGAAAATCTACGGCGACGCCTATTGGGATCCCGGCGGCTGGTTGGAGATGACCGGCAACGCCCAAGGCAAGTTCGGCAAAATCTGGAACATCGCCGACTTTGTTCAGCCCGGCGATGTGCAGATTTCGTTCAAGATCGCCACCGGTGGCGGCATCAACGGCGGCGCCGACGGCTTTGCGCTGTCCGTCATCGACGTCAAAAGCGTGGTCGAACTGGAGGCGGTGCTGGCCAAGGCGGGCGACGGCGGCTGCTTGGGTTATGGGGTGGCAGGCGCCTGCGGTACCACCAAGGTCTCGGCGTTCCATGTCGAAATGGACACCTTCAACAACGTCGGTGACCCCAACACCGATCCCACCGCGGAGAACCACATCGCGGTCACGCTGGACGGCGACCCCGGTAAGCACTGGTTGTGGAAGGAGACCCCGGGCATTGAGGATTTGAAATGGCACACGGTGACGGTCGAGGTCCAAGGCGCAAAGGTACGCGTCACGCTCGACGGCACCGAGTTGTTCAATGAGGCCATCGCCGGTTTTCTGTTTCGCGGCGGCTACATCGGCTTTACCGGTTCGACGGGCTGGGCCAGCAACTACCACCGCTTTGACGAACTCAAGATTTTGCAGCAGTGCGTGGTCAAGTAAAGGGGCCAAGGCTTCCGAAATTTACCACCGAAATCACCGCGAACCCCGATTTCGGATGCCAGTGCTTTGTCGCTCGCTGTCGCTCGACAAGGACCGTGTTCAGATGCTCGCTAGGAGCCTGTCGGAAATCAATCGGTTATTAAATATCTTTGCGGTTATACACAATGAATCTATTGCGATCCGACGGTCTCCTAGCTTCTCAGATATTCTCAACTGTCCAAGAACTGCCCGGAGTGAATCCGTGCAGTTTCGGACAGT
>SHZD01000284.1 GCA_009692465.1 Myxococcales bacterium
GGCTGCCTAGGCTTGCGGCGCTGCCGGTGCCGACGGGCGGCAGAGCGTCCCCGAGTAGCCCCAAATTCACCACCGAAGTTGCCCGCGACCCCCGATTTGGGATGCCGGGGCCCTGTCGCTCGCTGTCGCTCGCTGTCGCTCGACAAGGAGCAAGGGGCTTGACGACTAAGGCGTACTTGCGTACGCCAATGAGACAGTCCTGCGAACTGTCTAGGAGGAAAGCGCCGCAGCGACGCACAGATGCGCCCAAAGCGCGGGATCGCAGTAGCCACGCCAGTGAATCCGCGCCACACTCACCGCGTTATCGCCGCCGCCGGCGCGCCGTGCTTTGCACCGCCACTTCCAAAGGAAACCCCATGAAACTGCACTCGATATTGTTCGCCAGTCTGGCCGTCGCTGTCAGCGTCGCCGCACTGTTGACCCTGCCTGTTTGGACCGATGCCGCCTATGCCGAGGCGGTCAAACCCAGCGCCCCTGCCGAAGGCAAGCCCGCCGCAGGCGACACCGATGCGCTGCAGGCCACGGTGATCCGGGCCATTGTCGCCGGCCTCGCTGGTAATTTTGACAAGTATCTTGTCGAGTTGCTCCCCGATCGCTGCGAGACGGCTGAGCAAAAAAGCCAACTGCAGCGCTACGAATGGAAACGATTTTCGGGCCAAGCGGCCTGGTATGTGGCTGATCCCAGCAAGCCGACCGTCACCGTGGTCCGCAAACAAGCGATCAACGCGACCAAGATTAAGCTTTTCATCAAGGATCTGAAGAACAAGGACGCCATGCCGCGGCCGATCGAGCTGACCCAAAAAGACGGTAAGTGGCTGATTTCGGCTAATTCCTTGTAGGTCCGGTTGCCGCTGGTTGCCAAACCGGTCTAGGATTGGCGCTGCGTCCATCCAGAATTGCTGGAGGGCGCGGGAGGAAGTCCGGTGTACGGCTCAGGTGAGCCCGATTCCGGCGCTGACCCGCAACCGTAAGCGTCGACCGCAGCCAGACCTGGCGGCCGCCGCAAGTCGGGAACTCCCGTTGTTGCGTGCCCTTTCGCGGAAAGCAAGGGTGGCAAGTCCTACCTGTCGCGCCCTGCGCGCCTGGGTAGCGCACTGGAGTTTGCGGCGTACACTGCCTCAGCGTACACGGCCACAGCTCTGCCGCCTGCAATTTGCGCCAATGCACCAGCGACGGGCTGCCCCGACCCATTTGGTCTGGCCCCGGAGGCGCCATGCGCGCAAATCACCATCGTCCTTCAACCCTTTTTGCCATGTCTGCCATCGGCTTGACGCTGCTCGGCTGCGAATCCGCCGCCCCTGCCAGCCCTAGCGCCGCCGCGACGACCATCGAGATCGCCGGGACCTGGAACGACGGCTTTGGCGGCAGCGAAACGATCGCCACCGACAAGTGGGTGTTTCCCTTGGGGACATCTGCGATCCTGGAGTTCGACAACGCCAAGAACACCGCGTTCTTGCAAGCGCCCAAGGACGACAAGTATAACCCCAATAAGTTCAGCAAGATCGTGTGGACTGAGCCCGCCGCCGACAGCGTACACTACTGCACCGTCGATATGGGCAAGGACACGCTGCCGTTGGCTAAGGCCTCCACGCTGACCGCTGACGACAAAGACTTGGTTGGCAAAGGCTGTGGCGGCTTTGGCTGGACCAAGCTGACCACGAAAAAGTGATGCAGCGCGCGCTGGCCCCTGTGCTGGTACTGGTACTGGTGCTAGTGGCCTGCGAATCAAGCCCCATAGTCGCGAAACCCCAAGATATTTTTGCTGATCGTGTGGTGGCGTTCGTGCCGGGCAGCCAAGCCGGTTTTGGTCAGGACAAGTTGCCGGCCATCGTGTTGGGATCGCCGCACGGCGCCGGCGACAAGGCGGGCAGTCTGCACGTGGTGTCGTTGGGCAACCAGGGCACGATTGTGGTCGCGTTCGACGATCTGCTGGCTGTCGATGGGGTCGGTCCGGATCTGGTGGTGTTTGAGAATGCGTTTACCGGCTTTGTCGAAACCGGCGCGGTCGCCGCCAGCGTGGATGGGCAGACGTGGCACGCGTGGCCGTGCCAACCGCACAAGGGCGCCGATTCGGGCTGCGCCGGCCATAGCCCGGTTTATCTGGCTCCCGAGGCTCTGGTCACCACCCGGCCCTTTGCGAAGTGGGGCGGTGACGCCTTTGATCTGGCTGAAATCGGCTTAAAATCAGCACGTTATATCCGTATCACCGACAGCGGCGCTAATGACTATGAGGGCAATACCGGCGGTTTTGATCTGGACGCAGTGGCGGTGATCAACAGTGCTCCGGTGGACTAGCGGGCGGATTAGTCTAAAAATCATTCGGTTGCACATCAAGCATTCCTAGTTGATTCGCAGCTGAGCGTGACCATTCGTCGGGCTACTGAAACCGAGTGGGTCACTGCGCTGAGCGCGGGCGCCAGCCGTTTTATTGACGCCTCTTGCCGCAGTTTTACACTGCGCGTCGCGCTTTGCCGCGCGCTCGAGTGTCGCCATGTCGATTGCCAATACCGTCCTGTCCGAATCTGCCGCGTCGGCTCCAGTCCTGCCCGAGTCGGCGCCCGCGTTCCCTGAATCGCCGCAATTGGTGCCTGAATCGCCGCAATTGGTGCCTGAATCGCCGCAATTGGTGCCTGAATCGCCGCAATTCGTCCCTGAATCGCCGCAATTCGTCCTTGAATCGCCGCAATTGGTGCCCGGCCCGGCTGAACGGGTCCCTGAACCGCGGCCTGCGGTCGATTACGAGCGCGTGCGCAAGGTCCACCTGATCGGCATCGGCGGCTCTGCCATGGGCAATTTCGCGGGCATGTTGCAGGCCAAGGGCCTAGAGGTGCGCGGCTCCGACGCCGGCGTATTCGACCCCATGCGGGCCAACTTGCTCAACTGGGGCATCCCGTTTGCCCAAGGCTACGCCGCCGAAAACCTCGACTGGGGCCCCGACTTGGTGGTCATCGGCAACGTGTCGCGGCGCGACAATCCGGAGGCCCTGCGGGTCGTCGCCGACGCTACGCCCTACTGCTCCTTCCCTGAAGCGTTGGGTGAATGGATGCTGCGCGGCCGCACCCCAGTGGTGATCGCCGGTACCCACGGCAAGACCACCACCACCAGCTTAACCGCTTGGCTGCTGGAGGCGACCGGCTCCGCGCCGGGGCTGCTGGTCGGCGGGGTGCCCAAGAATTTGGGCTCTTCGTTTCGCATCGGCGACGGCGCCCCGTTTGTCATTGAAGGCGACGAGTACGACACCGCTTACTACGACAAGCGCCCGAAATTTGTCCATTATCGGCCGCAACTGGGGGTGCTGACCTCGGTTGAGTTTGACCACGCCGACATCTACCCGGACTTTGCGGCCGTGCAGCGGGCCTTCGCGCTGTTCGCATCGCTGATCCCAGACGACGGTCTGTTGGTGGCGTGGGGTGAGGACCAGCGCGTCACCGCAGTACTGGATCGCTGTCGGGGACGGGTGGTGCGCTATGGTTTTGCCGGCGGTGGTTACGCGCTGGACGTGGAGGTCGCCGATCTGCAACTCTCGGAGTATGGTGCCCAATTTACCCTGCTGCGCGGTGCGGCGCCGCCAGTTCATGGGCGCATTCCACTGACGACGTGGCGACCCGGCGAGGTGATTGGCCGCTTTGGTTCGCCGATGGCTGGTCGGCACAACGTGCTCAACGCGGTGGCGGCGCTGGTGCTGGCGCTCGATTTGGGCGCGACCCCGATGGCGCTGGCTGCAGCGTTGCGTCAATTTGCGGGCGTCAAGAAACGGCAGGAGTTGCGCGGTATTGCCCGCGGAGTCGCGGTGATCGATGACTATGCTCACCACCCAACTGCGGTCAAAGAAACGGTGGCGGCCATTCGCAGCAAATACCCTAATCGCAAGCTGTGGGCGCTGTTTGAGGCCGAATCCAACACCTCGCGGCGCAAAGTTTTTGAAGACGTCTATCCCCAGGCCTTCGCTGGTGCCGATGAGGTCATTCTGTGCGCGCCATTACACAAGGATACCGATAAGTTGCGTGCCGACGAGCTCATGGACGCCGCGCTGGTTTGTCAGCGGATCGCCAACACCGGCGTTGCGGCGCATTTTGTGCCTCAAGTGGCTGATATTGTTGAGTTGGTCTGCGAGCGAGCCCGCGACGGAGATGTGGTGCTGGCGATGAGCGGCCGCGATTTCCAGGGCTTGCACGGTCAGTTGCTGGCGCGGTTGCAGGCGGGCTGATCAGCCAGGATCCCCATCGAAATCCTCCGCGGGGATCGCGGTCAGCTCGGCTACCTGCCGCCACCCGACAGCGCCTCTAGCAATGCCGCCTGCTGGGCCGCGGTCGAGGCCAAATGGCGCAGCGCCGCGGCCATCGCCATCATGAGCACGGCTAGGCAGATCCCGGCGACCTGCACGACCAGCGCAGTTGCCGCGCTGAGCAGCGTATTGCCATGGCCAACCAACAGCGCGACCAAGGTGGTGATGAGAAATCCGCCCGCCAAACTGCCGAGCACGCCAGCAGAAATCTCCAACGCCCGCGCATACAAGTCCAACGTCGCCATTCGCGCCCGATGAGCGGCGATCAAACCGACCATGGTGTCCGCATTGAGCGGCAACGGACCGTAGTTGGCGATGACCATTTGCGCCGGCCGCGCTGGACCGGGCTGGGCCGGAGGCGCTGTCGGCACCCGCCGCACTGGCGAGCGGCCCACAGGGGCCGGGGGCACGGCCTGGACAGCCTGCAGACCGGATCCCGGTGCGTGAGTTCGCGGCGGGGCCATCGGCAGCAAAGTGGCCCGTTTCGGCTCGCTGCCACTGCGACCTATGTCGTAAGTGGAAATGACGTCCGACGACTCGCGATTCAAATTGACCGGCCCACCGGCCCCATCGCCGTTGGCGCGAACAGGCCGCAACAGCCCCGGCTCCACGGTCTTGACGGCGCCCGGCAGCTTGGGTGGCTGCTCAAACGCAGCTGGCAATAGCGTTGGCCGTTGGCGGGTCGGCGCCGGCGAGCGCGCGATCTCAGCCGGCTTGCTGGTACTCTCTAGATCGTCTTCCATTGCCGCCAGTTGATGAAACTTGGCGCCCGTACCGCTGTGGACTTCGGTGCCCGCTGCCGGCCGACCGCCCAGCGTCTGCTGCCGTCCAGATGGCGCTGCGGAAGGCGATAGCGGCGCTGCCTGCGGGTTGGGTGGACCGTCGGGCAGGTCGGGCGGCAAATCGTCGTCGTCGTCCACGGCCCCGCGTTGCATGGTGGCGTCGTCGTCGTCGTCGCGGCTGCCCGGATCCGCCATCACTGTGTCCATGACCCGCAGCGGGCCAGCCCTCAAGGGTGCCATGGATGCTGTCAAGTTGCCAACACACCCGCGATCCCCCGCTTTGGGCGCAGCTCGGCGTCGCGGCGCCGCGGCGCCGCCTTTGTCCTTGCGGCGTACGCGAGTCTCAAGATTGATCGCATGTATGAATTATCCCGTATTATTAGCAGCTAACAGCCAGACTTGCTCCGCCAGCAGGAGCACCTCCAACCCGGCGCCGAGCAGTTGCCAGCCGGGCGGTCCGTTGTTTTTGAGGTGGCCTGCGAGCGCCGC
>SHZD01000285.1 GCA_009692465.1 Myxococcales bacterium
AAACAGGCGCCCGCAAGGCGAGGCGGAGGCACTCTGACGACTGAGGCGCACTTGTAGTGCGTCGCAAGGAGGAAGAGGGCTGACAACAAAGCATGGCGGGGTCGATGAGTCCAGCGAACTCATCGACGGGTTACGCGCAGCAGGCGTTTGAAGGTAAACACCCTCTAAGTCGCGCAGCGAACGGAATTGCGGTCGGTTGCCCGTCGGCGAATTGGCCAGTGTCGGGGCACGACAACCGCAACACACAGCACCGCGTTCAGAGCAAACAGTCGTCTATTCGCTGACAGTGACCCGATCGACCCGAATCGGCTCGCGCGGGCGATCCTGAGAGGTCGGCGCTTGCTCGAGCAGCCGGATGACCTCCATGCCGGTGGTCACTCTGCCAAACACTGGGTGCTGGCTGGGTCCGGGGGTGAACCAGTCTAAGTAGCTGTTGTGCACCGTGTTGATGAAGAACTGGCAACTGCCTGACCCGGGTCGACCGCTGTTGGCCATGGCCAAGGTCCCAGGTTCGTTGCTCAGGCGGGCGGTGTGCTCGTCGCGGATGGTGCCGTGGGGCGAATCGCCGGTGCCTGCGCGCGCGCTGTTCGGGTCGCGGCTATGCGGGCAGCCAAACTGGATCATGAACCGCTTGATAATGCGGTGAAAGTGCAGCCCGTCGTAGAATCCCTCGCGGGCTAGACGCACGAAGTTGCCGGCGGTGATCGGCATCTTGTCGACGTACAGTTCGACGGTGAAATGACCTAGCGAGGTTTCAATGAGGGCGGTGGGATTGGGCATGGCGGGCCTCCAGTGGCGCGGATTGCGCAGGCGGCAGCTTGCAACAAGCGGGGCGCGGGGGCAAGAGCCTAGAACTGTCGCGGGTGCCAACTCGTCTCGCACGCCCATGGAGTGGCAAAAACCGGCGGGTTCAGCGGGCAATTGGGCGAATGCCGGTGCGGCGCCGGCCTCGGGCCCCAACTTTTTTGGCCCCCGGCCCAAAAAGCCGCATCGCACCCGCGGGATGCGGACCGGAATTTCCTTCCAATTTCAACGGAAAAAAGTCCATCCGCAGATCTTGTTTTCATTTCAACGGCATGCGGCAGTCGTCGCCCCAGCCTTGCTCCCTGTACATGCAGGTTTCATTGGGCAAAAGCCCAGAGTGCTGGAACGACGACCGAGGCGGGTGATGTTCGGCGACCCAACTGGTCCGGCCAGTCCGTGCTGTGGGTGAGATGGTTGAAGGACCGCGGATTCTTGAAGATGATTGCCGAGTCGCTCAAAGTGTACCGCCAAGGCGGCTACCTGGGCTTGGACGGTTTTTTGTTCCTTTTGGGCATGTTTTGTTGGGCGCTTGCTGCGCGGCGACAAGAAGGCTGCGTAAATATTGTGAAAATCTAACCCGGATCGTGTGGGTCGGATGCGGCCGCCAGCGGTTAGGGTCCCTTTCGCGTCGAAATCCACGCCGTTGAGCACGCTGCCAACCTATGAACCTATGTGATCGGTGGGTGCCTTCAACCCGGCCGCCTGCTAGACTGCCGCCGCCGTCGCCTCGACGGCTCGGGTCGTCATGGCGTCGCGCTTACTCTTGTTGGTGTCCAGTTTGGTGGCCGTCGCCCTGTCGGCCTGCGTGACCTCTTCGGGCAGCGGTGGCAGCGGTGGCGGCGTGTGCCTGACCGACGCTGACGGCGACGGCGAAGTGAGCGGCCTCGGTTGCGGACCGACCCCAACGGATAGCGATGCAACTACTGGAGATAATGGCTCAGGTCCAGACGGTGGCCCAGCCAAAAGCGACGCCGTGGCTCAGGGGGGACGCACCCCTGCAACGGTATGCGCACGCTGGAATGCCGATCGCAAATTACTCAACGAAGGCAGCTGGAGTGGCAACCTCGCCAAGTGCCTGCCGGCCATTTTGGCGGACAATGCCCGCGCCAACACCTTGACTCAGGTCAATTTAATGCGCTTCTTGGCGCAATTACCAGAAGTGACAGAAAACGCGACCAAGAGTGGGGCTGCCCAGGCCTGCGCGCTGATGATGCACGCCAATAGTGCGCTGTCGCACACGCCGCCGACCAACTGGAAGTGCTACTCAGACTTGGGCGCCCAAGGTGCAAAAACGTCTAACATCTCCAGCGGCCCGTCCGTTTCTGCAGTGCAGAGCTACATGATCGACAGCGGCGCCAACAACGCCAAGACCTTGGGCCACCGCCGCTGGATCCTCTCGCACAGTTTGGGCCCGATCGGCATGGGCGGCACCAGCCCCCAAGGCTCCAGTTGCCTCGCCGTCATCGGCGGCACCGGCAAGTTCAGCCGCAGCTTCACCGCGTGGCCTGCTCCGGGGCCGTTTCCCGTCGAAGCGGTGACCTCTGGCGGTTCGGCGACTTTGGACCAGACCGGCTGGTTGGTGCAGACCGACCAGATCAACTTGGGGACCTCCAAGGTCACGGTTACGGCCAACGGTCAGGACATGCCGGTGCTAACGACAGTGCTCGGGCAGGGCTACGGTGCCCAGTATGCTCTTGGTTTTAAGCCAGTTGGCTGGAAGAGCCAGGCCGGCGTGACCTACACCGTGACGGTCGACAAAGTCGGCGCCAAGCCGTGGACCTACGACGTGCAGATGGTCGACTGCGCGGCGATTGCTGGGCCGTGAGTTCGATTTAGGCTTGTCGCAGGCCGGGTTAGGCGCTGAGGGTTGGCAAGGATCACGCTGGTCTTTGTCAATCCCAAGCAAGCGCTAGATGCAGGCGGTTTCGGCCTTGCAGTCGCTTGGTTTCAGTGGTGGGCAGGCTTAATGGCCGATGGGGGCTGCGGAGTTGGCGAATCGTGTCACGCAAGGACGCAATTTCTTTTACTACTTCGACGTCTGTCACGGTTGTTGCGGCCGTGCCCGGCCAGACGGAAGGCCACAACGTTCCGCTCGTCTTGACCATAAGTTTGCTTTCAACTGTGAGGCCGCTACCAGCAACGCGCGCACCACCTGGGTAATCGCCTGCGTAGTTCAGCACCAGCACGTCCTCAAAGTAATGCACAATGGCGCGTCGAGGCCCTGGTGGCTTGCCACCCCGGCGGTCGATTCCGCCATCGAGTTCAATGTCTGCAGCCCAACAGGTCACGCGGCCGGCCAGCCCTGGCGTCTGCGGGTAAGCGATCAGAGTGATGGAGTCTGGGCCCAATTCAATGTCAGTAGCCATTTGGTCTCGTGGACTTACGCCTGTTGCGGCCTGTCACCTTTCGCGTGCCCACCTCGGCAATTGCGGCAATTACCGTCCCCAACTACCGATACCCCTGGGCCTGAATGCGAAAAAGCCGGGCATAAATCCCGTCTTCCGCCAGCAAACTCGTGTGGTCGCCATGCTCGACGATCTGCCCGCCGTCGAGCACCACGATGCGGTCGGCCATCCGCACTGTGCTGAAACGGTGGCTAATCAGAACCGCCATCCGCTTTTTGCCACCCGCAGCTTGCTCGCGGGTGGCCGCTTGTAACCTTTCGAAAATGCCTGCTTCGGCTTGGGCGTCCATCGCCGAGGTCGGCTCGTCGAGCACCAGCAAGTCGGCTCCCCGCCGCATGAACGCCCGCGCCAACGCGATGCGCTGCCATTGCCCACCTGACAGTTCGCGGCCATCTTTGAACCATTTGCCCAACTGGGTGTGGTAGCCTGCCGGCAATTCCGCCACAAAACCATCGGCCATCCCCTGCTCCGCCGCTTGGCGCCAGCGTGCTTCGTCGTCAAAATGGCTCACATCCCCCGCGCCGACGTTTTCGCCGACCAGCAGTTGGTAGCGGGTGAAATCCTGAAAAATAACGCCAATCCGTTGGCGCAGCGCCGCAACGTCCCACTGCCCCAAGTCGAGGCCGTCGAGCGTGATGCGGCCGTGCGTGGGTGCATACAAGCGCGTGAGCAACTTGATAAGGGTGGTTTTGCCCGAGCCGTTGGCCCCGACGATAGCCAAGGTTTCACCCGGTTGCAGGTGAAACGAGATGTCTTGCAGGGCAGGGCGCTCGTCGTTCTGGCCCGCCATCGACTTGGGGTAGGTGAACGCCACCTGTTCAAAGCGCACGCCGTCGCCGGGTTGCGGGCCTTGGGTGGCGGTGCCCGGCTGCGGCGGGGTGGGATGCTCCAAAAAGGCGTAGAGCGTGCTCAAATACAGGTTGTCTTCATACAAGCCGCCCACGGCCGCGAGGCTGCCGGCTACAGCGGCCTGGCCTTGTTTGAAGACCAACAAATACAGAGTCATGCCGCCCAAAGTCAGCGCGCCGGTCAGCGCGGCGTGAACGATCCAAGCGTAAGCGGCGTACAGCGCGCCGGTGGCGACCAGGCCCAAACCCAGCCCCCACAGGTTGCGCTGCCAAGTCAGCGCGCGGTCTTCGGCGAAAATGCGGGTAAAAATGTCGCGGTAGCGCTGGAGAAACAAAGGCCCAAGCCCGAACAGCGCCACTTCTTTGGCGTGGTCTTCGCGGGCCACCAACACTTCTAAGTAGGCTTGCTGGCGGGTCTCGGGCGCTCGCCACGAAAACAACCGAAAGGCTTCGCCAGAAAAGCGCGCCTCGGCCAAGAAGCCAGGCAAGCCACCCAGCACCAGCAACAGCACCGCCCACGGCGAAAACGCCAGTAGCAGCGCGCCGTACGACACCAGCGACACCGCATTTTGCCCCAGGCCATACAGCCGCATCACCAGCGACAGCGGGCGGATCGAAGCTTCACGGCGGGCGCGGGTCAGCCGGTCGTAAAATTCGCTGTCTTCGAACTGGGGTAGGGTCATTTGCAAGGCTTTTTCCAAAATCAGCACGTTGACCTGATGGCCGAGCAGCGCGCGGAGCAGGGCCTGGCAGATGGCCAGCCCGCGTTGCACCCCGAGCAGTGCCGCCACCGTCAGCCCTTCCAAAGCCACGAATTGAAAGGCGAGGTCGCGATCGGCCGCCGCGCCGGTCCGCAAGGCCAGCACTACCGCGTCGACCAGCCATTTGCCCACCACAGCCACCCCCGCCGGCAGCAGGCCCGCTGCCAGGGTGAACAAAGCGAGCGCAATCGCCACGCTGGGCGCTGTACTTCGCACCAGGCGCAGCGCGCGCCCAGAATACGCGAACGAGTTCATAAATCCGCCGGGAAACAGGTCCTTGTCTTTGGGCGGCGGTCGACTGGCGTGCACTTGAACCGTGGACATGTTTGCCTTTGCGGGTGCGGCCCGTAGAACTCTTGCTATGCCCAAAGTCGGGTCGGGTCGGCCGTTCATCTGGGGGATTGCCGCTCAAGCGCTTGAATCCACAGGGGCGGTGGCATGGGCGGCAGCGCGCGAGGGATGAGACCCGAAGGGCGGCGTGCGACGCCGCGATCCCCCGCTTTGGGCCCATCTCGGCGTCACTGCGGCGCTTTCCTCCTAGGAGCGTGTCGGAGTATTCCGACTCGCTCCTAGCGCCGTCTGCCTAGACGGCGGCAACTGTCCGAAACTGCACGGATTCACTCCGGGCAGTTCTTGGACAGTTGAGAATATCTGTGAAGCTAGGAGACTG
>SHZD01000054.1 GCA_009692465.1 Myxococcales bacterium
CTTGCTGGCGCGGCTGGCCCAAGTGAGCGCCGAACTGGACGCCGACCAGACCGAGTTGCGCGCCCACGAACTGCAACGAGAGGCCGCCCGGCTGTTGGCGGAATTCACCGCGCTGGCCGATGAACTCTCGGAAAAACGCCATCTTGCGGCGCAACCCTTGGCCGCCGCGGTGGCCGAAGTGCTCCAGCAACTGGGCATGGCCGCGGCTGGCGTGCGTTTTGCGATTCGCGCCGACCGCGCTCAGCCGACTGCGACCGGCTTTGACAGCGTTGACCTGTATTTTCGCGCCAATCGGGGCGAGGCCGAGGGCTTGCTGCACCAAGTGGCATCGGGCGGCGAATTGTCGCGGGTGTTGTTGGCGGTGCAACGGGCGCTGGGCGATGCGGCGTGGTCACAGCTGCAATTGGAAAGTGACGGAAGGGCCAACGCGCCAAGCGCTGTCAGCACGGCGTTTGAACCTTTGCCTACGGCGATTTTTGACGAAGCGGACGCCGGTCTGTCGGGGGCGACAGGTTTGGTGCTGGGGCGATTTATGGCCGAGATCGCGGCGCGTCAACAGGTCATTGTGATTTCGCACTTGCCGCAGGTGGCCGCCGCAGCCGATGCCCATGTGGCTGTAAGCAAAGACGAAATCGAAGGTCGCACCCGGTCGAGGCTTACATTGCTGCAAGGCGACGATCGGGTGGCTGAGCTGGCGCGCATGCTCGGCGCTCTGGACGGACAAGCCCAAACTGCGGTGGCCCATGCCAAAGAGCTGCTGCGGGCCCAGAGCCGACCGACTTGATTCGGCTGGGCCCGATCGACCAACATCCTGACTATTTTGGTAAAACTGTTGCTGATCAACCAGACGCCGGTACCTGTTCTTTGGGCTTGGCCATGAAAAACAACAGCGGCAGCGCCACAAAGGCCAACGCCGCGTCTGCGGCCAATGTCGTTGGATAGCCAAAGGCTTCCGCAGCCTTGCCTTGCCACTTGGCCGAATAGCTGATGGTCAGGTTCAACAACGCCATGTAGGCCGTAAACTGGGTGGCAGCGACCGCGGGCGTGGTAATGTCCATAAACAGCGCCGTTCGCGTGCCGTACATCAGGCCTTGGGGCACCGCGAAACTGAGGGTGGCCACCCACAAGGCCGTCACCAGTTCAGGCGGTACCACCGGGCGGTGGGCCATGTTGGCCGCCACCGGCATCACCCAACCAAACTGGTGCATTCGAAAGGCCAAATAGGCGGTCGGCAGCGCGGTCAGCGCCAAGTACAACGCCAGCATGCGCCGCCGACCAAACTTGTCCGAAATCAGACCGCCCGCTATGCAGCAGCCGGCGGACAAAACCGTGGTCCACAGGTTCATGGTCGCGATATCGGTATCGTTGAGCCCCAACTCCACGCACAGATTGGACTGCAGCGCCAGCGACAGCGCCATCGAACCGGCCGGCAATAGCGCATACAGAACCCCAAATTTGGCGGCACGGGTACCGGTGAACGCTCGCCAGGTGTCCATGAGAAACTTACCGATCTCGCGCAGCACATGGCCCAACGGCGAGCCTTGCACCGGCGCTCGCGGCGGGTACTGCGGCTCTTTGAGGTTGAGCACCACCCCCAGCGTGATCGACAAAATAGCCGCGCCAACCAGCCCAAAACCCGCGCGCCACGCTACTGCGGGCCCAAAAGTTTCGACTAGGCTTTCACGCAGGAACAGAACCCCGGACCCGCCTATGGTTTGACCCAGATACGCAGCGCCAAACATGAGACCATTGGCCAGCCCGCGCTCTTCAGCCGGCAGCACATGGCAGGCCAGCGCGTCGATGGCGACGTCTTGGGTGGCCCCAAATACGTTGTGCAGCATGATAATCGCGGTGAACATGCCCAAACTGTGGACGGCATCGACCTCCGAAGCCAGCAAAAGCGTAACCACCATCATCAGTTGTGCGCCCAAAATCCAAGCGCGGCGGCGGCCAAAGCGATCGGGCGACAGCACATCGACCAGCGGGCCGATCGCCCACTTGAAGGCCCACGGCAGGTACAACGAACCGATAAACCCGCCGATCGCCGCCGGACCTAAGCCCATGCGCTTCA
Source organism: Myxococcales bacterium (assembly GCA_009692465.1). Classification (GTDB taxonomy): domain Bacteria; phylum Myxococcota_A; class UBA9042; order UBA9042; family UBA9042; genus SXRM01. The sequence continues at coordinate 2,072 of SHZD01000054.1, forward strand.
TTTCGGTGGCCACCGCTGTGGCGGTAAAGCCGAGCGGAATGCCCTCGGTCAGGTACAACAGGAACAGCGTCGTCAGGCGACCGCGGCGAGTTTGCAAGAGATTGAGCATGGCGGCAGCGTGCAGGCAAGCTCGGGCGGTGTCAATATGGACTCCAGTAGCACGATGGGTTGCTGGTTGCGCCGTCGGCGTTGGTTCCAGCCCGCAACCGTTGCCAATCTGAAGTGTCACCCACCGTGCGCTGGACGCAGAACGCAAAAAACTATGCCACCAAGGAGAGTTGCCTTCATGGGGCTGTCCCAAATTCCCCATCGAGATCCCCGCGGCCCCCGATTTGGGATGCAGATCAAGGAACAAGGAGCTTTTCGCCCAGTGGCGTACTCGCGTACATCGCTGGGCGAAAAGCGACGCTGTGACGCCGAGCTGCGCCCAAAGCGGGGGATCGCGGCTGTCAGCAGCCCTTGACTTCACCTTGGCCACCGCGCACCCTGCCGGTATCACCGCCGCGACCCATGGAACACGCACAACCCAACCGCATCGGCACCCCATCTTTCGTCGCACCACCGCATCGCCCCACCACCGAGCACGCCATGAACAGCCTCACCCCGCTGCCTTGCCTCGACGACGCCACCCTAGCCGCCGAGCGCAAGCGCGAACTGGGTCTGCCGCGCCTCGTTGCTGCCCAACTGGGCACATCAGCGGTCGCAGCCATTTCCGACGGTGGCTACACCAACGCAGCCGGTGCGTGGGTCGACTGGCGCCCGCAAGTGGCCGCAGCCATCGCCTCCAAGCAAAGCCTGCCAGCTGCCGCCCCGCTGCGGCGTGCCCCGCCGATTACCTTTACCACCACCCGCGTGCAGGTCAGCAACGAAACCACTATGGGCGCGGCGCGGCGCTTGGTGCCATTGGGCGGACGGCCGCTGGCGCTCAATTTTGCCAACGGCCTTCACCCCGGCGGAGGATTCTTGCACGGCGCCCGCGCACAGGAAGAGGTGCTGTGCCGCTCGAGTGCGCTATTCGCCACGCTGGACGGCGACCCGATGTACGCCGCCCACAAAGCACGTCCGCAGCCGGACTCCAGCGCGTGGGCGATTTACTCGCCAGACGTGCCGTTCTTTCGCAGTGACGATGGCACCGCGCTTGCCGAACCGTGGTTGCTCTCTGTGCTAACCTGTGCGGCGCCGGTGGCCCAAGTCATCGGCCAACCCGCGTCGGGCGACTTGTTGGCGGAGCGAATTGCCCGCGCACTGGCTATCAGTCACGCTTTCGGCCACCGCGAACTGGTGCTGGGAGCTTGGGGTTGTGGCGCGTTTGGCAACGATCCTGAGCGCACCGCCCGCGATTTCAAGTCAGCGTTGTTGGACGTGTTCGCGGGGGCGTTTGACCAAGTGGTGTTCGCCATTGCCGATTGGTCGGAGGACCGCCGGGTCTTGGAGCCGTTTCGGCGCACATTTGCGGTGCCGTAGCGACCGGTAGGGGCGCGGTCCGAAGTGTACCACCGAAATCACCGCGAACCCCGATTTCGGATGCCAGTGCTTTGTCGCTCGCTGTCGCTCGACAAGGACCGTGTTCAGATGCTCGCTAGCGCTCGACGAAGCCCAATGGGCGCGGATTAAGAAATCAGTCCTGCGAACTGATTTCCCGCGCCACGGAAACGGCCTGCGCGGCCGTTGAGCACCAGCCAAGCACGGAATTGGGGACTGGAGCGCCGACGCAGAGTTGCGCCGAAAGCGGGGAATCGCGGGCGGACGCTGGCAAGACTGTGCAACGCAAGGAGAGCAGGCTACCATCGCTGCTTGGAGCCAACGTACCGCGATTTCGTCCCCACAAGATGTACCCCGGCGCCCTTTTGGCGCAAGAGGCGTGCTCCTATCAGGCCATGACGCAACTGCTGATGCGGATGCGCGGTCGGCTCACTGTACTCATTCACAGCGACCGCGATTGTTCAAATGTGCTGCCCAAGACAGGTGGACGCATTCACAACGAACAGGGCTACAAGTTCTTGTGCACCAACTTGCGCGAGGATGAAATCGTCACCGGCCAAGGCAACGCCAAACTGCGTCGGGCCATCGAACTGGTGACTGATGCATACCATCCGGATTTGCTAGTCGTTTTGTCGACGTGCCCGACGGTGATGATCGGCGACAACATTAAGCAAGTGTCGCGCAAAGCCGCTAAGGACCTTGGGTGCGCATCAGCGCCGAGATTACCCACGGGCTCAAGCCCAAGTCGCCCGCTGAAATTGTGGACGATTGCTACACCATGCTGTGCCGCTCGGCCCGCGAACCGGAACAGGTCGAGCGCGCCCGCCGCGTCAATCTAGTGGGCGTCAACCTAGATGACTCCGAACAGCGTGAAATCGAACAAGGTCTGGCCGAACTGGGCTTGACTTTGAACGTGGTGCTCAGCGAGCGCGCCGACTTGAGTGCGTTTTTGGCAGTGGCCGACGCCAGCTACAATATCCATCCCGGTCCAAATATGCTGTTGGAGTTCGATTTGTTATGCGCCGAGCGCTGGCAGATGTCGCCGATCGAGGTGCCATTGCCGGTGGGAGTGCGCGCCAGCGACCGTTTTTGGCAGGCGATTGCCCAGGCGACGGCTAGCGAACCGCCCATTGGCGGACATCCACTGGCGCTATCACGCGCGTAAGCCGTTGCAGCAATAACGGAATTTGAAGGCGGGCCGTTTGCTCAGGCCCGCGATGAGCACAACCGCACGCCGCGCTGCGCGTACAATGTCGGCTCGGTGCGCAGCTTTGACTTGCGGCGCATTGCCTTGGAAGAACTGGGCGATTTGCCGTTTTTCGAAGAGTTGGGCTTTGACTGCGCGCTGTTTATCCAGGGCCCTCTGGACGCCGGCAACATCGAGCGGACCCGCGGAGTGCTGACCCAGATGGGCGTCGAGCATCCGTTTGTTATTTTTCCCGATCCCAGCGGACTGGCGCGCTGGCTGCGGCCGGGCGATTTCGATGTGTTTTTTGGAGCCGACTTCTTGCGCGACCAGTTGACTAAGCTCAACTTGCCATTGATCAATCATCGACTGCTGGGCGTAGGCTACGCCGCAGTGGCCCACAATCTCGCGCTGGTGAATTCCGCTCTAACAACGCGGCTTTACCACCATTTTTCCGCCACGCCGCCGCCCGCGGTGCAGCAACCCGCTGTCGGTCGCGCGCGACTGCCTGCCCAACGTGGACCACATGTTCGCCGAACTGACGCTCGCTGACTTGGTGATTCGCTCGTCGAGTCATACGCCTTTTTTTGGGGTGTACTTGGCTACCCATGCGGTTGCCGATGGCCTGTGCATGTGCCACGCCTCGGTGGGGTGTAAAGTCAAGACTGAACTGCATTTGTGCGACCACGACGGCGTGCAGGACGCCCACAACCGGCGGCGGTACTCGCAGTTTATCGATGAGGACCTAATTCAGGGTTCCACCGCGCAATTGGAAGAAGAAATCCGCGCTTGGAGCCAGCGCCAAAAGCCCGGCATCGTGGTCATCGACGGTTCCACCCCGATTAGCCTGCAAGGTCAGAGCATGGCCGCCGTCTGCAAGCGCATGGAAGCCGAAACGGGCGCCGATGTCGTGTTTGTCGATGCGCGCAACTACGATGACGACTTGTACGCCGGCTACGCGCAGACCATGGCGACGATTTTGCAACGGCAACCGTGGCAAGACCGGCAACCACGGGCGAACGAAGTGGCGATTGTTGGCCAAGTGTTCGATCGGTATGAGCCCGACCAGTTTGGCAACGTCGCAGAATTGCGGCGAATGCTCGCTGCTATTGGCCTGCAAGCGCCGGCGGTGTTTTTCAGCGGCGAAAAGTATGCCCAACTGCAACAAGTGGTCCACGCTGGCTTGCACGTGGTGTTGCCGCACGCCCATGCGCAGGCCAAAGTGCTGAAAAAACTTGGACTGTCGCCGGTGGTGACCGGCCTGCCGATGGCGCTCAGTGGCACCAAAGCGTGGTTGCGCCAAGTTGCGCGTCACGTCGACGCCCTGCCGCAAGCGGAAGTGTTTATTGACAGTGAACTGCGCCTAGCAAAACCGTTTTTTGAGCTGGCGCGCAGAAGACTGGCGGGCAAGCGTTTTGCGGTGTTTTCCGATGCCCCGCGCGCTGCGGGCGTAGTGGCGCTGCTAGCAGAAGTAGGCATGGAACCGGCGCTGATCGGCACTTTGCACCTCAACTTGGGCGGCGAACAGCGGGTGCGGGCGGACCTGAGCGGTCATTTTGGCGCTGAATTACCTAAAACTGTTCGATTTATCCACAATCCTACCCCCGAGGAAATTGGCGCGCTGGATGTCAAGGACTGCGCCGTGGTGTTGGGGACAACCATTGAACGCGAAGGGCTACCGGACCCGCAGCGTCCGTTTGTGGAGTTTAGTTTTCCTAGTGAATCCCGGCATTTCTTGACCCCGGCGCCGTTTTTGGGCTTTGCTGGGGCGCTGCGATTGGTCGAACAGGTGCTGCAGACGGTGGCTAGCGGGCGGTGACGTTTGTGGCCATCGCGACGTGACGACAAACGCCAACCGACCGTGCGGGCATTGCGCCACTGCCTGACACCCATACGGCAGCCGCCGCCGCCGGCTGGCCACCAGTTCGCCATCGATGATTTCGCCCACGACGCGCTCGTGCAGGGCCTCGATGTCGGCGTAAGTGACTTCTTTTTGAGTTCCGCATGCCGCCAAGTCGGCACCCACGGTGCATGAAACTCATTAATCTGCATGTGGAATGTGGGCCTCAGCTGCGGACCACCGCGGGGGTTTGGGGGCGGCGCGCCCCCAAGTTTCTATACACAGTCTCCCAATTTCGAGATCAACCTTGGATCGGAGCCGCGAGTCGGCTGCACAGCAGACGCGAGCTTGGCGACCCACCCAGCAAGCACGAGATCGCCGATCCGGCACATGGTGCCGGACTTGGGCGATCGAGTATAGTTAGGGGCGTGGTTTTCAGAGCGACAGCGGCATCGGGCACCTTGCACGGTAACCTACGCCGGGCGGCAACGAGCTACAGTTGAGGCTCTTTGGGCAGCGGCAGCCACCACCGGCTCAATTCCAGCGCGATGGCATCGAAAGGCGGCAGCCGCGCCGTGTCGTCGTCGCCGCCCCAGACGCCCATCAGTGTCCAATATTCGCCGTCGTTGCGCAGCACTTCAACGGTTTGCTGCATGGGATCGACCAGCCACAACCAGTGCACAGCGTTGTGCGCGTAGATCCGCGCCTTTTGGATACGGTCGCGGCGGCCGGAGTTGGGCGAGATGACTTCGCACACCCAGTCGGGGGCGAGTGTAACGAAGGCCACGTCGGGTACTTCGGGCATGCGTTCGTGCCGCCAGCCCGCGAGGTCGGGCACCAGAACTTGTTTGGCGAAGTGCAGTTCGGGTTCATCGAGGATCCACCAGCCGCCGGGGCGGTCGGGGCCATTGGGCTGGCGGCTGAATAGACCAAATAATTCAGAGCCAAGGGCGCTACTCGCGTGCGCATGGCGCAACCGCGGCCGCGGGCTGACGACCAGTTCGCCGTCGATAATTTCGCCCACGACGTGTTCGGGCAAGGCCTCGATGTCGGCGTAAGTGGCTTCTTTTGCGGGCGCTGGCGGGGTTTTCAGGGCGGGCGGCGGCATCGGGCACCTCGCCCGGCAGGATACCCGCGGCGGGTTGGGGCGACAAGCCGCGATCCCCCGCTTTGGGCGCATCTCTGCGTCGCGGCGTCGCTTTCCTCCTAGACCGTTCGCAGGACTGTCTCATTGGCGTACGCAAGCACGCCTCAGTCGTCAAGCCCCTTGCTCCTTGTCGAGCGACAGCGAGCGACAGCGAGCGACAGGGCACTGGCATCCCAAATCGGGGGTCGCGGGGAATTTCGGTGGTGAATTTGGGCAAGTTGGACCCGTTGCGGATTCTCGCCGGACCTGGGTCATTGGCTGCCGTTTTGCTCGACTTGCCTGAGAAAGCGTCAAAACGGCAAAAAGTCGAGCCCTTCTGACGGACACACTGCCGGACACACCGCACGCGGAAGTTGAAGGTGACGACGATGATGAGGGAGCAGCCGTAGTTGAAGAAGACGACCTAGGCGTTGGACGAGGAGCCCGCGGGCGGCGTGGCCGACCAAAAATACGCGCTCGGGGTTCCCGGAAACGCCCTGGGGTCGAGCGCTGGACTGATCTGCTGGCTGTCGACCAGCGAAATCAGTTGGGTGCGGTGGGGCAACTTTCAGCCGCCGCCGGCCGACCCTAGGAGCCGGTCGGAGATCAATCGTTTATAAAATGTCTATCCGGTTATACACAATGAATCTATTACGATCCGACGGTCTCCTAGCTTCTCAGATGTTCTCAACTGTCCAAGAACTGACCGGAGTAAAAACTTTCAGTTTCAGACAGTTGCCACCGTCTAGCCAGTCGGCGCTAGGAGCGAGTCGGAATACTCCGACACGCTCCTAGTCGTCGGGCGCTGCTACTTCAACCGAAACCGTAATTGCATCCGCTGCTGCCCGCCGCGACCGTGGTCCGTGGGCCGGTCCTGCGATTGGCCCGGCGCGTTTGACTCTAGCCGCAAATCCACCGACGCTCGCGCAGTCGCGCCTTAGGGCCCGGGCAAAATCAAGTCGATTTTGTACCCCGGCCTATTGCTTGCTTGGTGGCCGGCCTGCTTGCTTGGTGGGTCGCTAACTCGCGGCTTTGCAAGCCGCCTGCACGCTGCGTTCCAATCGAGGATCGACCGAGTTATTCTTGCACGTGCCCTTACCGACCGTCGAAATCGCGCCATTCTAAAGGGATCCCATGCAGCCATCACCGCTTCTGTCCATCGTTCTGCCCATTGCGCTCGGCGTGATCATGCTCGGGCTCGGGCTGGCCCTGACTTGGGCCGACTTTCAGCGGGTTGCTCGCTATCCGCGCGCGGTGACGGCAGGTTTGGCGGTGCAGGCCATTTTGTTACCAGCGGTCGCGTTTGGCTTGGCCCACGCCTTTGCCCTGCCCCCAGAATTGGCGGTCGGCATGGTCCTGCTGGCGGCCTCACCGGGTGGGGCGACGGCCAATCTTTTTAGCCACTTGGCGGGCGGCGACGTCGCCCTTAACTTGACACTGACCGCCATTAACAGCGTGGCGGCCATCGTGACGGTGCCGTTGCTGGTCGGTCTGGGGATGGCGCATTTCATGGCGGCGGACAAGGCGATTCCCCTGCAGTTTGGCAAGGTGATTGGCGTGCTGCTGGTGGTGTTCGTGCCGGTCGCGATCGGCATGGCGATTCGCAAGAAGAAGCCAAGCGTTGCGGCGCAAATGGACAAGCCGGTCAAGATCGCGTCGGCGGCGTTCCTGCTGTTGGTGATTGCCGGCGCCGCCTTTGAACAGCGTGAAAGCTTGGGCAAATGGTTCGGCGAGGTCGGGCTGGCGACCTTGTTGTTCAACTTGGCGAGTCTGGGCATCGGCTATGCGCTGCCGCGGTTGTTGCGTCTGGACGAGCGCCAGTCGGCGGCGATTGCCTTTGAGATCGGCATCCACAACGGCACCATGGCCATTGCGGTGGCCGGCAGCGTGTTGGGCAACTTGAATCTGGCGATTCCGGCGGCGGTGTACAGCCTAATTATGTACTTTACGGGCGCGGCGTTTGCGGCTTGGGTCAAGAAGCGCACCGCTTTGCTGCCGGTGGCGGGGTAGCGGCCGGGTCAGTGGCCAGAGCCGGGCTTTGCGGTCGACTTTGGCCCGTTAGTGTCCAGAAGCGTTCGCCTACCACTCATCCCTTAGCGTCCGCTGTTAGGCAACCGGTTCTGGGCTCCACTTGAGCTTGCCCGCCGCATCTCGCAGTGAGGCGGCAGGCCTTGGCCGCGTCGCCGCCGCCAATTGAAGAGCGCGGCCATAGCTCAGAATCTGTTGGGACTACCTCGTCAGCAAGTCCATCCAAAGCCGCTGCCACTTCCGCCACAACGTCTTGCTGCAGCTTGGTCGACATGCCCACCCCAACGCTCAATGCTGTCCAAAATGCCCCCGAGGGCGGTCTACCTAAACGTCTTGGTCATGGGAAGTTGAGCCCGTGGTCGCACCCAGAAAACCGCAATGCGCCCAATATTCCTTACAAAGTAAGAGGCGCCGCTAGGAGCGTGTCGGAGTATTCCGACTCACTCCTAGTGCCGTCTGGCTAGATGGCGGCAACTGTCCGAAACTGCACGAATTTGATTGGGCCAGTTCTCCGGGCAGTTCTTGGACAGTTGAGAATATCTGAATGGCTAGGAGACTGTCGGATCGTAATAGATTCATTGTGTATAACCGTATAGACATTAAAAATGGGTTTGATTTCCGACAGGCTCCTAGCGGCGAATCGGGGAACCGCGCCGAAGGCCACTGTGCACTTGCCCCACAGCGCCAGCACCGTGCTACACTGGCGCTCCGCTGGCAGCGAGTTCCATGGCCAACGCCCCCGCAATACTAGATAATGGCACGGTTTTGGCCGATTCGTACGTCATTGAGCGCTCGCTCGGTGGCGGCGGTATGGGCCACGTGTACCTGGGTCGCGACCTGCGGTTGGACCGGCTGGTGGCGATTAAGCTGCTTCACGCCGAAATCGCCGCCAATGAGGACGCTGAGGCCCGCTTTCGCCGCGAAGCCCACGCTCTGTCGCGAGTGCTGCATCCTAACGTCGTCGGTATCCACGCGTTTGGCCGCCACGCCGATTCGTGGTTTCTGGTCATGGAGTATGTCGAGGGCCAAAGCCTTGAACAAATGATGACTTCGGGCCCAATGCCGCTCGAAGCCGTCCTCGACTTGACGCGCCAAGTGGCCGCGGGTCTGTCCGAAGCGCATGCGCTGGGCATCGTCCACCGCGATATCAAGCCGGGAAATGTGCTGGTGCGCACGCTGGCGTCGGGCGGTTTGCTGGCCAAGGTCGCCGATTTTGGGCTGGCGCGCTCGATCGCATCGACCGGTTCGGTGGCGGTGACCCGCGCGGCGGAGATTTTGGGCACGCCGGCCTACATGTCGCCTGAGCAAATTCAAGCCCAGCACGTCGATGGCAAGAGCGACCTGTATTCGCTGGCGGTCATGGTCTACCAGATGTTGACCGGCAACCTGCCCTATCCGCGCGATTCGGTGCAGGCCATGCTGATCGCGCACTTGATCGACGAACCGCCGCAGTTTAGCCCGGCCATCTTGCGGACGGTGCCGCCCGGCGTTGAGCGCGAATTGCGCAAGGGTCTCAGCAAGAAACGCGAGGACCGCCACGCCGACGTTCTCAGCTTGGCCCGCGCATTGGAGCGTGGAGCAGGTTGCTCGCAAGTATCTGGCGCGATTGAATTGGCCGATTGCCCTGCGTGCCGGACAGCGGCAACGCCGGGTGGTTTCTGCACCCAATGCGGCAGCGCCGTGCCCGCAGTGCGCTGTACGGCCTGTGGAACCGAAGCCAGCGGCGAGCGCTACGCCTGTGATAGTTGTGGGACTTCGCTCCTAGCATGGCCTTCAGCAGCGGGCGCTCTGGTTGCTGGCCTGCGTGAATCGTCAGTGGTGATGTTGGCGGCCAATCTGGAGGCCAAAGGCATCGAGGCGCAGGCCGATCGCGCCGCTCTGTTTGCGACGGCCGTAGCCCGCGAAGGCGGTCGCTTGATGGCATTGGTCGGCGATGAAGCGATTGCAGTGTTCGGTCTGGGCGGCATGCGCGATGGCGACGCGGTGCGAGCGGTGGACGCCGCTTTGGCCTTCACTGCTCTGACTGGCGATTCTGGCACCGCACCGCGAGCGGCGGTCGAAAGTGGCGCCGTCGCCAGCCGCGGTTCCGGTGTGGCGTGGGGCGTCGCCATGCTCGGCGGTTCGGCGATTGCGGCGGTGCGGGCGCGCCTGGAGCAGGCTCAGGCTGGCGGCGTGGTCATCGGCGATGCCGCGTACCGCGAAGCGCGCGGCGTTTTTGAGATCCGCCACGATGCCCGTTTGCACGTTCGCCACGTACTGCGCCGTCGCGATGCCTCGCTAGCTCTGGCGGATTACATGGCGCGTGAAGTAGCCAAGCCGTTTGTGGGCCGCAGTCTGGAACTCAATCTGGCGCTGCGCGCCTGTCGAAAAGTGCGCCGCGACGAGACGTTGACGGCCTTGGTGTTCAGTGGGCCACCGGAAGCGGGCAAGTCGCGACTGGTCGGCGAAGTCTTGCGCAGCTTGGAAGAATCCGGCGAGCCGTGGCGCTTTGACTTGGTTCGCTGCAGCCCGGTCGAATTGACCTCCGGTTGGCAGCCGTTCACCGATCTGGTCCGCGATGCCATGGTCGGCGGTGACGAGCAACTGGCGGTCCGGCTGTCGCGCTTGCCGGGCATGCAAGAAGGCGACCCGGAGCGCGCAGTGCGCCGTGTTCAAGCGTTGATGCGCATGCTGGGACTGGACCACGATGCGGCCAAGGGTGAAGCGCCGACGCCGGCCAGTGAAGGTGAAATTCAAGCGGCATTCGAGGCATGGGCCGCCATTATGCGCGGTCTGTGCGCCACCCAGCCGGTGGCGTTGGTGGTCGAAGACTTGCAGTACGCCCGACCGGTAGTGTTGCAACTTTTGGCGCATATTGCCCGCAGTTGCGAAGACTTGCCGTTGGTGATGATCCTGCCCATCCGCTCGGATCGCGCCGAAGCCGTGTTGACCGCGCTGCACGTGCCGACGGCGCGCACCACCACCGTCGAAGTGGAACCGCTCGAAGAGATGGACACCGAGGCCTTGGTCTGCGAGATGCTCGACGGCCTCAAACCGCCGGTGGGCTTGGTGTCCGCGCTGCAACGGTTTGCTGAAGGGCTGCCGGGCCGCGTCGAGCAGGCGGTCGATACGCTGATCGATGAAAGCCTGCTCGTAATGGGCGACATGGGCTGGAAACTGAGCGCCGTGGCTGATGTGTCCGGTTTGCTTGATCGCAGCTTGCAGGACTTGTTGATGCGCCGCGTCGGTCGGCTGGCGCCCGCGGACCGTTCGCTGTTGGAGGCCGTCGCGGTGGCGGGTGGTTCGGCGCCGCACAGCATGCTCAGCGCGATGTTGCAGCGTCAATTGCGCCCCGCCGACACCGAACGGATGCGTCAAACTGGCCTGTTGGTCGAGTCGCGCACCCAGCCGTTTGGCGGCCACCGCGAGTGGCAGTTGCGCCCCGAATCGTTGACGGCGGTCCTGCTGCACGGCATGTTGCGCACCGCACGGGTTGATTTGCACCAACGGGCCGCCCAATGGCTGGAGCTATGGCCAGGGGCGCGCCCGCCCACGTTTGGGGCCAAGCTGGCCCACCACCATTTGGAAGCAGGCGATGTCGCCGACGCTGTGCGCCACTTGCTGCGCAACGCCGGCAACGCCGTGCACTCGTTTGCGACCCGCGACGGCTACGATGCCTACGCGCTGGCGGCTGAAGTCGCGCACGGCTGGTGGGGTCGCGGTGATGACCAAGCCCGCCATCCACTGGTGTGGGCGCTGGTGGGGCAGGCAGAAACCGCTCTAAAGATTGGCGAATTACCGACAGCATTTGAGGCGACCGGCAAAATTATCGACTTGGCTACCGATGGGGCCAATCTGAGCGCGGTCCGGGTGCGGGCGCGGTGTTTGCGCGGCCAAGTGCTGGATAGTCAAGGAAATCCCGAGGAGGCACTGCAGGTTCTGCGGGCGGCGGTCGACGATGCGCGCAAACGCGAGACCGGTTTTGGCGCCTCAGTGTTCGCCGTCAGCTTGATTGCAATGGTGTTGCTCCGCACCGGTCGCGCCGCCGACGCTGAATTGATCGCCCGGCGCGCTCTGGAAGAATGTGACGACGCTGAAACGGGCGAAGACACCGAGCTAAATCTGGGCATTGGCCGCCTGCATACGTGGTTGGGCCACGCCACCGCGCGCAAAGGTGACCACGCGCAGGCGCAAGCGCACTATGTGGCCGGGCGGATCGCCTTCTTACAAGGTCACGACGAGATCGCCGCGGCCAACGTGGAGTTGTCGCTTGGCAACTTGGCGTGGCGGGCCAAAAAGCTCAATGACGCCGAGGACGCCTACCGCAAGGTTTGCAAGCGTTTTGAGGGGTTGGATGATGCGCTCGGGATGGCCACCGCGCTGGCCAACTTGGGCAACGTGCTGCTGGACCAAGGTCGGGCCAAAGAAGCGTTGGACTTGCTGCGCGAGTCTGAGCGGACCCAGCGTCGGGTCGGCCGGTTGGAGGTTTTGGCCGAGACGTTGCGCTTGCAAGGTATGGCCCAACAAGCTCTAGGCAATCTGGAGGACGCCAAGCGCGCAGTGCTGGCGGGATTGGCCCATGCTGAAAAAACCGGCCAGTTTTCAGCCGTTGTGGCTGCGAAAGAAGCGCTCGGGCGGTTGACCGATGCGTAGTTAGAGGGTGTATTCAACTATGCCGTTGCGAGGTTCAGGAGGCGCCCGGAAGGCAAGGCGGCGGTTGCCTGACGACCGAAACGCACTCGCAGTGCGTTGTAAGGAGGAAGACAATCGCCAACGCAGCATGCCGGGATGCATCCTGAACCGCAGTAGGCGTTTTTTGAATACGCCCTCTTAGGCCCGTGCAAAATCAAGTCGATTTTGCACCCCGGCCCATTGCTTGCTGGGTGGGTCGCTAACGCGCGGCTTTGCAGGCCGCCTGCACGCTCCGTTCCAATTGCGGTTCGACCGAGTTATTTTTTCACGAGCCCTAACCTAGCGACCAGCACCCAAGCGCAGTCCACCATCACCGCCGCACCGCTCGCTGCACCAGGAACCGAGTGACCTCCAGCCTGTCCATCGGCACCTCGCCGCCGTCGCTCCCTGCTCGCTCGCCAGATGCTTTGAGCAGCACGGTGCACCGCCGCGACCGCCGCTGGACTTTGGCGCTGCTGGTGCTCGCCACCTGCGCTGCCGTGCTTAGCGGTTGGCTGCGTTTTCGCGGTCCCGCGCTAGGGTACTGGGATACCTACATCGCGGCGCCGGCCATGATTCTGAACGCGGCGCCGGTCGACTTCGTGTTGGCCGATGGCACACCGGCGTGGAATTACCAACTATCGGGCGTCCTGCCCAATGACCTGCTGGCCCCAAACACCTACGGAATTGCCACTAAAGATCAACGGCTTGGCTCGGCGGTAACGGCGGCCCAAGGTTTCGCCTTTGCCGGTATCTTAGGGTTTCGCTTGACGTTTTGCCTGTGTTTGGGCTTGCTGCCGGCGCTGGGCTTGACGCTGTGGCGCCGGGTCCGACCGCCGCTGCCAGATCCCGCTGCGCCCGCCCGCGACTGGCCGGGGGTGCTGGCGGGCGCGTGGTTGGCGCTCAACCCGTTTACCTTGGCCATCGACCGGCTCAATCCGAGCGTGTTTGCTTTGCCGTTGGTGCTGCTAGTGTTGACCTTGGTCTGTGACCGCCGCCGCGACAACAGCGTCGCTCGCGCACTTTTGGCCGGCATTTTGCTGGGCCTATGCGCTTCCATGCGCGAAGAGGTGGTTTGTCTGGTCCCGGTGCTCGGTGCTTGGTTGCTATGGGGACCCGCCGACTTTGAAGCCCGGCAGCGCTGGCAGCGCATCGTGGCGCTGTGCGTGGCGTGCGTAGCGGCGATGATCCCGACTTTGCTGTGGAAACAGTTCATTTTTGGCGATCCGCTTATGCATCCGAGCCAATACGCCCATCACGACGGCTTTCGCCCCGAGTTTGAGCACCAGTTTGGGTCACTATTATTTAAATTCAATGGTTTGCTAAACTGGCCATTCATCGAACAGCTGGTCCGTACCCCGCACTTTGCCTTTCCCGTGTGGCTCTTGTGGCCGCTGGTGACGCTCAAGGCGCTGGGCCTGGCCGGGGCAGCCCTGGTGGCGATCGGCTGGCTGCAGTTGTGGCAACGGGCGCGGGCGAACGCGTGGCTGGCGCTGGGCGTTGCGGGGCCGTTGTACCTGCTTTTTGGCCCGCAAGAGAACTGGGAAGAGGTCAAAATGACCTTTCTATTGCTTGCTTTGCCGGCTGTTGCCCTGCCGCTGGCCCAGGGTTTGGCGTGGGCCGCTGATGTCGCGACGACCGCGCAACTTGGTCCGCGCCGCTTGGTTCAGGTACAGGGCCGCCTACTGGGCTTGAGCATTGCAGTCGCCGTGACACTGGGTGGTGGGCTGGTGGCGCTCCAGCAGTGGCAGGTGCCGGTTGATCAGCGCTGGTACGCGCGCTTTCCCAACGCCGATCCAGCCCAAAACCCGACTGCTGCAGCCCAATTGACCGAGTCGGAACGTGGCGACTGGACTTTTTTTCAGCGCGCCGACCACCCCGACGAACTGGCGCGCGAACGGTACAAACTGACCACCCTGCGCCTATTGCCAACGCAGTACTTACCGGTACGCTGGCAGTGGCAGCAGGCGATGGAGCAAACGGTAGTCGAAATGGGCGCGCGCAGATGGCGAGTACTGGACATTTGGGGTTACATCTACGGAGTGCGCCGGTGGCCGTAACCGTAACAGTCACTTGGGTGCGCACGTCGTGTGTGTTGCTGCGGATTGGCGCCGTGCACCTGCTGACGGATCCGTGGTTTGCCGTGGGCATGCGCGGTCTGCCAGTTTTTCGCAAACCATCGATTTTACTAAAGAATTTGCCCAAGATTGACTACATCTTGGCTTCGCACCTGCATCCGGACCATTTTGACGTCGACGCGGTGCGCGAACTGACCGGGCGCGGGGCTGTGGTCGTGGGTACCGTCGGCACCGCCGCGCACTTGCACCGCCACTCGGTGCTGGCCGAAGTGGTTGAATTGCTACCGTGGCAGAGGTGGTCGCACGGCGGTCTGAACGTAGTGGCAACCCCAGCACTGCACACCGGACCCAAGCCCGATGAGATCGGCATCTGGTTCGAAATGTCGGGATTTCGCTGCTATTTTGCCGGCGACCAGCGCTTTGGTCCGGTGTTTGCCCAAGTGGGGGCGCGCTTGCCGCGGGTCGATTTGGCGCTGTTGCCGATCGGCGGCACCTTGATTTTTGGCCACCGCACTACCATGGATCCGGCCGACGCCGTGCGCGCTGCGCTGGTGTTGCGCCCGCGGTATATCCTGCCAATTCATGAAGGTGGCGAATGGCTGCCGGTGCCGCCGGCAAGCTGGCATCCGGGCCGTTGCCGCGACTTTCTGGCCAAGCTGGCAACCTCTGGTTTGGATGCGGTGGGGCTGGATGCGCCGCCGGGAATTGCCGCCACTATCCCCTTTGAGCACCCTGATCACCGCGCAGATGGGGAGGCCCGATGTCCGACGGGCTAGACCCCGGATCTGGCGCTGGCCAGACTCATGTGAAGCGTGCCGTTGCCGACGACTGCGCTGAGTTCGCCTTGCCGCTTATTGACCGCTGGGCCGGCTGGCTGGCCAATCCGCGGGCGCGCGATCCGCAAACCGGCCATTGGTGGTCGTGGGTAGGGGGACCCGCCGCGTATGCCTATCCCGAAGCCACGGCGTGGGTGGTACAGAGCATCGCTCAACTTCGTGATCATAAACATCTTTTTTCGCATTCTCCGCAGGTCGCCGATCTGATCGCGCTGGGCGATAATGCAGCGGCAACGCTGGCCCAGTGTGCCCAAGCGGGCTTTTTGCAGCGCCACGGCCGTGGCTACGCCTTTGATACGGCGGTCGGTCTGGCGTCGCTGCTGGCTTGGAATCCACACCATCCTGCAATTGTTGACTTGCGCCGCGGCCTAGACGCATTCCTGACGGAGCGCCACGCCGTCGTCGGTGGGCCACGTTGGGGCGAATCGCAGCGTGGCCACCGCTGGAGTGCCGTTTGGGGGCCGCATTTGGCGTGGTTAGCGATTCCATTGCGAAAATTGGGCGAAACCCAACTGGCGTTGACGGTAGCCGCGCAGGTGCGGACTGACCATGCGGCGCTGCCGGACTACGCTCATGCCCTAGCCTATGCCTGCGAGGGTCAGGCTGCAGTCGCCGATCTCGATCCCCAAGCGCGCCAGTGGCTTGACTTGGGTTTGGCTCGACTCGCCGAACAGGCCGATCGCGCTGGCGTTCGCGCCGACCGCCGCCAGCCCAGTCCGCTGCGGGCCGATGCGACTGCTCAGGCGATCGCGCTGGCAGCGCAATGGCAGGGTCGCTCGCCGCCGACGCACTCAAATTCACCACCGAAATCTCCGCGAGCCCCGATTTGGGATGCAGATCAAGAAGCAAGGGGCTTGACGACTGAGGCGTACTTGTGTACGCCGCAGGGAGGAAAGCGCCGCAGTGACGCCGAGATGCGCCCAAAGCGGGGAATCGCGGCGCAGTGGCCCACATTGAGCTCCCTAGCTGCCCTGACCACAATCAGTGGCGCCGTTCGCTACGAGCCCGGTTCGCCATGCGCCAATACTTGGTGTACGGCCATGGCCATCGACGCCGCCTTGGCGGTCTTGAACGCATCAGCTGACGACGGCACTGGTGGTCGAGCGTGAGCGGACCCAGCGAACCACTGCTGATTGTCGGCGCTGGTCCGAACGGACTAGCGGTGGCCTGGGCGGCGCGCCAGCGCGGAATCGAGGCCCTCATCGTCGAGCGCGGCCAGCAGGCGGGCGGGGCGTGGCCCAAAATGTGGCCGCAGATGCGCTGCCTGTCTGCGCGCCACCACGATGTGACTCCAGATGACGTTGTGTCAGCGGGCGAGGGCCATTTTGCCACCGCCTCCGAGGTGGCGACCCAGTGGCAGCTGTTTGCGCAACGGCAGCGTTTTCACATCACCTTTGGCGTTCACGCCTACGTTCAGGCCATGAATCACCACAATTTTACGGTTGCAATCGGCGACCAGCAGGTGCGCGCGCAGCGCTTGGTGGCGGCAACCGGTGAATTCGACACACCGCAGTGCCGCAGTCTGGCTGCGGACCCGCGTCGGTTGCCGATAGGTGTCATCCACGTGCGGGATTTGCAAGCGCAACAACTGGTCGGCACATCTAGCTTGTTGGTCGTGGGCGCCGGTAATTCGGCGGCCCAAGTGGTGGCGGCGGGTCTGGCCAGCGGGGCCACCGTGACGCTGTGTGCCAAAGCGCTTCCCTCGCGCGTGACCCCGTGGCGTCCAGGCCGGCTAGCGACGCTGCGTTGGCACCTTTCCGGTCTGGAATTGCCGGCGTGGGCCCTGCAGTCGCGCTGCCAAAACCGGGCACCGCTACTGGATCCGCAGTTGGTCGAACAGGTGGCCCGCGGAGCAGTGAGGCACTGCGGGTCCGCCGCAAAACTGCTACCCAATGGCGTGGTTACGGCGACAGGCGAAACTGTGGTGGCCGATCTGGTGGTGCTGGCCACCGGCTATGACCGCGAGTTGAGCTGGATGGCACCCAGCGATGGAGCAGAGCCGGCGACGATCCCTGCGCAAATTCGCGCAGTCAGCACCCGATGGCGCGGCCTAGGCTTTGCCGGATTGGCGTGCAGTCGCACCTTGCGCAGCGGATTCTTGCGCGGGGCCAAGGGCGACGCCATCGCCTTGGTCGACGCACTTTTGCGCCAAGTGCCGGCGTGAGGTGGTCGCGGATGCGTTTGTTGCAATTAGGGCCTAACCGCTAATGGCGACCGCCGTCGCTACGCTAGCCTCTTGGCTGCCAGCGGTCGCCGTGTGGTTGCCAGCCATCGCCTATTGGCTGCTGACATTGGCGAATGTCCAACCCGCGCGGCCACTGCTGCGGTGGCGAGCGATTTGGATCACAACATGGGTGGTCGCAGCGAGTGTAGCTGCGCTAACCTCCGGCGCGGTCTTGAGTTTTGCCGTGGTTGTGGTCGCGGTCGCTTATCAGTGGCACCGGCAGTGGCTGTGGGCGGTTCCGTGCGTGGTGTTGCGACCAGCATCGTGGCAGGCGCACGACGACGATTGGCTGGCGGTGATGGCCGATGGCCGAGCCGTGGCCGTCGACGACCTGCGGCGGGCGCGGCTGGCGGTTACCGACGATGGCGCGCTGCTGGTGTGCTGCGGGCTAGCGCGGTCGCTGGTGGCGCTGCAAGTGCCGGCCGGCGCGCGGCCGCGCCTGAATCTGCCATTGCCAGTGGGCTTTGCGTTGACGCATTTGCGCCATACCTACGACGGTCCGACGGGGCATCGCTGCGACCGTGGCGACCCTCTGGCTCAGCTGCCGCTCGCGGTGCTCTCGGCCCACAGTTGGCGGCAGCGCTTTGCCGAACCGACGCTGTTGACGACGGGGCGGCGGTGTCACGGCCCGCCACGCTGGCCGTCGCCCTTCCAAAAGCGCTTGACGCCGGCCGATTTGGCCTGGGGGTCGATCAGCGTCGAGGGTTGGCAGATCATGCCCGCTACCCCTGCGGACTTGCCACTGCCGCCGCTGGCCAGCCAACCGTGGCCCCAGCAGCGCTTTTTGGCTCGCTGGGCTGCGCGCATGTGCGCCGTCAAGCCCTTTTTGCCGACCAATTTGGCGGCGACGCCCCCAAGCGTTAGCATGTGGAACGAGCGACCGTAGATGCCAGCACACCAGCATGGCGGCGTCGCTCGATCACGGCGAATTTGGGCGAGCCTGTCGAATCTGGCGGGGGTGAATAGTGGATGACCTACTCGACGGCAGTCTGAGCCCGCTGAGCGCTTTGGCGCGTGGCCAGATGCCCACGATAAAACCGAATGAAATTGCCCTAATGTTTTCGGGCGGCATCGATTCGACGGCCACCGCAATTCGCTTGGCCGAGCAATATGAGCGCGTGCACCTCATCACTTTTCGCAATGGTTATGGGCACTTCTACCACCACCGCACGCGCCAACGGGTCGACGAACTCAACCGAAAGCTGGGCGACAAGTTTTACTACACCCTGATCTCGACCAAGGGCCATTTTGACGAAATCCTAGTCAACCACGTCCTCAAGGACTATCAACAGTACCATTCGGGTTTTATTTGGTTTATGGGCTGCAAAATGGCCATGCACATGCGCTCGGCGCTGTACTGCCTGCAACACGGCTTGATCCAAATGACCGACGGCAGCAACGAAGATACCAATGAAATGGTTGAGCAAATGCTGATTTCGTTGGCCCTAATCCGCGACTTTTACACCCACAATGGCATCAAATTTGGCACCCCGGTCTACGAGGTGCGGCGCGACGACTCGCGGCGGCTGATTGCGGCGCTCGGGCTCAAAATGGGCATAGAAGTCATGGACCGCCACTTGTGCATCCAACCGACCTGTTTGGCGGGCGAGCTGTACTACATGCCGTATTTGCTGTTCAACAAGAAAGTTCGTCACGACGAAGCGACGGTGGCGCGCTTCATCGCCGAAAAACGCCTGATTGCGCAAGCCATCATCGACCGTTGGCTGAGCGAGCGCGGCCACAGCTTGGCCGCCATTTTGGACCAGCGCCACCAGCAATTGGCGTTATTGGCCCCTGCCACTGTAGATCTGGCTTCGGCGGCCTAGACTACTGTTCGTGCAGTCTAGAGAGCCGATCAACTAAGATTTGCTCGGCGTCTCAGTGCTTGCTTTGTGGGTCGCCAGCCTGCAGCACTTATTCAGTGGCCTGCGGGTTGGCGTCAGGCCGCTCCGTTTTGTTTGGGAATTCTTTGCGGTTTGGCGTTAATTGGTCGGGTTTCTAGGCGCAAGAGCATCACGGAGGCATCAATGGGACGCTGTTGTGGCGGCAAAAACGCAGGCAAACCCATCTCGTGGGGGCGCTACGCTGCCGGTCTGGGCGTGTTTTGCACCTACCATGGGGCCATCGGCGCCGTGTTGCATGTCGCCGCGGTCCCGGTGCCAGCCCTGCGCAAAGTTCGCGATTTTCATTGGCAAGTGGCAACGACCGATCTGCGCGAGATCTTGCGGCGCCGTGATATCAACGTCGGCGACCGGCCGCTGACCGATGCCAGCGACGAACCCGCCTGCGACGTGCCCCCCGCTGCTTCTTGATGCGGCGGATTTACCTCGACCACAACGCCAGCAGTCCATGGCGGCCCGCAGTTGCCCAGTGGATGCGCAGTGAGCAAGCGGCAAATCTTGGCAATCCTTCTAGTTTTCATGCCGAAGGCCGCGCTGCCCGGCAATTGATTGAACGCGCCCGCACCGAAATTGCCGCGGCCCTGGGTGCGGACCACCCCGAACAAGTGCTGTTTGTCTCTGGCGGCACCGAAGCCAATAATTTGGCCATTCACGCCGCGACGCAGGGGTCAGTCGGGCGGGCAGTCGGCACCGCGATCGAGCACCCAGCCGTGGGGCGACCGTTGGCGGCGCTGGCCGATTCTGGCTGGCAAGTCGCGACGTTGCCGGTGGACGGTGTCGGCCAAGTTGCCGATTGGTCGGCGGCCGTCGACGCCCGGCTGCTGTGTGTGATGCGCGCCAACAACGAGGTCGGGACGATTTTGGACGTTGCCGCGGCTCGGCACGCTGCCCCCAACGCTTGGCTGCACTGCGATGCGATTCAGGCGATCGGAAAGTTCCCTGTTGATTTCAAGGCGCTGGGCGTCGATTCTCTGGCGGTCGCGGGTCACAAGATCGGCGCACCGGTTGGCATTGGCGCCTTGCTGGTGCGCGATCGAAACCGTGTTCAACCTGTTCAACGCGGTGGCGGTCAGGAGTTCGGCTTGCGCAGTGGCACCCAAGCGGCGGCGCTGATCGAGGCACTGCGTCTGGCGGTAGTAGAAGGCACCACCAATTTGATGAAGCGATCGCTGCACATCGAGCACCTGCGCGACGAGCTGGAGGCGACAATTCAGGCGGGGCTGGCCGACAACCCCCCTACAATCATTGGCGATCAGCAGGCCCGACTGGCCAATACCTCGTGCATGGCGTTTACTGGGCTGTCGGCCGAGGCGCTGGTGATGGAACTGGATGCCCGCGGGGTCGCCGTCGCCACCGGCAGTGCCTGCTCGTCAGGGAGCGGTCGGCCCTCGGCGGTGCTTGTCGCGATGGAAGCGCCGGTACACGGCGTGCTGCGGCTCAGCCTGGGCCCGGACCACCAGCCGGACGAATTGGCCACCGCAGCCGCTCAGGTGGTTGCTGCCGTGCGGCGCTTGCGGCAGATTGCCGCGCCGGTTTAGGTTTGACCTGACGACACAATAGTCGGATTTTATTTCGTTTTTGCGAGATGCATGCATGTACAGCCCGACCGCCATGGATCACTTCTTACAGCCGCGCCACTGCGGTGTCTTGAGCGGCGCGGACATCGCGATCGGGACCGCCACCAATGCCGATTGCGGTGACACCGCTCGCCTGACTTTGCGCGTCATCGACGGTTGCGTAGCGCACATCGCCTTTAGCAGCCAAGGCTGTGCCGGGGCCATTGCCGCCTGTTCGGCGACCTGCGCGTGGTTGCATGGCCGGCCAGTCGGCGCTGCGCTTGGATTAACCAGACAAACTATTGAAGAATTATTGGCACCTTGGCCCGCTGCCAAGCGCGGCTGCACCCAAATGGCGGTCGCCGCCGCCATCGCCGCCTTGAGCGCCGCCGCGTCTGGCCGATGACCGTCAATCTGGTCGCCGTCATCGCCCGAGCGTCCTCGCTGCGGCGCGATGCCGCGCTGGCCCGCCAACTGACCGCCGCGATGGTTCGCTCGCCAACGCTGCCGTTTAAGCTAACGGTCGCCCTCAATTGGCGTTGCCACCACCGTTGCGGCATCTGTGCCATTTGGCAACGCGAAAAAGGCCAAGAACTGACGGCGCAGCAATGGGGCGCGGTGTTCGCCACACTGCCCGATTTGGCGTGGCTGGACTTGACGGGTGGCGAAGCGCCGGCGCGGCCCGATTTTGCAGAGATCGTGCGGCATATCAGGCAAGCGTGTCCGCGGTTGGCGCAGGTTCATTTTCCAACCGCAGGCATGATTCCGGCTCAGGCGGAGGCGGCGGCGCAGGCGTTGCAGTGGCCGGGCGGGCCGCGCGTGATGGTGACGGTCAGTTTCGATGGCGACCCCCAGTTGCACGACCAATTGCGCGGTGTTTCAGGTGCTTTTGCGCGTGCTGCACAGACATGGCAGCGCTTGCGGGCGATCGACGCAATCCAAGTCTATGCCGGTCTGACGTTGCAGCCGGGCAACCTTGGCAAGTGGCAGCAAATTGCCCAAAGCCTCGCGGTGCAGTTGCCTGGGTTTGAACTTGAGCAATTGCATGTCAATTTCATGCACCGTTCACCGCATTATTTTGGCAACATGCAGGCCCAGTGCGGCGAAGACGCCCAAGTTATCGAGGACATGCGCGCGATCGCGGCCGCCAAAAGTCAGCGCGTGGATCCCGTTCAACTGATTGAGCGCGCCTACTTAGCCTTGGTGCCGCGTCACTTGAGCAATCGCCGCTCGCCGGTGCCCTGCCGCAGTGGCGAAATTTCGGCCTACGTCGCGCCCGATGGCACCGTTTACGCCTGCACGATTGATGAACGACCGATCGGCAGACTTGCAGATTTTAACTATGATTTCAATGCGCTGTGGCAATCGGACCCACGGCACGCGCTGCGCAAGGAGATCGCCGCCGACCGTTGTGCCGGTTGTTGGACCCCGTGTGAGGCCTACCAGACGCTGATGACCCAGCCTAAGGCGTTGGCTCAGCAGCTGTTGGGGGCAGCGTAGAGGTCCCAGTTGCACGATCGCGGCACCAATTTGCGAGTCAACTAGCCCGCCCGCTGCACCCAAAACGGCCCCAGAATCAGGGCATCCAAGCGACTCGTCTGCCACGCCGCGATCGCGTCCGTCGCCGTGCACACGATGGGCTCACTGTGCAGGTTGAACGACGTATTGACGAGGGACGGCGTGCCGGTCAGCTCAAAAAATCGCTGCAAAATCGCAAAGTAACCGGGATTGTCTTGTTCGCGCAGCAGCTGCGGTCGGGCGGTGCCGTCCAAGTGCACCACGCCTGCCGATTTTTCGCGCATGGCCGCCGTCACCGCAAAAGTCGCCGTCATGAAGCGGGCGGCGGCGTGACCGCCCTCCAAGTCGCGATAGCACGCCGCGGCGTGATCATACAGCGTCACCGGCGCAAACGGCATGAACTCACTGCGCCGCAAGCGCTCGTTGAGCCACTTGTTGACCGCCGGATCGTGGGTTTGACACAGAATCGACCGATTGCCGAGCGCACGCGGCCCGTACTCCAGCCGACCATCGAAGCGCGCAATCACCTTGCCCGCGGCAATGGCCTGCGCCGCCCGTTCAGCAATGTCGTGCGGTCGAGTATGCCGCAATTGAGCCGCGTCCAAAGCGGCGCCGAGCTCATCCTCTGCCACTTGCGGGCCCAAGAAGGCGTGCTGGAGTTGTTCGGGCTGCAAGCCGTGAGTCTGCTGCAAATGGCACAACCCTGCGCCCATGCTGATGCCTTGATCGGTCATCGCCGGATGCACCCAGATCGCTTCCACCTCCGGCAAAGACAAAATCCTTTGATTTACAACGACATTGGCAAACACGCCGCCGGCCAGTGCGACTTTGCGCAAGCCCGTTTCGCGCACCGCCGTTTGCACATAGCGCACCAACACATCTTCCAACCGGCGTTGAGCCGCGGCGGCGACGTCAGCCGGTTTATGGCCCTGTAGCGAGCGATAGGCACCTACCTGCTTGTTTCTCCACCATAATCCCGGCGAAGTAAACGACCGACCGGCTGGATCTAGCCCAAATAGCGTCTCCATCTGCGCATAGCACACCGCGGGATCGCCATGGGCCGCCAACCCGGTGACTTTGCCCGCCAGCAAGTTGTGAAAGCCAAGCAACTGCGCGATTTCGCCGTAAAACTGGCCCGGAGAGTGCCGCGCCGTCGACCCGTATTGAAACTGCAAGCCAGCGGAATTGGCCACAAACACTTTGGACGACCAGCCGTCGCCCATGTTATCCGCAGTCACGCACAGGCACGCTGGCCAACCGCTGGTCAGCCAAGCCGAAGCAGCATGCGCAGTGTGATGGTCGACAAAATCCAACAGTTTTGGCAGCTTCTTGCGCTGCAACAGTGCCCGCGACAGGCTCTCGGTCAGCCAAGCGATCGCCGAACTGCGCGTCATCGCGTGCTGAAAATACACCCACGCCTTGTGGCGGGCCCCAAAAAAATCGTGTTCTTCTCCGGTGATAAGCCCAGGAGCCAGCCGCGGCAGAAAGTGGTGGCGGTTGGCCGGCAGCACCGCGTCGACATCGGTCAGCTCAATGCCGGCAAAGCGCAGACACTCGCTCACTGCCTGCACGGGGAAGCCACCGGCAAAACGATCGCGGGTCAGGCGCTCCTCAGCGACGGCAAAATGGACCTGATTGTCGCGAAACAAGGTCGCGTTGGCGTTGGTATCTTCGTGAATCGCCAACAGCCAGCGCGGCTTGGGATCGGCTGTGTGCATCATGGCCACCGCCGCCGAGCAAGATGAACGATCCCGCCAGCCGCGACGATCGCCGCGCTAGACCCGAGCAGAAGGCCTTGATGAATATGGGTTTGACCAGCAACGGCCAAGGTGTAGGCCAGCATTGGCACCCCAAACAGCCCCAACCCGAGGCCGACCCCGATCTGCGTCAGCCCGTCACCCGCGAGCCAACCGGTCAATCGCACTGCAAAGACGGGCCCAGCAAGGCAAATTGCGTACAAGGTCAGATCAAGGGCAAAGGCGGCGTTCACCCCTGCGAGTCTGCCACGCCGTGCCAGTGACGACAAATACGGTAGCGAGCGGCGACCCTGTCAGCGGTGCCGTTGGCAGCCCAAACTCGAGCGCTTTTGGCACAAAACGCCCGATACTGCGCCAAAATTGCCTTGTCGGAGCCGAATAACCGTGGTAACATTGCGCGCGGGCGGCAGACTCAATTGCGCACTTTTGTGAAGGTCACGCCGCTAAGTGGGGATTCTTATGGGCGGTACTCGTTTTTTTCGCAGTTACAAGGCGTCGACCGCGGTTGTGTTTTCTGCACTTCTGACCGGGGCTGGACTCGTGGTTAGCGGCTGCGAAAGTGCTGATCCGGGCGCGGCAGCGGTAACGGGCGACGATCAAGAACTGATCCCCGCGGCCACCACCAACCATTACGATCAAGCGCTGGTGTGCAGCAAAATCTTCCAGCGGCACAAGGCGATTCGCGACACCGACATGAAAGAAGGGGTGTTGCGCTGGGCCTGTGGCGACGTCCCGGGCGTCACCGGCAAAGATCTGGGCCAAGAGTACTGCGAATACAAGGCCATCTCGGCTGGCAGGTTGGCCACCAAGACCACCGATATCATGGGCGGCAAGGTCTCGTGCTTGTTCTCGTCGGTGTACGCCGACATCAAGCCGCCGTACCAGTCGCCGGAAACCCTCAAGTTTGGGCGGACGTTGGCGACTCAGCTTAAGGATGTCAAGAACTTGAACGCGACGACCCTGGCCGAAGCCGACATCGACGCTTTGGGCAAGGCCGCGGTGATGAGCGTTGGCTTCAATACCCGCGGGGCGGCGACGGCCTTGGTAGTCGATTGTGCCCGCAACGCCAGCGGCGGCACCAATGGCGCCAATTTTGACGCCACCAAGGCCAAGGCTGCGTTGGTGGACGAAGCGCGGCAGGCGGCGTGCATGGTCGCTGGGCTGAAGACGCCAAGCAAGGCCGCTTCGCTTAAAACTGCCTGCAGGACTAAGAATCTGGCCGATGAAAAGCTGTGGGCCGCGGCCGTCAATCTCGGCGCGCGGGTGGCCGTGCCCGGCGAAGCTGATTTCGAGGACCAGCGCGACATTTCGGCGTGCCTGCGCAGCAAGGCGTCTGGCGGCGTGACGTGGCGCAATAGCGACCCGATGATTTGCACGCGCGTCACCCGCGCGGTGACTGAATGTGCGGTCGAATACGTCGGCATTCCCGATGCGGTGGATGGCTTTACGTTTACCGGTTGGACCAATAAAGCCCTGCCCACCGCCTGTCGCTTTGCCCAAATTGACGGCAAAGAATACAAGCACTTGGTCATTTGTGACGCCAGCACCTCGGAAGTCTCCAACATGGCGTTCAAGGCCCAGTGGAAGAACGACCTGACCGCGTTTTGCCGCGATCGCTTTGCCCAGGACATCGTGATGCAAGCGCCGATTCGCGCCCTGCAAAAGGCCGGAACCCAAACCGGCAATTTCTGCTCGATGTACAACAACGGCTGGACGAAGTAGCCCTAGTTTGTAGCGCCGCCACTTGCGTTTGGCCTGCGCACCGCATTCGATCGACTGGTCAGCCAACCACGAATTCAATTCAGTCAGCCAGCCACGGATTCAATTCAGTCAGCCAGCCACGGATTCAATTCAGTCAGCCAGCCACGGATTCAATTCAGTCAGCAGGCACGGATTCAATTTAGTCAGCCAGCCACGGATTCAATTCAGTCAGCCAACCACGGATTCAATTCAGTCAGCCAACCACGAATTCAATTCAGTCAGCCAGCCACGGATTCAATTCAGTCAGCAGGCACGAATCCAATTTAGTCAGGTGAACCATGCGTTTCGCTAAATTTTCACGTTATTGGGCGGCGATCGCCCTGCTCTGTTGTGGTTCGGTTGGCACGCTGGCGTGCGCAACCCAAGAGGCAACGACCGGCGACGACCAAGAATTCAAAGAAACCATGCAGGTTTTTGGCGACGATCGTGTTTCCGATGTGCTCAAGGGCAAGCCACAGCTGGTGCCGGGGACTTTTCAGGAATACGAAAAATTGTTCAAAGTCGGCCGGCAGTGTGTGCGAACCGACTCCAAAGAGATTTTCGTGGTCGAAGAAGAGAGCAGTCGCGCGACCGGCCAGCAAAAACTCGGCGTGGCCCTAATGCCGCGGGCAGTGATCACCGGCTGCAACACCGACACCTCTAATCCAGACGCGGTAGTCAAGAGTTTCAGCTTGATGGCGGCGCTGATCAGCGCTCCCGATGCGCCAAACGCCAGCAAGGGCGACCCGATGCTGTTCACGCCGTTAGAGGTCATGGCGCTGGATCGCCGCACAGGTACCTATAATTTCTACGTGTTTTTCAGCAACGGCACCGGCAAGCCGGGGACCATGGTGCGCGTCGTGCGCAAGGTTGACGGCAAGTTGATCCGTTTTGAGCTGACCTCGGCGGGCAAGTCCATCACTTCCGCCAAAGAAACAGGCGCTTGCTTCACCTGCCATGCCAATGGCGGCCCGTTGATGAACGAAATGAGCCGCCCTTGGACCAATTGGGTGAGCGTAGTCAATGAGTTCCCCAAGGACTCCAAGCTGAAAGGGGAGACGGCAGCGGTGGTCAGCGAGGCCCGCGACGCGACCAATAAGCACAACCGCTCGTCGTTTGCCAATGATCTCGAACAGATCATGCGCGCCGCTATTCGGGTTTGGATCGAAGGTGACTTGACCATGACCAGCAAAGGCACCGTCAGCAACAAGATCGGGTTTGGCCAGATGACGATTGAGGGCTCCACTCCCGGCGGCGTCAAGTTGTTGCTGAAGTCGTCGTTTTGCGAGACCGAGTTGAACTTCGTCAATGCCCTAGACACCATTCCTAACGAACTGTTCGTCGATGTGGATGCGTCGGCGGGGACGGAATTGGTGCCGGCGGATGCCAGTGGCGACTTGCCGGTGTTTCAGATGCCGGTGCGCTCCGAGCACGATCGGGCGATGGAAGTGTTTTTACAAAAGCGCCAGTACTTACAGGCGCGTACAGTTCGAGCGCTGCGGTTGGTTGACGACGAGCGCGACATTTTTTCGGCGGCGCGCTGTGGATTGTACGGCGAAATGGTCAAAACCGCGTTGCCCGTCAAGCCGGCTGAAGTCGATTTGCGGGTGCGCACGCTGTTGGCGGCCAAAGTCAAGGCCAAAGCCTTTGGCACGCTGAGTCCGGCCCGGTCGGCCTACTTGACGGCACTGGTGGATAGCAAGCTCAGCGAAGAACAGGCCGACGAGAAGTTGCAGGCCTATTTGGACGAGCTGCAGACGCGCTTCGCTACAGCGCAGACCAAACTGACCACCGCCACTGGTCGCAAGACCCTCAATGGCCTGATCACTGCACGCAAGGACGCGGCGCGCAAAATGTTTCCCAATGCCGCCTCGCCGCTTCCGTTGATGTAGGCCTGGTTCGCTGGCCGCGTGAGTCGCCAACTTACGGCTTTTCAAGCCGACTCAACGCTAGTGCTGGAAAAGTAGGTCGCTAACTCGTGCCTTTTCAAGCCGACTCGACGGTCGTGTTGGAAAAGTAGGTCCTTGCGTAGGTCGATCGAGTCGTACTTGCTCTCGCCCGAATCGCCTGTGGCAGTGATGAACGAGCCTGCGCCACCGCTCTAGGAGCCTGTCGGAAATCAATCGGTTATTAAATATCTTTGCGGTTATACACAATGAATCTATTGCGATCCGACGGTCTCCTAGCTTCTCAGATATTCTCAACTGTCCAAGAACTG
>SHZD01000055.1 GCA_009692465.1 Myxococcales bacterium
CGCCACTTTTGCCTGAACCGACGCCAGTGGGCGGCGCAGATCCGACATTCGCGCTGGACCCGCCTAAATTGCCTTGGATGACTGCGGCGCTAGGACCACCGGAACCAGAGTCAAGTTCTTGACCGCCGTCGTCCCGCAACGAAACCCATTGACCGATGGTGCCATCGAACCCAGCGCTAGCCCTAGGTGCAGCGTTTAGATGCGCGCGTCCGCCGCTGCCAGCCAGCGAGAAGGCGTTGTCTATTGCCGGATGGCTGACAGCGTGGTCGGCGACAAACTGAGCAATGGCCGCGCCGGTGGATCCGCCCAACCGCGTCAAATCCACACCAGCCGCGACAGTACGGTCGCTAGCAGTCAATGCGGGCTGCGCTGAGGTAACCCCCATGCTGGCGCGCTCACCCAAGCGCGCACTCAAGCCCGCCGCTGTCGCTCCTGTCAGGCCCGCTACGCCAGCCATGCGTGCCGCCCCAGCAGCACTGAACGATGCATTTTGGGCCATTGACGAGGGCCGCCCAGCGACATCAACTGCCTGCCGACCACCGACTAGGGCTGCCTGCGCAGGCGCGGACTGACCCATCAGCCACGCAGGCACACCACTGGCAGCGCCCGCAGCACGGTGCGGCGCCGACTGCGCATTGAACTGTGAGCCTGCACCCAACGATGCTAGTGAACGTGTTGGCGAGCCATACTGGGTCCAAGGGGTCGCCTGTGCCTGACGGGATACACCGACCGCACCTAGAGGCCGCTGTTCGCCCTTGCTGGCAGCAATGGTGCGCACCGTGTCACTGGCAACAATCGGCTGTTCAGCCGCGTAGTCAGAAAATTCAGGGGCAATTCCGAGCAATTCGCCAGCCGATTCGCCTACTCCCGCTCCTGCCGGTTGGCGGACTCGACCACTGCCCAAGCGATCGCCCAATGCAATCGCGGCTACTGCTGTTGGCGTTTGGCCACGCTGAGCGGCAATGGCTGCCGTTTCGTAGCGCTGCCAAGCCTGCGAGGGCGCAACCGCGGTGGCCAGTTGTGCGCCCTGCGCTGCCAAGACCGCCCGATGCAGGTGGCTGCGCGCTTGATCGACCGCGGCGGTAAGGGCGGTCAAGTGCGAGCCAGAAGTTGCAAGGTCGCCAAGAGCAGCCGCTGGACCACCAAGTGGGCCCTGATGACGGCGACCGCGGCGAGCGCGATGGTCGCCACCGCCCGTCGACTGAGATGCAATCTGGCCTTGGCTCGTCGAAGTGCCGGCCGAGCCGACGTCACGATCGCGGCTCAAGCCATCGACTGGTGAGCGGGCAGGCCCGACTCGCGGACCAACGAGTTGCCGCTGCCACGCAGCCGCTGCGGCTCGCCAGTCATTGCGACTGCCTGTAGCGCGAGAGCCCACTGTGCTGGCCAGTGCCGATGTTGAGCCGATCTCGGCCCCAACGCGGGAACGATCCGCAGGTTGTGCAGCCCTACCGGCCGCCAAGCTTAGGTTTGCACCACCAGACCGTGCACCCGATTGTGCACCCGGCTGAACAACAGAATTCGCGCCAGCGCCTTGGCCGCGTGTGGATTTTGGATCGGCGCTGGACTGCAAATCAGAGGCAGACTGCAGATCTGAACCATCGAATAGATCCGCGGCGGATAACGACTCATGAATGGTCAGCAAGGCCCGATCGGTGGCACTTTGGCTCCAGCGCAGCGTGCGCGGAACTCGGCTTGCAACGCCAAGGTCGCCGACGAACGCTTGCGGATCAGCGGACTGCGCGTCTTTCTGGTTCCATGGTCCTAGCAGTTTCGCCAGACGCGAACCGCCGCCAACTGCCGCACCGAGACGCCCAGCGGCTGAGCTGCCGCGGTCGTCTGCCCGTGACGGGACCGCGCCCTTGAGGAGCGCAGCAAGCGAAAGCCCTTGCGTATCAAAGCCGTGGATCGAGCGCTCGCCCATGCCTGAGGTGCCAAGAATCTCACGGTCAGCGGGGCCCGCCTGCCCCGCAGGGGTGGGGAGCTGGGGTGAGAAGACCCCTCCGTGTCCACCGCCGCGACGCAACTCGTCGGGACCGGTCACTGCCGAATATGCGGCACTTTCACCAGCAGTCGCTGCCGAATAGCCGGCGTGGTCAGTGGTGGTCGCTTTCAACTGGCTCAGCAACCGGCGCAAATCACGCAACTGGGTGTGCTTAGCGATGGCAGTGGCGGATTGGCCGACCGCAGCTTTGCGTCCTCGCGGCGCTTTTTGGCCCGTAGGCCCGGCGCCAGACTTGGCCAGTGCGGACTTGGCCAGTGCGGACTTGGCCAGTGTAGCCCTGCTCAGTGTAGCGTTTTTCGAATTCGCCTTGGCGGCGGATGCCCCAGAGCGGGTGAGCGCAATTTCGCCCTCAAGCCCTGCCAATTCGGAATCAAGTTCAAGTTCTTCCAGAACGACTTGCACCAGCTCGGCCAAGTCGCCCAGCTGCAATGACCGAGTCTGCGTGGTTACGCGCGCTAAGACTTGGGGAGAAGAGGCAATTTGGGTCGCCAAATTCCAAGCTTGCGGACCAAAACCGCTACCCAAAGACGCCAAACCGGAAAGACCGCTGAGCCACTGCTTTTGGCCCAAAACAGCGTGCAGTGGACGCGCTTGTGCCATTCCACGCCAAGCACTATCGCCGTGCCACCGCGCAAAAACCTGCTGGTGCAGGGTCAAGGCGTCGTCCGCATTGGACACACCGGGCTGGGCCCCCGGCAGGCCGGCGGCGACGGGGAGGTCTGTGGCGTTTGGTTCGTCGACCACGGGGCACCTCAGGGCTTCCAATCAGGGTTTCCGATCAGGGTTACTAGTCAGGTATACTAGTCAGGGTTACTAGTCAGGGTTACGGTACGAGTTTGGCAGTTGCGGTTGCCAGCGTGGCGCGCCTAACTCGCCAATCTGTAGTTGAAAAAGTTATAAGCGATACGAACCTGTTCGAAACCGACTTGCCCGGACATCGAATTGAAGCCAGGGCCGGTGTATTCGACAAAGAAGCAGTCGCTGAAGTCATAGTGGCCAATGACGTCGTACTTGCGATTCAAGCAGTTGATCGTCATGGCGAACCGACCAGCACCGGCGGCAGTGGGTGCGCTGTTGCCCGACAGCCCTTGCTGAAGAAGTTGAAAAAACTCCGAATTTGAAGCAAACCACCCGCGCTTCAGGGTCAGTGGCTCAAACTTGCCGGGACCGCGCATGTTGTAGGCCCATTCGTTGTTGCCGCCAGACCGCACCGGTACGGGCTCGGCTTTCCACGACACGCCGCCGATTTCGCTGAACATGCCATAGGTGGTGCCGTTCATCTGAATGGTGAATGCGTAAGCAACATCGGGACTTCCAACTTCGCCGGTACTCGCAGAATTGGCACTACCTGAGCCTTTGAGCGCTACCGGGTCGAGCTTGCCGGGCTCCATATTGGGCACCTGTTTGGTCTTGGCTTTGGGCGGCGCCTTGCCGACGGCGGTATTGGGCTTGGCAGCCGTCGACGACGCCTGCTTTTGCCCAGGGGTAGCCTTGACCGGCTTGGTCGCCTTGGCTGGGCCTTTGGCCTTGGCCTTGGGCGCGTCCATGGCAGAGATCGCAAGAATTTCTTCAACTTCGGCGCCAAGATCGAACGTCATCGGCGCCACGGCTGGCAGCGCAAAGAAGGTGCCTTGGCTCAGTGAAAGGCTGGCGGCAACCGTGGATTTGGAGGCGTTAGCAGTCTGCTGGCCAGTCGAGCTGGAGTTGGATGCTTGGATACTCGCCATGGAAAACCTCGCTGCTGACTGGATTAGGTCGGTCACGGTTGGCTGTTTGAGGTCGGTCACGGTTGGCTGTTTGAGGTCGGTCACGGTTGGCTGTTTGAGGTCGGTCACGATGGGCAGCACACGATTTGGGCGGCCAACTAGCCATCTGGGTTACAGAACAGGCCGCAACGGGTCGGGGCAACTTGAGGGCCGCACACTGAGCGTTTGCCCAGTGCGGCCAGCGGTTCCAGCGTTATCGTATGCACAGCCCGTGCCAAATGCACGGCGGTTTGAGCGCAGTGGGGTATTTACGCCCCACGCTCCTCGGCGCTGGCCTCGATTTCCTGCACCACTCGCACCCCCAAAAACTCAGCGGGACGCAGCGGCGCGAGCCAAACATCGAGCAGGACTTGGCCGTCGTCAATCGACTCCAGCGAGTTCAGTTCGCCATCACAGCGCACCACAAAGGCCTGCTCGGCCTGAGCGCCGTTCAAATACCCTTTGCGCCACAACGAGTCGAGAAAGAACGAAACGTCGCGTTCAACCACATGCCAAAGCCGTTCATCGTTGGGCTCAAACACCACCCACTGCAGTCCGCGCTGCAACGCCCGCGCGATCGCCAAAATGGTCCGCCGAACATTGACGTAGCGTAACTGCGTGTCAGAACTGGCCGTTTTTGCGCCCCACACCCGAATTCCGCGCTGGGAAAAGATCTGCAAGCAGTTGACGCCTTCGCCATTGAGCATCGCAATGTCGCCCTGCTGCAGAAAAAGCTCCAAGTCGACAACCCCTTGCAAGGCCTCATTGGCCGGGGCGCGAAAGACCCCGACGTCGCGATCGCAGCGCGCGTAGACCCCGGCGACGTGACCGCATGGTGGCACTTTTCGTTGCTCGCCTAAGGGTTGCAGGTACGGAAAGTAAAAAGCCGCGTAGGAAGAATCGAACAGCCGCCGCCAATGCATCGCGCCGGCCGGATTGGTATCGGGCGGCAGATCGAGCACGGCAAAGCGATCGGTCGTGTATTCGCAGACGTTGACTGCCTCTTGCTGCACGACCTCCATGTCCTTGGCCGTCCACAGACCCTTGGAGACGTACCACGGCAAATCGGGCAGGCAGATGAGATCGATCTGTTCCAGTTCGGCAATGCCCCACAGCCCAAAACGCTGGCCTGGGCCGCTGTCCATGCCGATAAAATCTTCGGGGCGCACCGTAAACAGGCCGTCGGCACCGCCGTCCAGCTGCGCTTGCGCCACTTCGGCCGGCAGGCGTTGGGGCATCGGCGACATCGATTGCAGATCGGTAACGGTGATCAACTGGGACACGCCGTTGATGACCCGTTCGGCAAACCGCGGCGACTGGCGAGCCAGATTGAGGTCACGGAACACTTCGCGCTGATTGTGGGTCTCGACAATGAGATCGAAGCCCACGGGTTCGACGATCGTCGGCGCCGACGACGAAAACGTGGTCTCCAACGGCTCGCGCTCAGACCAGTACAGGACCCGACCTTCGACTGCGGTAAGGACGCGATAGGTCTCCTGTTTTCCATCCGAAAGCTTGATGTGACTGCCGCGCGCGAAGCCAAACGTCGACTTGACCATCACCCCAAATTCTTCGGGCTGGCCATCGACGGTCAAAAAAGTCTGCACCGACGACGGCGGTTGCTGCACACTGGCGCGAATGGCATTGCCCCAAGTGCCCTCGGATAGCGCCTGAATTTGCAGCGTATTTTGCTTGGCGCCGTCGCGCAAACGCACCGACGACTTGATCGCGAAGTCCAAGCGATCGCTGCCCGCCAGCGACGGCCGGTCGTCGTCGCGCGGATTGCGCTCAAACAAGTGGGCGATCCGCATCACATAGCACTCACGGCCGCCGTTGACGAAGAAGCCATCGATCGCCACCGCCATGTATGTCGGGGTAATAAACTCGGGCAACTTGCCGAAATACCTCCAGAACTCCTCGATGCTGGTGACGCGAATCGGCTCGTTGGTCGGTCCGCGCTCCGCCACTCCCAAGAAGACCGGAATGCCGCTAGGCAACAGCGCCAATTCGGCCGAGCGCGTCACCCCACGCTCCATAAACACACCGGGCGATCGCGTGGCCACCATTAGTCAACTCCTGTCGTAGTGGGCGCCCAAGGGTCGGCCACTTGCTTGTGCGCGCTGACGTCCAAGCGCGGGCGGCCCGTTGTGCGGGCGTTGGCTAGTTGCCACTCAGGTTATGCCTAAATTTCCTAACACTTGCGTGGCTTTGCTCCCAGCTCTGGCCTGCACGCCACGAGCGGATCGGCAATCAGCCAATAGCGCGATCTCGTCGCCGGTCCTGCCCGATCGTCGGGTGCTTATTTGCGCGACTTATTGATCTCCTTATTGATTTCGGAGATCTCCTTGACCCAGAGCTGGCGCTCCTTGTGTTCCATCACCAAGATTTCGTCGAGCGGCCAGTGAAAGTGGTAAGCGATATACGCTACCTCCTGGTAGAGTCGTTCCAGGGGGTAGCTTACGATTCCCCCAGATCACCTCCGGTGTCCACTTCGAAGGAATGGCCACATTCTGGGCACTTGGCTTTGATCATCGCCGTGCCTTCTTCGTTGACCCGGCGATAGAAGTCCTGCAAATACGCCAAGTCGACCGAGAACAGCGACTCGACAATCGAGGGGTTGATTGACTTGAGGCCACCGAGCTGCTCGATCACGCGTGACAGCAAAATAATGACCAAATACGCACGGTTGTTTTGCACGCGGTAGTCCTGCAGCGGCAGAATCTCGTCCTTGGCGGTGGCCAAACGCATCACGCCCTTCTTGTGGACGACGCCGTCCTTATCGACAAAGCCGCGCGGCAAGGTGAACTCAAACTGGGTCATAAAGGACATGGCAATCTCCAAGGTTTCAGGTTGCCGCAGCAGCTAACTTGCGGATTCGATTGATGGAACCGAGTCTGCGCACTTGGCTACTGGCGAGTCGGGAGCCGATTGCAGACCGCCGGAATTGACCACAAAGTTGCGTTGCGGGCAAGGCGGCGGCGCAGCCCAGCTTGGCAGCGGCAGCGCCACGGCCTGCGGCAACTGGATCGGCTGGGTCGCTTGCGCATTGTCGTCAATCAAGCTACTTGGCGATGGTGGTCGAATGCGGCAGGTAACGGCGGGGACAACGTGTTGCTGTATCACATCTTGCGCGCAGTGCTTCAAATTCCAGTCGGGGTGTTTTTTCGCCAAGTCGAGGTGATCGGCCGCGAAAATGTGCCCGATGACGGCGCGCGGGCGGCGCTGTTGTGTGGCAACCATCCCAACTCGCTGCTGGATCCTCTACTGATTATTGTGACTTGCCCGCGGCCGGTGCGGTTTGCAGCCAAAGATGTGCTGTTCAAGAGCTGGCCGATGCGACTGCTGTTGAACGGAGTGGGCGCGGTCCCCGTTCAGCGCAAGATGGAACACGCCAAGGTCGATAACTCCTCGATGTTTGAGGCGATGTCGCAAGTGCTGGCCGGTGGCGGCGCGATGGGCATCTTCCCCGAAGGGCTCAGTCACGACGAAGCGCAACTGCAGCGCTTTAAGACCGGGGCGGCGCGGATTGCCTTGGATACGGCGCATCGCCACGATCAAGCGGTGGACGTGATCCCGGTGGGCCTGACCTACATCCACCCCAAACGCTTTCGCAGTCGCGTAGTTGTGTGGTACGGCGCGCCGATCGAGGTGGGCGAGCAGTGGCGGCACGCTTATTTGCGCGATGAAAAAGCGGCGGCTCGGCAGTTGACGCTCGACATTGATGGCGCCTTGCGTGAACTGACAGTGAACAGCGAAGACTGGGATACGGCGCGAATTCTCAGTGCAGTTCGGCGGTTGTATCAACCGCCTGGGATTGCCCTGTGGCAGCGGGTCGAGTTGGCGCGCCGATTCAACGCCGCCTATCCTCTGGTCAAGGATCTGGCCGACGTTCAAGCGCTTCTAGGTCAAGTGCGTGATTATTTAGCGAAATTGCGTCTACTGGACTTGGACGACGGCGATGTGCTGCGCCACGTCGGACCGTGGGAGATCGCCGGTAAGTGTGCCTTGCGCCTGATGGACGCCTTGGTGTGGTCGCCGCTGGCGATCCCGGGGATTGTCCTGCAAGGGCCCATCGCCTTGGTGATCGGCCTGATTGGCGCCAAAGTCGCACCGCGCAAAGATGTCATTGGCACCACCAAGCTGATGCTCGGGCTGGTGCTGGTGCCGTTGCTGCATGGGCTGATGATTGGGTTGACGGCTTGGTACGCCGATTGGCGTTGGGCAGTGGGGCTGGCCGTGGTGTTGCCGTTGAGCGGTTGGGCGGCGCTGCGCGCGTTCGAGAAGGGGCTGCGGGTGTGGGAAATCCTGCACACCGCCGCTCGGATGGTGGTGCTGCGCAAAGAGCTGATTGCGCTGAGGAAAACTCGCGATCATCTGCAAGATCAGGTGGTGCGATTGGTCGACAAATACCGACCGGCCGACATGGAACCCTTGTTTGAGCGGCCGCTGCCGCAACCGGAATAACGCTTGGAACCCAAGCCCTTGGTCATCTTGCTGCACGGACTGGCGCGCTCGGAATTGTCGATGCGTGGCCTAGCTAAGCATTTACAATCACTAGGGTTTGCCACCTGGAACTGGACGTGGCCGTCGCGCAAAATGCCAGTGGCGGCGGCGGCGGCAGCGGTCCACGCTCAGCTGCTGGCGGAATTTGGGCCACGGGCGTTGACGTTGCCGATCTGCGCCGTGACCCATTCATTGGGCGGGGTCGTCGCCCTGCGGCTGTCCCAACTGCTGCCTTTGCGGCGGGTGGTCCTTTTGGCGCCGCCGTTGCAAGGCAGCCGAGTGGCGCGAGCGTTCGTGCATTTGAAGATTTTTCAGTGGTTCTACGGCCCGGCTGGCAGCGAAGTGGCGGTGCCGGCGGCGGACTGGCACAGCCATGGCCGCATTGAAGCGTTGGGAGTCATCGCTGGAACAGTCGGACTACATTGGGGTAATCCAATTTCGTGGGTAACGCGGGCGCTGGGGGTGTTGCCTGCTGATTTGGCTAGCGACGGCACTGTGGCGGCTGCCGAAACGCGACCGGCGGCCGATCATCACTATGTGGAAGTTCCGGCAACCCATACGTGGATTATGGATGACTCGCAAGTGCGGGATTTAGTGGTCAAGTTTCTGAGGACTGCCCAGTTTGGGCCTGGATGACAGCCAGCTGAGGAACTGTGACAATTTAAGTCGATCGATTTGATTTTTGCCGGAGCGGCGAGTCGACTTGCAAAGTCGCGAGCTTGCGACCCACCTAGCAAGCAAATGGAACCCTGTGACAGAACAACTTGTTCTGTCACAGTTCCTGAGGACTCGCCAGCAGCTCAGTCAAAATGCCGACTTGGCTGCAATGGCTGGATTGGCAATTCGCTAGCGACGGCTAAATGCGAGCCGTTGGCGGCGCAAGCCAAGGAACATCAAGGCGACTGCTGCCACCAAAACGGTGAGCCAGCCTGCGGGGCCGCGTGGCTGCGCCCCCGCCGAGCAACCGCTGGCAGTGCTGTTGCCTACGGTTGAGGGTTCGCAACTGATCGCCACCCGCACGGCGTTGGCCAGCGCTTTCTGCTCACCGGTGGCAAGTTCAGCAAACAGGGTGTACTCGCCGACGGCCAAACCCTTGGGTAACAAGCCAGAAACTTTGCCCGGGGTCTGCACATCGACGGCCTGTAGGGTCACCGATCCCACCGATAATTTCATGCCTTTGACAAAGCCCAAGCCAAGTACGGTGACTAACACATCTTTGCTGGTGGCCACACAGGTCGGGCTGACTGCTTCTACCGAAAAAGGCCCGCCGGATCCGGTTTCGGGGCCGCGGTTGGCGGTCTCAACTGAGGTTTCTCCGACAGTTTCTGGAGCAGATTCAGCGACATGAACGTCGGCTGCCACTGCCGCCTTGACCGTGTACGCCTCTGCTTTGATGGCGAACGAACCGTCGGGATTTTTGACCACCAGATCGTAAATGCCAGGGCCAAGGCCGACCACCACGGCGGAAAAGCCGTTGCTGGTGACGGTTTCGTTGTTGACCTTGATCGCTTCGATGCCCAACTTGGCCGTCAGGCCCTTTTGAAAATTCTTGCCGTAAACATCAATTGAGTTCGGTTTGTCAGCTGGACCCGAGTTGGGGGTGACGGCTGAGATTTCAGGGGTGGCCGGCGCGACCACAGCGGTGTCTTTGACCACGGAAGCGTCGCTGCCACCGCTTGAGGTATCCCCACCTGAACTGCCGCCAGCATCGGGGTCGACCGGGGCGACGCCATCGACGCCCATGCGCAAGATGAAATTGCCCTTCATGTCCACATTGGTCGTGGAGATTTGCTCTACAAATTTCCAGACTTTGGTGCCGGAACAGGTGCCGAGCGGCCACACGATGTTCATTAAGTTGACGCCCTTGATGGTGGCCTTCTGTTCGGTGAGCGCGGCGAGCTTTTGGCAGCCGCATAAGTCGAGACCCAAACCGGTGACCATTTTGGTGCACTCCGACTTGCCCCACATGGACTCCAGACTCGCTGATTCCTCTAAATAGCGAATCACAA
Organism: Myxococcales bacterium; assembly: GCA_009692465.1. GTDB lineage: Bacteria > Myxococcota_A > UBA9042 > UBA9042 > UBA9042 > SXRM01. The sequence goes on from SHZD01000055.1 coordinate 10,263, forward strand.
GGTAAATATTGCCCTTGTCGATCAGCGGCGGATGGTTTTCGGGCTTGGTCCAGTCAAAGGAGTAAATCATGCCGTTATTGCCAACCACCGGCTGGCCGATATTGCCACCTGCGGCAAAGTCATTGGTAGTAATGCTAAATACCGGTGCGGCCTTGGGCGCGGGGCCCGCGCCGTCATCATTGTAAATCTCGATGGAGAAGTTGCCTTTTTGGTCCTTTTGACCTTCGGCCTGCGCCATGACCAATTCAACGGTTAAGATCTTGACCGGATAGTCTTCAGGCTTGGGTTTAAACAGCACGCCCCAAGCTTCACCTTTGACAAAGCCGGGATGCGCGTACATCGGATGCTGCTTGAGGCCGGTGGCCAGATCGTCCATGACCGAGGGCAGCGAGTCGTAGTGCCAAATGACCTTTTCGGCGTAGGCGTTGGGGGCGACCAGCAGGGGCGCTGCCAAAGTAGAGAGGAACACAGCACAACTGGACAATTGGCTGCAAATGGCGCGCGGCAAGGTCATGAACGGCTCCCCAAATGGGCGGTGGGCGCTGCTGGCACTACAAGGCGGCAAGCCTCGCCTATAAGCTACTCCAATTCGCCTGCTGCGCAACTCCAAAGGCACCGACAAATCGGATGGATTTTGCGAGCACCGGCCCAAATCGAGTCGGGGCCAAGCTCGATAGGGCGGCTAAGTATCTGTCTTGGGAGCGTGTCGGCGTATTCCGACTCGCTCCTAGCGCCGTCTGGCTAGACGGAGGCAACTGTCTGAAACTGAACGGATTCACTCCGGGCAGTTCTCGGACAGTTGAGAATAGTTGACTGGCTAGGAGCCTGTTGGATCGTAATAGATTCATTGTGTATAACCTGATAGACACTTCACAACCGATTGATTTCCGACAGGCTCCTAGAATAACTTGATCGACTCGCACACCGCCGGAGCGGCGAGTCGGCCTTTCAGGACGCGAGCTTAGCGACGAACAAAGCTAGCAAACGGAACCAGTCTCAGAATGACTTATTCTGGGACAGCTCCTAACCCATGGATAAGCATGTCGGAAAAGAGTCAAGGCCGACGAGCGTTTAGCCGCCACCAAACATCGCGGTCCACAAATCGACGGCGATAGGCCGACAGCTAGAGGGGCGCTGCTCGGGCTGCTTGGCCAACATCTTGAGGAGCAACTTAACCACAGATTCATTGAGTTGTGGGTTAAACTGCCGCGGATCCGGCACTGGCTCCAGGACATGGGCAGCAAAAATGTTGCCGTCGCGAAACGGCAATTCGCCGGCCAACATCCGGTACAGCAGGATGCCCAAAGCATAGACGTCAGCGCGATGGTCGACTTTGCCGCCGGTCAATTGCTCTGGCGCCATGTAAAATGGGGTGCCCAAAAGCAAAGACTGTTCGCCAAAACCCTGATCGGCGATGCGCGCCAAGCCAAAATCGAACAGTTTGACGCAACCGTCATGGGCCACTAAGGCGTTGTCGGGCTTGACATCGCGATGCAAAATGCCCTGACCGTGGGCGCTGTCGAGGGCTTCACACAACTGCGAAAACGCCGAGTACAGAAAACCCATGTCGTCGACAGGCTTGCCCGTCGGCAGGTATTGCGACAAGGTGACGCCGTCGACAAATTCCATCGCATACCACAACACGCCGTCCGTGTTGCCAATATCGTAAATGTGAACAATATTTGGGTGATTGAGACTGGCCGACAGCTTGACTTCGCGCATGAAGTACTTGCGGGCCATTTCGGTGGATAGCGACGACTGCAGCAGGAACTTGAGCACCACGAAGCGATCGAGCATTTTGTCCACTGCGCGAAAAACCACGCCGTGGCCACCTTGGCCGATTCGCTGCAACTGCTCATAACGATTAGAGATTGACCGCGGCACGCCCGGCGGCAATTGATCGAGAATCGGGTGGACGGTGCCGGGCTTGAGGGTGACGGTGGCCTCACCGCCAACCGGCATCAACAGCGCATCCAACTCGGCAATTTCGGGCATCGGCGGTGGCGCGGTCGGTCGCACCTCGCGCACATAGGCCACGGTGGTCTCCTTTGGCGCGACTGTGGGTAAGGCAAACGGGGTCGCCGTGGTCGCAACGGCACCGGGCCGAAGTGCCATGGCGTGACCGAAGCCAATCGGCTTGCCGTCGGCGACCGTGCGCTCAGGCGTCAATACTGCGAGTTGTTCGCCGGTGCTGCTGCCAGCCGGGCCATACGAGACGGTCGGATTGGCGACGAAGCTGGGGTCGACTGCGGGCCCGTCCAGCTCTGAAGGCGCCACATAGCGGTCATGGTCATATCGGCTTGCCAAAGCGCCGCTGTCGGCCCCTGAACCGCTGGCATTGCCAAGCGCCGCCAGCGTTCTGGGCGTGGGCGGCCCCCAAGTACTGCCAAAACCTTGGCCGTGAGGGTCCTGCGCTGCAAGGGTGTCCGGCCCGGTGGGTGCCGCCGCTGGCTGACTGGGTCGGTCCAGAGCATTGAGCAGATCTCCCAGAGGATCTTCATAAGTATCGGGGAGTTCAGGTGCCGTCACCACCGTGATGGGGGCGACCGAAGCGGCCTGAAATTGGTCGAAGTCGGCACCAGCCTGACCGTGGTCGGGGGCAGTGACATGACTGGAGTGGAAGGCGCTGGCCGGCAATTCCTCTTCCAGCGCATCGAATTGAGGCGCAGCAGAGTCAGTGAATCGAGGCGCAGCAGAGTCAGTGAATCGAGGCGCAGCAGAGTCAGTGAATCGAGGCGCAGCAGAGTCCGTGAATCGAGGCGCAGCAGTATCACCAGAAGCGGCAGGCAGCGCCGCCCGCTGGGCAAATGCAACCAAGTCGCTGATGGTCCTAGGGTCGAGCATGATCGTTGGCCCGTTTTCTTCGGCATTGGAAAACGCTGCGGCCAAGTGCGAACTTAAGACAGCGGCAGCATCTACCGTGTTGTCCGCAGTCGGCAAAGCAGTCGGAGCAGACACCGAACGCTCCAGGGCCACGGGTGGAGGCGCTGGCAGTTGGCCAAACTCCGAACTGTGACCCGAAGTGCGGCCACTGGGCTCTGGCCGAGCGTTCGCTCGGGTGGACTGGGCGTTTGGACCCTTCAAGCTGGGCCGGGCGATAAAGGGCTCCATCTCCGGCTCAGTGAACTCGATGGGCGCCGACGCCGCCGGACCCAGCGCGATCGGTGCGCGAGCGGGCCCATCGGGTTGCCGTGCCGTTTTGACAGGGATGAGCACTTCAGGTGTACTTTCAAACGGCTGCACTGTAGGTGACGTCGCTTCGCTCGCTGGCAGTCGGCTGGGCTTGCGATTGGGCTTAGGCTGCGGTGTCGGGACAGCCGGGCCCCCATCGACGTCGCCGGCAAAATGCCCGGCATATTCGGCTGGAGTAACCTGCGGCAAGCGACCTGCATCCCCTGCGGCGACCGGCGCACTGTCTGGGCGGCCAACAACCGCGGCCAGCGGCCCGCGACCCATGGCAAAGGGCGCCGCTCTTGGCGCAACTGGGCTGTAGCTCGGCTGGGTCGCCGCAATAAAGCCGGGCTGGGTCGTCGCAATAGAGCCCGACTGGGTCGTCGCAATAGAGCCCGACTGGGTCGTCGCAATAAAGCCCGGCTGGGTCGTCGCAATAAAGCCCGGCTGGGTCGTCGCAATAAAGCCGGGCTGTGACGTCGCAAGAGAGCCGGGCTGGGTCGTCGCAATAAAGCCGGGCTGTGACGTCGCAAGAGAGCCGGGCTGGGTCGCGGCAAAGTGAGTCGGTTCAGGTTCGCGGATGGAGGCCGCGACGAGGGGGCCGGTCGCCGCCGTTCTGGAGGCCGCAAGTGTGGGCACCGGTGCGGCTGCGACCGGAACGGAAGCTGGCCTGACCGCTACGGCCGGTGCAGCCTCCTGAACCTGTGAACTGAACACCCCCGAAGGCCTGCCATCGGTGGTCAGCCGCAGCAACGCTCGGCCTTCAACGTCGAGGGGCAGAGCCGGCAGGTCTACCCAGCGCAGGTGTTCTGCGGCAAACGCCCGCAGAATATCGTCACCTTTGTTGCAGTGAATCGACTTCCAGCGGGCGCCGAACCCTGGCGGAGTGATGCCGCCTCTGGCGCTGTGCCACATCGATTCGGCCGTGCATTCAATAATGGCGCCATCGCTGCCGCTGGGCCGAAAAACGATGGTCACCGGGGTGCCTGGATGCACGGCGTTGCGGCAGGTAAAAAAGCCGCCGCCGCGACAGATGCTGGTGCACACGACTTCAAAGGCCGCGACACCTGAAGGTCTGGCTTCGCCTACAAGTAAGCATGGATAGCGTGGATTGGAGCGGCGGTCGCGGAGCATGGCCCCTACTGCATACGGTTGCTGGGCACCGTCCAAACGGGTGGTCATGGCATGCAGGCAAGGCGTCGAGATTGGCCAGATTGTTAGGCCGAGCCTTCGAATGCAAGCCGCGCAGTGGAAGTGGCACAACAAACTGTTGCGCCGCTTGCGCTGGCGACGGGCGCGGTGCCCGTGACTTGGCATTGTGCGCCGCTTGCACGCCAACGGCAAGATTTTCGCCGCGACCGACCGGCGCCGTTGACCATTTTCGGGGTTGGCCCAAATTCACCACCGAAATTCCCGCGGCCCCCGATTTGGGATGCCAGTGCCCTGTCGCTCGACAAGAAGCAAGGAGCTTTTCTGTCAGGGGCGTACTCTCGTACGTCCCTGACAGAAAAGTGACGCAGTGACGGCGAGATGCGCCCAAAGCGGGGGATCGCGGTTGGGCAACACCTTGTAGCCAGCCACCACATGCGACAGTATGTGACGATGTTGTGGCCTACTCTCTCAACAATTCGAGGCCATACCCTGCACGTTCGCCTGTTGGCACAGTTAATCGCCAACGGTCGCTGGGGCCACGCGTACCTGTTTGCCGGGCCGGGTGGCGTCGGTCGTCGCACAGTCGCTCAAGCGTTGCTTGGACGTTTGGCCTGCTTGCAACCGGCATCCGACCATGCTGATCCGTGCGGCACTTGCCGATCGTGTGCAGCGTTGAATCGCAACCAGCATCCTGATCTGACGGTGTTGGAGCGCGACGGCCAGTTTATCAAGATCGAACAAGTGCGCGAAATGACGAATCGACTGCGCTATGATCCGGTTGTTGGCCGCATCAAGGCCGTGATCATCGACGAGTGCGATCGCTTGCACGAAGCGGCGGCCAATGCGCTGCTCAAGACGCTGGAAGAACCGCCGCCAGCCACGGTGTTTGTGCTGATTACCGCTAAGCCGCAAGCGCTGTTGGACACGATTCGGTCGCGCTGCCAGATGGTGCGCTTTGGCGAGTTGTCGCCGGTGGACGTGGCCGCGTTGCTCCAACAGGGGGGCGTTGATCCGCTGGTGGCTCAGGCCGCGTCGGCGCTGGCTGCCGGTTCGCTCGATCAGGGCAAGGCGCTGGCCGATCCGGCCAAGATCGCGGTCCTCGACTTGGTGGCCGAACTGGGTTTATCGCTAGGAGCGCGGCCGGCCGTCGAAGCCGCATTCTGGCCCGAACGCATCGGCAAGGCCCTGCGCAGCGCCAAAGCCGTCGAGGTGACGGCGGACGGCGATTCCAGCGACAACGCGGAACCCCTGGCAGCCACCAAGGGCGATTTCAGCCGAGCTGACCTGCAGTGGGCCGTCGAAGCCTTGCGCGCGGTGCTGCGCGACGCCTTGCTGACGTGTTGCGCCATTGATCCCAGTAGCTTACCGCATGCCCGCCACAAACCGGCGCTGTTGGCGATGGCCAGTCGCGTGGATCCCGCGCGGTTGGCGGAGGTGATCGACTCGCTGACTGAACTGGAAAGCTCGCTGGTCCTCAATCCCAACCCCAAGCTGGCGTGGACAGCGGCGATGACGGTGGCGGCGCAAAAATTGGCCTGACCGTCGCTGTTCTGTACGGTTTGGCCGGCGCTGGCCTTACTAGAAACTGGGGGGCGCGCCGCCCCCAAATCCCTGCTGTGGCCGCAGCTGCGGCCCACATTCCACATGCCGATCAGGGAGTTTCATGCATTGAGGATGCCGATTGGGCGGCATGCGGAACCTGTCTGTGAAATCTTGTGAGCACCGCGCGGACCGCCACCTGACAATGACCACGCGAGGGCCGATTGCGATAGGCTTAGCCAAAGGTCGCCTGTGACCGCAGAACAAGGTGAAGCGATGAATTGTGTTCGCCAGACCGTCAAGACATTTTCGCTGCTCACTGTGGCCGGGCTTGCCGTTGCGCAGTTGGGCTGCGCCACCGATGAGGCCGTGATGTCTGCCAGCGGTCAAGCCGCAGCGGATAGCACTGCGGCGGCTGAGGTCGCTGTGGCGATAGATGCAGTGGCCCCAATCGATTCGGCAGCCAGCGACGGCGTGACGACGGTCGCCGACGTGGCGCTCGATGACGTCACGGTCGCAGTGGATGCCGGTGCTGCCATTGACACTGCCGATGCCGTCAAGCCATGTGCTCAAGATCGCTGCTGGATCGACGGACTGTGCTTGGCGAATTTGACCCTGCATCTGCAAAATCCATGCCTGTGGTGTCTGGTCGCGGCCGACCGCCAAATGTGGACCGCCAACGACGGCGGCGGCGACGGCACGGGCAAATGCGATGACAACGACCCGTGCTCCAGCGCCGACCATTGTAATGCCGGGGCCTGTGCGGGCAGTGGCAAGATCTGCAGCGACGGCAACCCGTGCACCGATGACGCTTGCGACAAGGCCAAAGGCTGCGCATTCGCCGCCAATGTCAATCCGTGTACCGACAACAATGCGTGTACGATTGGGGATTTGTGCAAGGCAAGCGCCTGTTCGCCGGGCGGTGTGGCGCCCAATTGCGACGATGGCAACAGCTGCACCGCCGATAGCTGTCTGGCCGTGCCCCAACTGGGCACTGACAAGGTCTGGCATCAGGGTTGTACCCACTTGCCGATGGCCGCGACCACCAACTGCGACGACGGCAACGCCTGCACGAGCCAAGATGGTTGCCAGTTGGGGCTGTGCGCTGCCGGCACCGCGACCAACTGCGACGACAGCGATGTGTGCACGGTCGACTCGTGTGCCGCCCAAACAGGATGTGCCCACAAGGCGATCGCCAACTTGTGTACCGACTCCAACCTGTGCACGGACCAGGGTTGCGACGCCAAAAAGGGCTGCGTGTTTCCGTTTAACACGCTGCCGTGCGACGACAATAGCCTGTGTACGGCCAGCGACACGTGCAAAGGAGGCGCATGTATCGGCAGCGCAATCGCATTTGCCGACGCCAACACCTGCACCGATGACAGCTGCGACCCAAAAATCGGCGCGGTGCACACGGCCAACAGCTTGCCGTGCAACGACAACAACGCCTGTACCTTGGAAGACACCTGCGGCGCCAGTGCCTGTCAGGCCGGCAGCAAACCGTTGGCCTGCGATGACGGCAACGTGTGCACTTCAGATAGTTGCGATGCCGCCAAGGGCTGCCAATTGGCCAATAACACAACCTCTTGCAATGACGACAACGCCTGCACCAGCGGCGATACTTGCGGCGACGCCAAGTGCGTAGGCAACACCATCTCGTGCGACGACAGCAATGCCTGCACCGCCGACAGCTGCGACGTCAAGGCCGGCTGTAAGCACGCGCTAGTGGTGTCCAACGCCTGTAGGCCGGTGATCGACATCAGTTATCCGCCGCGCGCCGCGACGATCAACAGCAAGAACAACGTGGTCACCGTCAAGGGCAGCGTCAAGTCCGGCGCCGGGGCCATTACCAGTTTTGTGCTCAATGGTGTGGCCGTTCCGGTCGGTGCGGATGGCAGTTTTGCTTCCAACGTCGCCGCCAAACCCGGTGGCAACACGCTGGTTTTTGACGCCACCGACAAGATGGGCAGCAAGAAGCGTCGGGTGCAGGCGTTCTTGTGGTCCACGGTGTTCTTTAAGCCCGATCCCAAAGTCGCTGGCAGCGGCATGATCGACGAGGGCTTGGCGTTCTGGCTCAGTCAACAGGTGATCGACGATGGCGACCACGCGTTGCCGGCCAACGATTTGGCGACTATCTTTGAGATTTATCTGCAAACGCTTAATATTGCAAGCTTACTCCCCACTCCTCTGTATAGTGGCTCGGGCTTTACGGTGACGGCGAGCAACCTCAAATACGATCCCGCCAAGGTCACGCTCAAGTCTGCGGCTACCGATGTGCTCAAGCTGACGGCCAAGATTGCCAATGTGACCGCCGATCTGGACGCCAAGGGTCCGCTGGGGATCAAGTCCACCGGCAAGCTCAAGATTGCTAGCATCGACATTGTCAGCGAAGTGCAATTGTCGGTCGATCCGACCACCCACATGCTCATCGTCAAGTCGCTCAACTCGTTGGCGACCATCAATGGCCTGGTCATTTCTAATTTCAGCGGACTATTTGGCTCTCTGATCAACTCCTTGATACCGACGGTTACCGGCTCCCTCAAACCGCAACTGGAAAAGCAACTCAACGACGCGATGGCCAAGCAAATCGAACCGGCGCTGGCGAGTGCGCTCAACGCCTTGGCACTCAATACCTCATTTGAGATTACCAAGCTCGACGGCTCTGGCGGCAAGGTCAAGCTGACGCTGCAGTCCGACTTTAACGATGTCGATGGCGACGCCGCCGGTCTGGCCTTTATCGAGCGTGGGCGGGTGACCGCGATTAAGGCCACGCCGTACGACAATTTGGGGGTGCCAGGCCGCATTCTGTGTGGCACCGGGGTCCAAAAAATCATGGTCCTCAAGCAAAAACCGCTGGAACTGACCATTGCCGATGATGCCTTCAATCAACTGCTGCACGGCACGTGGTATGGCGGATTGTTTGAGTTCCCGGTGCCGGCGACCCTGTTGGGCAACATCGATCTCAGCCAATACGGGGTCAGCGACCTGACCATGAAGGTGTCGGCGATGCTGGCGCCGACCATGGATGACTGCAACGCCAAGACCGAACTGATGGCGCATATTGGCGATTTCAAAGTCGATGCCAAGCTCAAGCTGTTTGGCAAACCGATGGACGTTGTGATCTATGCTACTTTTACCGCGGGCATCGAAATCAAGGCGAGCAACGCCGCGATTGGCATTTCGCTCACTGAAATCAAGACTTCGGCGATCCAAGTCGACGTTGTTCAAGACGACATGGTCAGTTCGGAGGGCGTGTTGGAAAAACTCGTTGCTGACAATCTACTTGGCAACCTAGTGGCGAAGTTAGGCGGCGATGCACTCGGCAGCTTTCCGCTGCCTAAGATTGACCTGTCGGCGGCGCTACCGACGTTGCCGCCCGGAACGGGCATTGCCATCGCTCCCGAAGTGGTGACGCGCAAGTTGGGCAACAGCATTGTCGGGGGCAAGCTCAAATGATTCAAGACTTTGTACGATTTTCGTCTTTTGCATTTGTGCGCTGTGCGGCTCTGGCAAGTGCGTGGACGGTTGCGGCTATCGCGGTCGCTGGCTGTGCGGAATCGACGCTGGTGGCCAGATCGACTGGCAATGCCTCGGCCGACGCCGCAGTCACCGAGGCCACGACGACGACGGACTCCGGCGCTGCCGATGCCCTTGCAGTAGAGGCAGTTGCGGCCGATGGCTTGGCCATCGATGCACTAGCAGATGGCGCGGTCGGCGATGACGCGGTGGCGGCGGAGACGGTGATCGATGCGGCAGTAGCCGAAGTCGCGCCCACCGTGTGTACGGCCGACGAACTCAAGAAATGCAACGACGGGCTGGCCTGCACCCAGGACGACTGCACAGTGGTAGCGGGCAGCGGGGCGATCTGCGGCTGGACTCTCAAGAAGGACACCTGCCTCATCGGCGGCGGCTGCCAGCTCAAAGGGGGGGCCAAGCCCGGCGACGCCTGCGTTCAATGCGTGCCTGAAAGTGCGACTGCGACGTGGTCCGCCGCCCCCGACGGCAGCGCGTGCGACGACGGCGATTTGTGCACCTGGCAAGGCAAATGCGCGCAAAAGCAGTGCAAATCGCTGACAGTGCCGTGCGACGATGGCAAAAGCTGCACCGCCGACTTGTGCGACCCAAGCAAGGGTTGCACCTACCCAGTCGAGGTCGGCAAGGCCTGCGACGATGGCAGCGCCTGCACCAGCGGCGACTTTTGCATCCCCGACGGCAGTTGCGGCGGCAATCCGCTGGGCTGCGACGACAAAAATCCTTGCACTACAGACAGTTGCCTTCCGGCGAAGGGCTGCACCCAAACCGACAATGCCGACGGCTGCAGCGATGGCGACGCGTGCACCGACAGCGACAAGTGCAAACAAGGCGGGTGCGCCGCGGGCAGCGTCAGCAATTGCGATGACGGCAACACGTGTACGCTGGATTTTTGCGAAAAAGCCAGCGGGTGCTACCACTTGCCGCTGCAAAGCCCGTGCTGCACCGGTCAGACCTCGATTTGCGACGACAACAACCCGTGTACCAACGACGATTGCGACCCCAAGACCAGCGGCTGCGCGCACACCAACAACACCGCCGCGTGCAACGACAACAATGCGTGTACCGCCACCGATCTGTGCACGGGCGGCCAGTGCGCGGGCGCCAAGAAGACCTGCGATGACAAGAGCGTGTGCACCAGCGACGCCTGCGATCCGGCCAAGGGCTGCCTGTTCACCCCAGCAGGCAGCGCGCCATGCGACGACGGCAATGCGTGCACCAAAGCCGATGTGTGCGCCGCTGGCGTGTGCAAGGGCGCCGGCCAATGCGCGTGCACGCCGACGTTTGCCAGCCAAGCCATCAAGTTCAATTCGATTCTGATCGGTTTAGGCGGCAACCCCGGCGAAGGCATTGATCTGGATGACAATCCTAAGACTTGCGCTCCAAAGACCAACTGTTCGGCGGGCATCAACAATGCGCTAGGCGCTTTGGCCGGCTTGGCCAATGGCCCGCTCGACAAGTCGGTCAAGGATGGCGCCGTGTCATTTGTATTGGAATTCAAAGACTTCAAGCAAGGACCCGTCAACTTGGCGCTGTATCCGGCTAAATTGGACGCAACCAATGTGACCTGCGATTCCACCAAAGCGACTTGCAATTTCGTGGTCGATGCCAAGACCATCGATCCGCAATTGTGCAAGCCGACCATCGCGTTACCCGGCACTTTGGCCGGCAATTTGGTCAATGCGGGCGGCAAGGGCAGTAACTTTCCGATCGCCATTCCGCTTCAGCCGGGGGTCAACCTGCTGGTGACCATTTACGGCGCGCGCTTGATCGGCAATGCAACACTGATTGGCAGTACTGTCACTGGGTTTGAAGGCATCTTGTCGGGATCGGTGCCTAAAGCGACGTTGCTGGCTGCGATCGAGGCGCTACCCGAAGAGGGCTTGCCCTTGCCAAAGGACGCGCTCAAGTCCATTTTGGACACGGCGGTCGAAAACGACATCGACTCGGACGGCAACGGCAGCCTCGATGCGGCCTCGCTTGCGCTCAAGGTCAAAGGCGGCCCTGGCAAGATCGTGGGAACCTATTGATCAGCAACCGATTGATGGCAAGAGGGCACAGTGAGCGGCATCTGTGGCTACGTCGGGACCGGTAAGCGCCAGTGGCTCGACGCCATGATGGCGGCGCTTGGATCCCGCCCAGCCGCGGGTGGCGGTGTAGTTGTCGGGGGGCATCGATTCGGCGGCGGTGGCGTTGTGGTTGCAGCGAGCCGGAGCGCAAGTCACTGCGCTGTCGCTGGATTTTGGCGACGCTGGCCACGAACGCGAGCAAGCCCAGGCGGTGGCGACCCATTTGGGCATTGCGCTGCAATTGGTGCCGGTCGACGGCGAGACGCTCGATGTGCTGGCTTGGCATCCCGATAGCGATTTTGGGCCGACTGACCAAACGCATCCGATGGTCAATCGGACCCTTCTGAGTGCGCAGGGCCCGCGATCGGAGCCGCCGTCAGAGCCGCAACCGCCCGACTGATTTGGGGCCCCACAGCAACTGCGATGGAAGGCCGGCAACGCATCTTGCGCGGCAATCCGGCCTGAGACCGGTAGGCCATGGAACTGCCCTTAAGTTTCTCGATCGACTTGTGCAACAGCGCAGCGGCGAGTCGGCCTTTCAGGACGCGAGCTTAGCGCCCCCTAGAGACCCGACCAATTAACGCCGAACCTCAAAGAATTCCCAAACAAAACCGAGCGGCCTGACGCCAACCCGCAGGCAATTGAATAAGTGCCGCAGGCTCGCGACCCACAAAGCAAGCACTGAGACCCCGAGCAAATCTTATTTGATCGGCTCTGCAGCAAGCAGACGGGCACAGTAAATGAATGACTCATTCATGTACGCGCCCTCAATGCAGCCCTTCGGACTCCACCGTCGCGCCCGCCGCCTGCGGATCGGTGGCCAATCGCAGCAGTGCGCGGGCCAGCGCGCCATCGTCGGTGCTCCTGTAGCGGTCGCGCAAAGTTGCGGCACCCAATGCCCCCAGCACTTTGAGCGCCGAATCCACGACCTTGCCAGCCAAATGCTCGCCTAGCCGCGGTTCGCCGCGCTCGCCGCTGATAATCGACGGCCGAGCGATGGTCCAGGCGACGCCACTGCTGCGCACCGCTTGTTCGGCCTTCCAGCGCCACTGCAGATAGGCACCGCGAGCGCTGGGCCCGGCGCCGACCGATGACAAGTACACGTAGCGGACGACGGTTGCGGTTGCGGCACTCGCCTCGGCTAACAGTTTTGGCAACCCGAAGTCGACGGCCTCGTAGCTGTTGGCCGCGGCGCCGTCGCGACTCATGCGGCTGCGGGTGGTGCCTACGCAGCAAAATACGTGAGTAACCTGGAGCTTGGCGAGTTCCGCGCGCATGCAGTGTGGCTGCCACGACGCCGCGCTGACTTGGGCGCCCAGGGCTCCAAATTGCGCAGTCCAATCGGCTAATTGAGGCGAATCTGGGCGCACATGGGCGTGAGTGACCCAACCTGCCGCCGCGAGCTGGCGGACTAGGGCCTTGCCGACAAAGCCGGTGGCACCGGCGACAAACGCGATACCGTCGTTATTTTGCATGGTTTCCTAAGGCTTGCGGCTGATGGCCCAGCCGAGCTTACCATGCGCCGCGCAGCGCGTCGGCGCAGTCCAACTCGTGTCCGGATTGGAAAATCTCTCGGGTTGAACTTGAATCAGCTAAGGACCTGTCCTTAAATGACCCGATCGATCTGGGCAACACAGGAGCGGCGAGTCGGCCTTTGAGGACGCGAGCTTAGCGACCAACAAAGCAAGCAAACGGAACCAGTCCCAGAATAACTTATTCTGGGACAGTTCCTAACCAACCGCACCGCTCGCCCGCAGAGCACTGATTTGCTGAGCATCCAGACCCAAGCGCGTGAGCACCGTCGGGGCGTCGCTTCCCGGTTGCCCAGCGACAGCTAGCGCGACCATGGGGCTGGCCGAAAGGTGAATCGGATTGGCTAATTGCGGCAGCGGCTGGCCGCCAACGACCGGCATCTGCACCACGCAACCGCGCTCGACAAATTGCGGCAGCGCCAAAGCTTGCTCTGTAGTGCGCACGAGTTCGACGCAACACGGCACGGCGTCAAAAATCGCCGCCCACTGGGCGCTGTCCTGGCTGGCAATCAGCTGGGCAATCTCGGTTTTGAGCGCGCCAACCTGTTCGGCGCTGTCTTGCGGCCAATCGAGCCAATGCGGGCGATCGACGGTGGCACAAAACAGCGCCCAAAACTTCGGCTCCAACGCCCCCATCGCCAGCCAGTGGCCGTCGCGGGTTTTATAGTGATCATAGGCCGTTTCACCGCCTAGCACCCCCTGCCCCGCGCCCAAACTGCCGCCACCGTTCAGGGCCTGACATACCGCCAGCGCGTTGAGAAACAAAGCGCCCTCAGCCATCGCGATATCGATGTGCTGGCCAAGACCTGTCACCTCGCGCTGCACGACCGCCGCCAAAATGCCGGTCACCGCAGGCCAAGTGCCGCCGGCAACGTCGCCCGGCAGCGCAGTCCACGGCGCCGGACCGCTGTCGGGGCGCCCCAAGTGAGAAGCAAGTCCAGAGGCGGCCAAGTAGCCAATGTCATGGCCTGGCCGGTCGCGCCACGGCCCGGTTTGGCCAAAGCTGGTGATCGAGCACCAGATCAGTTTGGGATTGAGCGCACGAAGAGCCGCATAGCCGACACCAAGGCGATCGAGGACCCCCGGCCGAAATTGCTCGACCACAATGTCGTACTCGCCCACCAGTTGGCGCACCACTTCGCGTGCAGGTTCTTGGCGTAAATCCAGCAGAATCGACTGCTTGTTGCGGTTGACCATCCGCCACGCCGCCCCCTCGCCATCGCGGTCAAGAGGGGCCAAATAGCGCAGCAAATCCGGACGATCCGGCGCTTCGACCCGCAGAACATGAGCGCCAAGGTCGGCCAAAATCAAAGTCGCCAAGGGTCCCGGCCATAATGTCGTAAAATCAAGGATTTTCAGACCCGACAGGGCATGTTGCATTGCCAATCTCCCACCCAAAAGACCCAGCCAGCCCTGATAGCAAACCAAGATCAACAAACCACCGTGAAGTCGAACCAGCCAGTGCGGCAGGCAGGCAACCGCTCGGTGACGTCGGATTGCCGCGCGACTTGGCCATCGCGACGCCCCAGCCAACTTGCGACTGCCACGCTCACCGTGCGATCCTAGCACGCGATGCGATCCATGCCTGCCACTACCACATTCCACGCTAAACCGAATGTGCCGCAATCTGGGCCAACCTCAAAGCCGCCCAAGCCGGCACTGCTGACCGCGGATGACCTAAACGAGGTCGCGGTACCGGTCGCGGCGCTCGGCGAATTGCTGGCCGACGGGTATCAGGCGAACGACATCGAGCCTCTGCGCCTGGCCAACGCTGGGCTGCCGTATTTTGAGTTGCTGCGCGATTTGGTGCGGTTAGGCGAAGCTGACTTTTCCGTGCGCTTGGCTGTGCTGTCCGAGTTGGCGGGCTCCGAACGCACGCGCTGGGACTACGAGGCATTGGCTCGTCATTTTGTGTGGTTGACTGCCGACGCCCGCCTAGCGGTGCTGCGGTCGCTGCGCCGCGGTGGCTGGCTGGAAACTGTGGAGGGGCAACTGCGGTTGTCCGAGCGCGGCGAGGCCCTGTACGCCGTCATCAGCCGCGTCGTTGGGATCGAACCGCAGGAGGGTGACCTGGCGTTGGGCGTACTCAATGTCGAGTTGTCACGCGACCTTGGCCATGAACAGGCGCCCGCCTTGCGCCATTTGCACCACAATCTGCGGCGAATTGTCGACAGCGCCGAGCAAGCCGTGCGCTCGCATTCGGAAGTGCGCGTACTGGAAGCGCAAGATCGGGTGGAGCGCAATTTGGCGTGGGCGCGGCGGGCGCGGTCGGCGCTAGATTCGCTGCAGTTGGCCGACGATGCCTGCTACCGGGTTGCCCAGCAAGTCGGCCACAGTCTGTCGGAATTGCACCAGTGGCAGGCAGTTTTGCAGCGTGCGACCGGCGACTTGCGCGCCAAACGGGTGCAATTGGGCCGGACCGGGCTCAGCCTGACCGACGTGACGGCATTTCTAATGCGCTGTGATGTCGAGACCTTGGCTGAGTTTGGCCGACCGCTGGTGTCGGTGCCGATTTCGCCGTTATTTGTCATTTTGGACAATGCGCTGTCCGAGGCTGAATACGAATGGATTCAGGTGCCTGCGCGACCGGACCAGCCCTACCCCATCGCGTGGAGCGACGGGCCGCCGCAAACTAGCCAGCCGGGCGAGCCCGATCTGCCTGAGTTTACCGCTTTGGATACCTTTGTTGCCGATATCCGGGCGCTTGCCGGCAATGGCGGCAGCCAAAAACTGTCGTCGTTTGTACCGCGTCGCACGTGGGCCGAGAGTGCCTACCGGCTGTCTCTGCTGGCGTTGGCGGAGTCGGCGGTTGGCGAACCCGACGACGCTTTGGCCCAGGATGCGGCAACCAGCGTCGTTGCGGTCGGCGAGGTGTTCGACATGCAGGCACTGCGGGCGTCCCCGTTTGCGGTGGTTATTGTGGGTGACGGCAGTGAAAGAGACCGCGTATTTACCGATGCGGCCAGTGAAGTGTCCCGCGGCGTCGTTCGCTTGCGACCACCGAGTGAAAGCGAACGGAGGACGACACCGCAGAGCTATACATAGTCACCAAAATCCGAGATCGAACCTTGGCCGGAGCCGCGAGTCGGCTGCGCAACAGACGCGAGCTTGGCGACCCACCCAGCGAGCACTCGATTGCCGGTCCGGCACAGGGTGCCGGACTTCGGCGATCGAGTATAGATTCGCACAAAGCGCATGACTTTATGGCACTCTATCTTTTGTTGGCCGCAGACCGGTTAGGTCGGTGCCCAGCACGGGAGCAACGTGCCTAATCGGCAGTTTTTCAGCAGTGTGTAGGCCAATGGTCACAGTCGCCGACCGCCGTTTGGGGTCATGCCGAGCAACGACAGCCTGTCGCGGAACATCAGCAGTATCGGCAAACTCGCCTCTGGTGTACCATCGATGCTGCAGCGGGCGTTACCGCGCGCCATGCTGCAACCGCCCCTGATTCTGTTTGCGGAGGACCGCCCATGCACAACCACCCACCTCACGGGCCCCAAGGCGGCCCTCTTCAAGCCGGCACTACCATGGAATCATTGGTCGGTCAGAAAGTATGGGTCGTCCAGTTTGATGACGAGGACACCTCGGTCATCGGCATTGTTGAAGGTATTGGCAATAATTTCATTGCTCTGCGCAATGACCGCGACAAGGAAGCGACTCTGTGGGTCAACTTGGGCAATGTCAAAGAAATTGAGGTCTACAAAGTCGAAGGCGAAGGCGAACTGCGGCTGCTGCGCTTCCCAGAACCGGGCGACAAAGCGGGCAAAAACTAGAGGCCCGGCTGCGATCCCCCGCTTTGGGCGCATCTCTGCGTCGCTGCGGCGCCTCCTTGCGGCGTACGCAAGTACGCCTCAGTCGTCAAGCCCCTTGCTTCTTGATCTGCATCCCAAATCGGGGGTCGCGGGGAATTTCAGTGGTAAATTTGGGCCGGTTCACGAGCTTTTGCTCGGCGTTGTATTTGCTTGGTTCGTGGGTCGCGTGTTCGGGCTCAACGGGCCCCGCTACTACGGTCTTGTTCCAGAATTTATTGAGGATCGGCCCCCTAGGCCGGGCCGCTAGGACCATTGTGCGATGTTGCTGACCGGTGCCGAAGTCTTGCTGCAACAGAGGAGCGGCGTGTTGGCCGGCCTGCGGGTCGGAGTCGTCGCCAATCCTGCTTCGCTGGTGCGGACTGAGGTAAAACCTTGGCGCCGTCTGCACTTAATCGACGCGATGGAGGCCGAAGGGGTCCACGTCGAGCGCTTGTTTGGCCCCGAACATGGCCTGTGGGCGACTGCACAGGATCTGATCGCGGTACAGGGCGGCCGCGACCCAATTTTCGACCGCGAAGTAGCGACCCTGTACGGTCGAACCGTCAATTCGCTGACTTTGGCCCCGCAGGCGCTCGATGGCTTGGACGCGGTGGTCTTCGACGTTCAAGACGTTGGCAGCCGGTACTACACCTATTTCGCGACGTTATGCATGGCGATCGACACTTGCGCGGCGCGCGGGGTGCCGGTATTCGTGCTCGACCGCCCCAATCCGTTGGGTGGCGAAGTCATTGAGGGCAATGGCGTGCAGTCGCGCTTCAGGTCGTTTGTCAGTTGGCTCGACTTGCCGCAGCGCCATGGGCTGACACTGGGCGAAATTGCCCGCTTGTACCTCAATGAAACGGGTCTCGATCCGCGTTGTGTGCAAGTAATTCCGTGTCAAGACTATGATACATCGCTTTATTTTGATGAACAGTCGTGGGGGCCTGCGGGCTCGCCGTGGTATGCGCCCAGCCCAAATATGCCGACCGTGCAGACCGCCGTGGTCTACCCCGGCGGCTGCTTGATAGAAGGCACGCTCTTGTCTGAAGGCCGCGGAACTACTCGGCCTTTTGAGCTCGTTGGCGCTCCATGGCTCGACGCCCGTCGCTACGCCGCCGATGTGGATGCGATGGGCATTGGCGGCTTAGCCGTGCGTCCGATGTGCTTTGAGCCCACTTTTCAAAAATACACCCGCCAAGTGTGTCACGGCGTGGCCGTCGAGGTGACTGATCGCCGGCAGTTTGCCGCGGTCCTGTCCGGTGTCGCCCTGATTGCAGCCGCCCGCCAACAGAATCCCAAACTGTTCGAATGGCGGACAGAAGTCTATGAATTTGTATCTGATCGCCTGGCGATTGACCTGTTGATGGGCGGTGAGCACTGCCGCACTGTACTGGAGGCCGGCGGATCCGTGGCCCAAGCCACCGCCGACTTTGCCGCCGCCGAGCTGGCGTTTGCCGCCCGCGCCCAACCGCACCTGCTGTATCCACGCCGCAGCGGCCTGTTCGCGGTGTAATGGATGACCACCGTCGCGCTGTATGGCGGCAGCTTTAATCCGCCGCATTGCGGTCATGTCCTAGCGGCGACCTATGTGTTGCAGGCCTGCGCGGTGGACCAGTTGTGGGTCGAGCCGGTCTTGCAGCATCCGCTCGGCAAGCAGCTCGCAGCGGACTTTGAGACGCGCGTGCAGCTGTGCCAGTTGGCGTTTGGATTCTTGGCGCCGCGCCTGCAGGTCCGTCGCGACGAACAGGGCGGCAATGGCCGGACCCTTGATCTAATCGAACGCCTGCAGCTGCAGCATCCACACCATCAATTTCGCTTGATTATCGGCAGCGACATTTTGCACGAAGCGGCGCGGTGGCATCGCTTTGAGCAGGTGCTCCAGCTCGCGCCTCCGCTGGTGTTGCAGCGACAAGGCTATGCAATTTCTGCTGGTTTTGTTGGAGAAGTGCTGCCGCTTGTGTTGCCGCAAGCCAGTTCGACGGCATTGCGCCAGCGTTTGGCGGCCGGTCAGACCTTGGATGGACTGGTGCCGATCGCAGTGAGCGCGCACATCGATCGACTGGGCCTGTATCGCGCAGTTGGGCCATGAGCGCGCCGCAGCAGAGCATTTTAGTGATCGGCGCCGGCAAGCTGGGCACTGCGCTGGCCGTTGCGCTCGCCCGTGTCGGCCATACAGTGACGGTTTTTGCCCGCGACTTAGCCAAAACCGCTCAGTGGCAGCCGTCGTTTGCCGGTGTAGTCATCGACCATTTCGCCGACGCCCAGTTTGCCACCGCCCAGTTTGCCACCGCCCAGTTTGCAATTGTGCTGGTGTGTGTCCCGGATCGGGCGATGGTGGTGGCCGCGCAGGCGGCCGTGCAAGGCGGAGTTCGAGGGGCCGTCTGGCTGCATACGGCTGGGGCCATGGCTGGCGATCTGCTGGCGGATACCATTGCCGACGCCCCAACCGGCTCCATTCACCCTCTGGCGGCCGTGGACGGCCCGGGCGATCCCGACCCTTTGGTCGGCGCTCTGTACGCCGTCGCTGGCAATCCGGCTGCCATCAAGGTCGCCCACGAGCTCGCCCGGCAACTCGGCGGTCAAGCGGTAGAAATTGCCGATGAGGCGCGATCGGCGTACCACACCGCAGCTGCACTCGTTGCCAATGACTGGGTGGCCCTGTTCGCGGTGGCGGAGCAAGTCGCCCGTCGCAGCGATCTGGATCCGGCGCTACTGCGCCGCGGCCTGTTGCATTTGGCGCATACATCTCTGGAACGACTTGCTAATTTACCACTGACGACCGACATCGTGACCGGTCTCACCGGTGCGGCCCGGCGCGGCGATGCAGAGACGTTGGCCAAACATATGGCGCAGTTGCAGAGCGACCCATCCGGTCTGGCCGTACACCGCGCGGCTACTCAGGTGTTGGTGCAGCGGTTGATGGCCTTGCACCTGCTGTCGCAGGACGCCGGTCAACGGTGTCTGCAGGCGCTCGCCGCTGCCGATTGATTGCGAAAATGACCTGAGTTGACTGGACCGCGTCTATTCGGTTGACTGCACAGCGTCTATTCGGTTGACTGCACAGCGTCTATTCGGTTGACTGCACAGCGTCTATTCGGTTGACTGCACAGCGTCTATTCGGTTGACTGCACA
>SHZD01000001.1 GCA_009692465.1 Myxococcales bacterium
GAAAAAAGGCCAGCGCAAAATGAGCCGCCGCGCCTTGGGCGTAAAACAGGCCGTCGTACCAGTCATCGCCACTGCCGTCAGCCAAAATGCCAGTGCCAAACCAGTAACCGGTGCCCTGTACGAACGTCGAACCTTCATAGGCGTCATTGCCCTGCAGGTCGCGCAAGATGCCGAGCCCGCCTGAGCGATGGGTTTTGGTCTTGTCGCGACGCAGGCCAAAGCCGGTGCCCTGACACAGCGATGAATTGGCGTAACCCGGCGTTTGTGGTGACGGATAGGCCAATGGTTTGTCTATTCGGCACACATAGTTGTCGTTGCCGGCGCGGTCATACAACAAGGCGCCTGAGGACACCCAAGCCATGCCCTGGGACAAGTGCAAGGCCGTGCGAGTGTCGTTGCCGCCACCGTCGTAGCTGATGGCCAGCCCGACCACCGCGGCTGCCTGTACCGCGGCCTCGCCTTCGTAGGTGTCATCGCCGCCGTCGTCCCATTGGACACCGACGCCAAAGTTGGCGAATCCTTGGGCCATTCGTAACGCACGGTACTGATCGCGGCCACCACCCAAGTCGATCAAAACGCCAATGCCTAAACGGCCTGCACCTTGACGACTCTGCGCGGAAAGTGACAGTGGGGCATATCCCGCTTGCGCTACCGTGCGACTGTCCTCGTCTGGAGGCAAAAGACCTTCAAAAGGCAGTGGATCGTCAGCTGGCGCGTAGGTGTAGGTATCGTTGCCAGCCAAGTCGATGGCCACGGCGATTGGATTGTCGACGCTGGTCGTCGCGCCGGCGCGAATCAGCCAAGTGTCGTCGCCACCGCTATCCATGGCCAGCAAGATATCGCCCTTAGTATCTGGATCTTTAGGATTCCAAGTGTCGTTGCTGCCACCGTTGAGGATGACCCGACCGATGGGCGTTGTCACTGAAAAATGGAACGGTTGTGCTGACTTGGCTTCGGAAAGCTCAGCCTCATCGAGCGCTTGCAGCAGCAGGAGCGCACCGCGAAACAGAATGTCTGCACTTTTATCTAGCAAAAACAACGCAGTATCTGTCTTAATGTCGGGATCGATGCCGCCGCCTTTGATCGAAATCAGCATCCCGGCGCCCAGCTGAAACCAAGCCTTGCGCCTAGACGGATTGCCGAGCGCATCCAGCCAATTGTTGCGGTACGCCGCAGCCACCGCCGCTGCCAAAATCACTTTGGCCGCTACTTGTTGAACCTTTATAGGCACTTGCTTCAACTGAGCGGCTACCTCAGTTTCGTTGAGTTCGGCGCCGAACACGCCATGCAAATCACGCAAAGCAACGAGCAGTGGCTGCTCCTCATCGGGCTGCGGCAAGGCACCGCCGACTAGGAGTTGTCGACCGACTGAATGGGCAACTACGGCCAAAAGCGACGTCATCGGGTGGTCGCCTTGAACAGCCAAATCGGCCGCTGTCGCTAAATTGCCCGCCCAGCACGCGCCGAGCCCCTCCATGTCTTCTTGTACGGGGTGGAAATGAGGTAGCCGCTGGGGATCGCTGGCAATTGCACCACCAAACTTGGTGATTTGGGCCTTAGTGATGCCAACGGTCAAGTCGAGCCCTAGAGCCGAAAGCAGCGTTTTCAAAGGATTGTCTGGTGCCTCCGCTACCGGGCAGGCAACGGCCTGCGGTTGCTGCCACAGTTTTTCTAACGGCCATGGCTGTAGCGGCGGCGGACCGGAATCAGCGGTTTCAGTCGGCGCTGAGTCGGTTGGCGTTGGGGCCGAGTCCCAAGAATCAACTGTTATTTCAGTCTGATGTGCGTCCAATGGCCCAGCATCCGCTGATGATGCAGGTCCAGCGGACTCTGCGCAGGCGTCGACAAACAGTGCCAACAGGCCCATGCGGGCAGTGGCCCAGGCAAAAGCCAGCCAATTAGGGTTCGTGAAAAAATAACTCGATCGATCCGCGACTGGAACGGAGCGTCGAGTCGGCTTGCAAAGCCGCGAGTTAGCGACCGACCAAGCAAGCACTGGGCCGGGGTGCAAAATCGACTTGATTTTGCTCGGGCCCTTACGGCGCATCACCGGCCAACATGTCGAAATCATAAGTTCCAAACCGTTGCCACGTCGCGGCGAACCCCTTGGCATCGGCGCGAGTCCACGCAGCATCCAGCGCCGCGACACGCTGAGCTAGCCGTGAAACTAGGCGATCAGTCGGTGCGATCGCTCGTGCCCGCGTTACTTCGTCCGCGGCCACTTGCCGCCAGCCGCGCCGCAAAGCGTGAGCAGCCTGCATTGCATGATTCCACAATAGTACCATGCGGGTGGAGTGGTCGGCGCGGTCCGTTTCAGTCATGCGGTCATAGTGGCGTTGCCAAACCTGATCTCGCCGCACGCGCAGCGCTTCGACATCGTAGTCCAGGGCTCGCTCGCGATCGATGAGCAAACGGGCAAACAAGCCGTCAAACCCCCAATATTGTGCAGGAATCAAGTTGTTGGGATCGGCTTCGGCAAACACGGGTTGCTCTTCGACCATCACCAAGACATTGCCAATGGGTGGCCGCGCAAAGTGTTGCGATGCCTGTCCCAGCACCGCCAACTGCGGATAGCGCTTGCCAAGCCATTGTGCGTAAGCCGCGCCCCCGTCCGTATCGCCAGTGCGCAGCGACAAGTGGGTGACTTGCCAATCCGGTCGTCGGCCCTCGGCAAGGCGAAACGCAGCTTCGTTGAACTGGACGCCGTAGTAGTTGGTCAGCACCAAGGACCCTGGAGCAACCGCGCGCCTAGCCAGACTGTCTGTGGTGTCGGTCGCGCGCAGATCGGCTAAATTGCAGGTCGCCTGACCTGCGGTGTGGGTTACTTGATAGCCGGTCAGCACGGCCAACGTGCCGCAGACTGCCAAGATCGCCAAGCGATTTGAGAGGTTTTGGACCACATAGCCCACAAATAAAGTGACGCCAATCGCCATACCGCCCAGTGCGGCCAGCACATAACCATGGTCGTCAGGATTGTTAATATCGACTTGCATTAGCGCTTTGGTCACCAACGCGCCCACCACTAGCAGACTGGCCGCCCACGCCACTGGAGCGCGCTTGACCATGCCCGCGACCAACCCGACGGCGGCCACGCCGGATAGCCAAGGACCGGTGGTGCTGGAGACCATAGCGAGCAATAACATTAGGTTATCGACAACATCGACTTGGGCAGCGCTGACTGATTTTTGAAAATGCCGCGCTGATACCGTGTCCCACAGACCAACGATGGATGCAGGATCGCCCCAGCGCAATTCGACGTCGGCTAGTGCCCGCAAAGTGAGCGCAACATAGGCGCTGCCTAGCCACAGGCCGAATGCGCACAAAATTCCAACGAAATAACGAGATTGAGCGGCCAGAATTCGCAGGGCAGGCCAGCCAGCCCACAGCACCGCCGGCAAAGCGAAAACGCTGATGTAATGATGGTTGAGCAGACCGAGGGATACGGCAACTGCAACTTGGGTGGCCGCTCCTCGCACCTTGGCCAAGTCAGACCGACCAGCGGCCGATCGCGCGCGCAAGGCTGCGTCCAGACTCCATAAAATCGTCGCTAAGGCGAGCGTGTACACTTCTGCGCGCACCGCGACTTGCCACAAGGATGCCGAAGCGACCAGTGGTGCAGCAGCAGTGAGCGCCAACCACGGCCGATTGGCGCCGGAGCCTGTTGCTTGTAGCGCAGCCCGGCCCAAACGCACCGCAAACAGCGCCGCGATGCCGGCAAAAATGGCAGACAACCAAGCAATTCTAGCGCTATAGGGGCCAATCGGCAGCAATTCGGCAAAGCCCGCTAGCGACAACCATGCGGGGTGTCCAGGGGGATGAATGCCACCCAAAGTGCGCGCGGCCGCGATCAGTTCACCAGAATCCAGCCAGCTACCAGCCGGCGCTGCCCGCCATACTGTGAGCGCTGTGGTCAAAGCCAGCGCTGTCCACGCCGCACCATCGCGGGCTAAACAGATAGGGGGCGTCGGTTCGGCAATTGGCGACTCAGGCATCGAAAAACCGCTCATGAACAGCCGATTGACCGGGAGACTCTTGCACGGTGACCAAGATTCGCTGCAACCGCAGACTCGGCAGGGCCACTTTGAGCAAACCCAAAAAGCGATCCATGAGCCAGCATGCCAGCAACTCTGACGAAGTATTAGCAATGTCAAGCAAATGCACATCGCGACGCGGCACCACGTAGTCGTCGACACTGCCATCGGGATTGGTGAAAAACGCGCGCACCTGCTGGTCCGTGGCTTCGATCTGCAACTTCGGGTGATTCAACGGTAAAAGCGTTCGGTGGTCCAATTCATCGCAGCACCGCTTGAACAGCGGCTTGACCACGATGAAATCGGCGACGACGTGCCCGCTATCCAAATCGGCGTCCAATTCCAGCGTTGCCCGGTAGTTGTGACCGTGCAGTTCCTCGCGAGTGCCGTCGGCAAAAATCAAAAAATGGGCACTGCCGAAGTTGAAATACTGCTTGTCAAGGACAATTCCATAGCGATGACGCACGGCTAAACCTCCGGCATCGGCGCGGCCGTGGGGCCAAAGTAGGTGCAGGCCGAATTGCAGGTTTCGCGCACAGTGATCGCGTATAATCCACTAAGATCACTAGATATTCTTCGCCACAACCACAAGCAAACTACTTCGGAAGTTGGGTTTTCTAACCCCGCGATCACATTGAGATGATTGTGATCTAGTTCATCAAATACTGGCTTGCAAACGGCTGAAATATCTGCGTAATCGACCACCCATTGCAGGTGTGGATCCAACGCTCCGCGGACCACTATCTCAGCGCTGAACGAGTGACCATGCAACCGCGCGCACTGGTGGCCCGCGGGCACGTTCGGCAGGCTGTGGGCGGCTTCAAAGCGGAATGTCTTGCGCAGTTCAAACATGGGCCGCCACGTTAGAACACCACTGCTATACGGGCAACCGCCATCCCCAAAAAACTACTGGTAAGACCACTTGACCTCCAGATAAGTTAGGCCTATACTGAGCCCCGACACCGCGGCGGCTGCGGCGTCCAAAGGCGAACCATGGCTCTGACGCAAATCCACAAAGTCTCTGTTGCGGAAGAGGTTTTTCAGCAGCTGTCGGCGGGCATCGTGCGCGGTGACTGGCTGGCCGGCCAGGCGTTGCCGTCGGAACGGGCGCTGGCCGAGACAATGGGCGTCAGTCGTCCGTTGGTTCGCGAGGCGGTCCGCCGGCTCGAGCAGGCCGGTCTGGTCGCGATCCGCCATGGCGCCGGGTTGACGGTTCGCGATTTTCGCTACACCGCGGGCCTCGACTTGCTGCCGCATTTATTGCTGCTCGCGGATGGCGAGGTGGACTGGCAACTGGTCCAAAGCGTGATGGAAATGCGCACGGCAATTGCCCCAGACGCGGCGCGGCTGTGCGCTCAGCGCCAAAGCTATCGCGGTGTCGCGTTGGTGGCGCTGGCTGAGCAAATGAGAGCGCTGACTGAACTAACGCAGCTTCAAGAGCTGATGGTCCAAGTATTTGAAAATATAGTTCAAGGTAGCGAGAACGTTGCCTATCGCCTTGCCTACAACAGCCTGCGTCGCGTCTACGATCCAGTGCGCGACGTCATGGCCGGGGTGCTCGAAGCGGAGTTGCGCGACATGGACCGAATTGAGGCGCTTGGCCAGGCAATTACCAGTAGCGACGGAGAATTAGCCGCCAAAGTGGCTCGAGAATTGTTGCTCCAGGGGCAGCACGGCGTCGAGGCTGCAATCGCAGTCTTTCGCGCGGTCAAAGCCGGCGATTCCAGCATGTGAATTCGGGTGAAAGACTCGATCGAGCGCTCGTTGTGTAAATACATAAAAATAATCACTTTTACCTAGGAGTTTCCATGTTCGCATCCCTTGCACCGACCACAACAGCGGCACCATTCGTTCACCCTTGGGCGGGCACTGGCGAGCGCTCATTGCACACCGCCGATGCGGCTGAAGCAGCAACCCTGTCTGCGCGCGCCAAGGCGGCCAAACCATTCACAGGTGATTGGGGATTTCGCCATTCACTCGTCGAGTGGAGCCGCCATGCCAGTCCGCGGTTGCTGGTGTTGACGACCCTAGTATTGATGGCCGCCCGCTGGGTCGGAGCACCACTGGGCTGGGCAGATCTTGCTGTATTCGCCGTATTGTTTGCGTGGGAGCCGTTTAACGAATGGATCATTCACGCCTATTTGCTACACCTAAAACCGCGAACAATTGGTCCTACTTGGTTGAAACTGGGGTGGGACTTACCTATGGCGCGCCGTCACCGTTCGCATCACGCTAATCCTTGGGATTTATCGAATCTTTTCATCCCTATTGGTGCGGTTTTATTCAGTATCGCCTTTCATTCTGCGATCTTCTTCGCGATTCTGCCAACACATTTGGCAATTACGGCCCTGATTTCTATTACAATCATTGGCATAATCTACGAATGGACACATTACATGGCGCACATTCCGTATCGGCCGAGGTTGTCATTTATGCGCCTACTTCAGCAGCGCCATCGCTTGCATCACTTTAAGAATGAACGGTTTTGGCTGGGCGTGAGCAGCAATTTCGGCGACCGCGTGCTCAACACCTTGCCGGACGGCAAAGAAGTCGAGGCCTCGCCGACAGCGCGCCTCTTGCAGCGCTAACCTCACCTTGCACCGAATTGGCGACGTCAGGCCGGCAGTTGTGCCCGTGCTAGTCGTAAGGATAATTCCGGCACAAGGGGTGGTTTAGCAATAAATTCAATCTATTGTGCCGATAGGTTCGGAATAATCGGCTCGACCGTCAACGTCCGTGAGCTGTCGCCCCTGATGATCGGCAATCATGGCAGATGCTTCCAAGTCAGAAGCAACCGGTCGGCTACCACTTCGTGTTCTAGCGTCTGACCGCCCATCTGAAACCGCCGCAGCATGGAGCGGCCAACCGTGATTTCGCGTTCCGTTTCAAAGAGCCCGGGCGGCGTTGGCACCGCGCACACTTTTTTGCCCGACCGCTTGCTGCCATCGATCGATAAAGCGACGCGGACACCGCGGCTTCGGGCGCGATCGATGGCGCCAAAAAGCCGTTGCAAAGAGAAGCCTTGGGCGCCATACAACGCCGTTTGACTGTCTACGTAGGGCGGATCGCAGTACACGAGGTCGCCATGCTGGGCGGCGTCAATCATGGCTTCGAAGTCGCTGTGGACAAATTGCACGCCCTGCAATCGCTCGCGCCAACGCTGGGCTCGTTTGCGGAATTCCTCGGGTGGGATCGGCCGATGGATGCCACATGGCGTATTCATCGAACCGTCGCGGGCAAACCGCACCACGCCGCCATAGCAACTGCGGACCAAGAACAGCAGGTCTGCCGGGCCGCGACTGGCATTGTAGGCCGCGCGCATCGCGTAGTAATTGCTGACTTTGTCGCCAGTATGCAAACGCTCCCAGCGCTCGGCGTACCAGCCGCTTACCTGATCTAAGTCGTCGTGCAAAGTTCGCCAAATATCGACAAGCGGCGCAAGAACGTCGGACGCCACCGCGTTGGTTGGAGCAAATGTGGCGCAAACCGAAGCTGAGCCTATGAATGGCTCCCAGTATCGGCGCACATCGCGTGGAAATGTCTGACAAATTTCGGCGGCAAACCGTTGCTTACTGCCAATCCACTTGAGCAGTTGACCTTTGGGAGGCACAAACGGCGCCCGCATCGACTCAAGCGGAGCTAGGTCAGAGCCGCCACTGTACGGCGACGCCTCATTCGGCTCCGTAAGCCCAAACAAGTTGAGTTGCAGCGGCGCGGGTTTCAGGGCTATCGATCGCGATCGCGGTCAAAGCCGCGGCGGCTACCGTCGATGTTGCGGTCTTGGCGGTGGCGCTGGCTGGCGTCGGTCGGCCCTTGCGGGTCGTTCGGCCTGTCAGTCGCTTGATCGTAATCAGGATTGGCTATGCGCTCAGCTTCCGATAGCTCTCGGACTCTGACGCGGGGCCGGTCGTCTTGAGTCGTCCGCGGCGGCGGCTCACCGCGGCCAATGCGGTAGCGTTCTGGGTCTTGAGATTCACTACTCTGGCTGCGCCGAAAATCCTCGCGTCGACCGTCGCGTTCGTATTCACGCGGCATACTGCGCTCGCCGTCGCGGGGATCTTGGCGTGGCACTTCGCGATCACCACGCGACTGCGCAGGCGGTTCATGCCCGGCGGTCGACCGACCCAAACGATAGCGATCGTCACGGCTCGGCGGTCGCAATTCGTCCTGTATGGCGCGGTCGCGGGCATTGGTGCGATGCCGAGGATCGTCGTCGCGAACGACTTCACGGTCGCGGTCGTTGTACGCGGAACCGGTCGGCGCGGGTGCAACTGGCGAATACGCTTCCATAACTTCTGTGGAAGGTGCGCCATCGGCGCGCATGACCGACTCGGCAAAAACGCGCCGCAACACCGGGTCACTTTGCCAATCACCGCCGGCGCCCTCTTTAATTGCTTGAGTATCGAGCATTTCGGTCCGCAGCTCGTGAAAGCCGGAGCTTGCACCGCGCTGACCAGCGCCGCTACTGGTAACCATCTGCTGTTCCGACACGGTTTCGCGTGCCCGAACGCTCAGGTTTTCGCGCTGTGACGACTCGTCTTGCCACACCGGCCGTCGCCGCGGCGGTTGATTCTGCTGTCCCGGTTGTTGAACTGGCGCCGGTTGGGCTGGCTGACGACGATCGGCCGGCGTCGGCGCCGCTGTTGACTGAACTTGCCGATCTACCTGAATGCGCACCGCTGGTCGCTCAACCGGGGCGTTGCCAGCCCGCACCTGCGCCCCGGCGCTCGGTATCGGGTCGACACGTGCAGGCAACGGCGGAGGACCGAGCGCTTGCACTTCGTCCAAGGTCAACAGCTGTTCGGCACCGGGCGCCGGCGGACGCGGTAGATATTGACCTGCCGACTCGCCCGGATGAGGCCTAGCCGAAGCCCTCGCCGCGCCTTGGTCGTCACGGCCTGCCGCCACCGCGTGATTTGGCGTTGCCGGGGCCGGATGATGTGGCGCCGCGGCTGACTGCTCACTATTCCATTTGTCTCGGTGCTTTTGCTGCGGATTGGCGCTACCCAAACCACTCCCAAGGTTCGAGTGCAACGAGTCGGCCATCACGGTGTGCGGAGGTTCGCCACTGGCGCCGGCCAGCTGAGCATCACGCAGCAACTGCTGCAATGAGCCGATTTGGGTGGCTGCGGGCTGCTGGGAGGCCGGTGACCCTTGTTCCGACGCCTGTAATGCCTGCGACGCCTGTAATGCCTGCGACGCCTGTGCGGCCTGTTGCGACGCCTGTGCGGCCTGTTGCGACGCCTGTGCGGCCTGTTGCGCCGCCTGTGGCGCGTGCGGCAACGTCGGCGCTGCGTGCTTGGCCGCTGCCGGTGGATGCTGAGCGGCAGGCGCTGCGAGTGGTTCTAGCGCAGCCGGCCGTCGATCCAAGGGCACTGCCGACACAGGCGGCGCGACGGCGTTGGCGTTGCGAGTGGAGCGCACAAAGCCGCCGGCAACCGGTCGCCCATCGCCTTGACGGCTGCGCGGCAACGCAGCACTCGGATCGTGGCGCTGGGCAGGCGAAAGATCCATGGGCTTTGGGGCCGCCGGCGGCACCAACGGCCGCTCCGGCAACGCCGCCGCCAAGAGTAAGCCAAACGCCTCCATAGGCAGTACATGCACCCGCAATGCCACCCTGCCAAATTGCAGGACGTCGCCATCGTTCAGGCGGCAGCGCTCGACAATCGGCTTGCCATTGAGGCTGGTGCCACCCACCGTCCCGGCATCGAACGCGTACAGTCCGTGCTCGCTATAGCACTCAATCACCAGTTGTTCATCGGCAACCGACGGGTCGTCCAAAACTAAGTCGGCATCGCGTCTGCCTAATTTGACTCGTGTTCGCCGATACACTTGGCCATAACGCACTTCGCCATCCAGCAGGACGGTCAGGCCGACGGCGATTTGAGCGGGTGAGTCGTCGCGGGCATAGAGCAGTTCACGGTCGCCGACCCCTATGCGGTCTCCGCTGTATAACCGGTTGAGACCACGAACGATTTGGCCATTAAGTAAGACCTTTGCCCCTTCAAAAACCTTGAGGTTGTGGGCGTTGTCGCGGAAGTACACGAGGCAAGTTTGCGGCCGCACCGCCGGGTTGTCGATCCAGATGTCGTTGGTTTGATCGCGGCCAATGCGCACATCACTGGTTTCCAACCCAAAACGCAGGACGCGACCGTCATCTTCGATGAACAGGTGGGCGCTATCGCTGGACATTTGGGCGGAAATTAGTTCGATGGCGCACCTCCTAACGGGACAGCGGTCTAGTGTGCCCGACGCCGTTTACAGCGTAAAGCGCAATTGCAGGGCTCATCGGCACAGCGACTGCCACGAGCCAATGCGACTAGCCAATGCGACTAGCCAATGCCGATGGCGAGATCAGGACGCTCAACAATGTGCCTCAGGATCTCCAGCGATGTCGCGCAGTACAGGCCGTCGGCTACCCGTTCATCGTAGCTGAATCGCAGGTCCACAGTCTGGCGCACCTCTAGTTCGCCCTCAACATTGACCCACGGCGCTTTTTGGACCTTACCGACCACTACAAAAATCGGCACGGTCCCCCAATCAAACAAATGATGGAAGGGCGCCTGCAAGCCAATGGAACCCAGATTTGCCATAAATGCGCTCGAATACAACGGATCCTGAGCGGTCAGCGCGGCGGGCAGCAGGTTCCACGCGTCCAGTTTGCGTTGCAACTCAATGAGTAGGCGCAGCACCCACAGTGGCAACTTGGTCGCCAGCGCCATCTCGCGTTCTGCGGGCAACAACCGTTCGCCGCGTGCGCTGGTAATCACCGAATCGGCCTTTTGCACCAGTTGCGCAAAAGAATCCTCGGGTTGAAGCCGCAGCTTGACTGCGGTCAACGGAGCCTCATCGTCCATGCGTTTCTTGACCGCATAGGCCAGCTCGAGATGGGTGCGCTGATAGATTCGGCCGCCGGCCACAAAACGGTGCAACTGCGGACGTTCGACCAGCGTGCGCAAAATCCCAAACTGAACAAGATGAAAAAGCGTTGTCCGAGTACCGGTGCGCTCGCTGCGTTCGTCTAGCCACGGCAAGGTAGCAGTGAGGTCCAACTGCTGATGGTGATAGACGACGGCGCTGTTGCGGTGCGGCATCAACAATGGCATTAGCCGTCGCATCGGCGACAAATTCGCCACTGGCACGCCATCTGGACGGTTACCCCACAGCATCGACGGTGTCCTCGGCTGGCAGGTCCTCAAGGCCGCGTTTGGTGGTGGAAACAGCACGCCGCAACGCAAAGCCCAGAGCTTGGACTGCGGCCGCCGTAACCCCAGGCACCCGCGCTGCTTGCCCAAGCGTCTCTGGCCGCACTTTGGACAGTTTTTGCACCACTTCAGCGGATAAGCTGCCGATCGCCCCAAAATCGAAATCCGGGGCAATTTTCCACGAATCTAGTTTGATCATACGGGCTTGCCGCCTCTGTTCACGCTCGACGTAGCCGGCGTAGCGCGCCTCGGTGGTCAATTCCTCGCGGTCATCGTCGTCTAACTCGCTATGCGGTCCAGCGCCAAACTGCGGCGGCAGCCACTGGGCTACTTGAGGCCAATTGACGCCAGCCCGGCACAGCAATTGGGCGACCGTAGTCGGCGTTCCCAACTGACCAGCGCCCAACGCTTGCACATTCGCCAGCTCGTCTTTGCTTGGCCGTACAATTGTTTTGTGGAGCACTTCGCGTGCACACTTCATCCGGTTGCCGCGGGCCTCAAACTTGTGCCACTGAGCATCGCCAACCAAACCACACCTTCGACCCAGAGGAGTCAGTCGCAAGTCTGCGTTGGACCAGCGCAATTCCAGTCGATGTTCGGCGCGCGAAGTGAACATGCGGTAAGGCTCGTCAGCACCTTGAGTAGTCAGGTCATCGACCATAACTCCCAGATAACTATTGGAACGCTCAAAAATCACCGCAGGGTCGCCCCGCAGTTTAGCCACAGCGTTGATCCCTGCGACCAGACCCTGAGCGGCAGCTTCTTCATAGCCACTGGTCCCATTGATCTGGCCCGCCAAATACAGCGAAGGCAGATTGCGTACCTGCAGGTCACGACTCAAAGCGCGCGCATCGACGGCGTCGTATTCGACCGCGTAGCCAAATCGCACAATTTCAGCCTCTTGAAGACCGGGCAGGGTGCGAACCATCTCCAATTGGGTATCGGCCGGTAGCGAAGTCGACAGGCCGCTGACATAGATTTCGTCGGTTTGCCAACCTTCGCGTTCCAGAAACAAGAAGTGACGTTCGTGATGCGCAAAGCGGACGACCTTGTCCTCGATCGACGGGCAATAGCGCGGTCCTGTGCCCTCGATGATGCCCGAATACATGGGCGACCGATCGAGGTTGGCGGTAATTACGGCGTGCGTCTTGCTGTTGGTATACGTCAAATAGCAAGGCATTTGAGGTAGCTGCACGCCCGTCGACTGCCGCGACATCGCAGGCGGCGGGTCGTGACCGTGGTCGGGC
The DNA here is from genome assembly GCA_009692465.1 of Myxococcales bacterium. Classification (GTDB taxonomy): domain Bacteria; phylum Myxococcota_A; class UBA9042; order UBA9042; family UBA9042; genus SXRM01. The sequence continues at coordinate 12,484 of SHZD01000001.1, forward strand.
TCTAGTTGGTCCCAAGCCACGGTCCGGCCGTCGACACGCGGGCAAGTGCCTGTTTTGTGACGCATCGTCGCCACCGCCAGATCGCGCAACTGGGTACCCAGGCCAAAAGACGGTCCGTCGCCCATCCGACCGCCGGCTTGCTGCCGCAGGCCGGTGTGAAGCACGGCGTCTAGGAAGGTCCCAGTCGTCAACACTACAACATCACTAAGGAAAATGAGATCCGTACTGGACACAATGCCAGCCAGCCGATCGCCCTCCAAGTGCAAGCGCTTCACGTCGACTTGCTTAATGTGCAGTCGCGGCTGCATTTCCAAGGTTCGGCGCATCGCCGTGGCATACGCCAACTTGTCGCACTGAGCGCGCAGCGCGCGTACCGCAGGACCCCGAGAACTGTTGAGCCACTTACTGTGCACCGACGCCGCGTCGCAGGCCCGCGCCATTTCACCGCCCAGTGCGTCGATTTCGGCTACGAGATGTGACTTGCCGATGCCGCCTATGGACGGGTTGCACGACATCCAGCCGATGCGGTCGACGTTTTGAGTGACCAGCAGGACGTCGAACCCGCTGCGAGCGATGGCCAAAGCCGCCTCGCACCCAGCGTGCCCGCCGCCGACGACGATGGCGCGCCAAGGTCCGGCGATGACGACGGCGTTGCTGGGCAGACTCACGAGTAGATCGCTATTGCTAAGGCTTTTTTGAGGGTGAAATCGGCGCCGGGATTCGCTGTTCGTCGGTCGGAGAGCCCTCTACCGGCTTGGCGTCACTGGGCTTGCCCTCAGCTGGCTTACCCTCGCTTGGATCGGGGTCACTTAGCTTGAGGTCGGTCGGCTTGCCGTCGGATGGAGTCGCGCCTTTGACCGCAGTTCCGCCACCTTCTTTGCATCGAGTCCCGGAAGTACTCAGCGTTTCTTTGGCGGTTTTAGCGGCCGGCAATTTGGCCATGTCGGCGACGAGGTACTTGAGGACTTTTTGGGCATTGGCGCAACGCCCCTGCAACTCCAAGATCTTGGCGATCTCAAGCAAGGCATCGCCGACTACAGGCACCGCCTTGCCGTTGAGCATATCGTGGATGCCCTGCAAAATGCGGGTGGCGTTGTCGTACCGCTGCTCTTGAATGGCCACGCGCGCGTGCACAAAAGCACATCGTCCCGCCGTTTCGGTGTTCGGAAAGCGCTTTTGGCATTCCGCGGAAACCGCTGCGGCGGTGCGTATATCGCCGCTGGCGAGCTTGGCTTCGGCCAATTTGGCGAATCCTTCGGCGTCCGCGGGCAAATCGGCTGGCAGAGCCAGAATCGCGATGCCAGCTCGATCGCGCAGATCAGCAATGAGTTGATCCAAACGGCGACGGACCTCTGCCACCATGCCGGCGGCTGCTCCACCGATTTTCTCAATAGTTTCTAAACGGTGAGCTGCCACTTCCAGCTCGCCACGAATTTTGGCCAGCTTGGATTCCATTTCCCCGAGCTTGGCTCCGGACCGAGCCAGCGTTTCTCGCAGTTGCTGATGCGATTCCTCAACCTGAGTGGCCAGAGTCTGCATGCGCTTGGTCTCGCGGTCGGCCGTCACCAAGAAGCCAGCGTGGGACTTTTCCAGTTGCCGGACGCGATTTTCAACTGCGACTACTTGGCCGTTACTCGCCCAACAGCCGGGCCCAATCACGGTGGCCAAAGCTGCGACCACAAATAGGCGCGGTCTTGCCGATTTTTGCGAATTTACCGTCATAGTTGGCTTAGTGAATTGCTGAATTTCGTTTCTTCTTCCGTTCGATTCGCGGCGGAGATCAGGCGTACACTGGACAACAGACAACGACAGGTTCCGCTGGCAAGCGGTTGAAAGTCATAGCTATTTGTCGGAAGCCTTGAACTCTGCTCGCCGATTCTTGCCCCAACAACCGTCTTCATCCTCTTGGCACAAGGGCTTGGCCTTGCCAAACGACATGGTCTTGACTTTGACCTTGGGAGCGGCGCTGGTCATGAATTCTTTGACGACCCGAGCGCGTTTGGTTCCCAACTCCATGTTGTAGGCGTCTGTCCCGCGCTCGTCGCAGTGACCTTCGATGGTGAGCTTGGCGACGCCGCGGTCGGAAAGGCATTTCAGGTTGGCCGAGATGCCATTTTGGGCGCTGTCACTCAGCGTGTATTCATTGAAGCTGAAGTAAATCGGTGCCAAGCCACAAGCGCCCTTAGTATCCAAGCACTTGCCGTCTTTGCACTTGAGCCCGGTGCCACAGTCACCGTCGCCTTTGCAGCCGCCGCCTTCGGTGACGCTGCCCGCTTCCGCGGCTGTGCACGAACCGCCCTGGCATTTCATCCCTGCGGCGCAGTCAGCGTCGCCAACGCACTGGGCAACGCACTTGTTGGCCGCGCATTTCTTGCTGGGACCGCAGTCCAAGTTGCTGCTGCAGCAATCGGATTTGCGACCACAGGCGCCGGCTTGGCAAGTCACGCATTTGTCGCCGTCAGCACCGGGGCAGTGAGTATCCACCTTGCACTGGGCACACTTGGTGTTGACGCAATACTCGCCTTTGACTTTGCAGTGCTCGTCATTGCCGCAGTTGGGGTAGGCGGGGCCACAAGCAGTGCCGATCGCCACCAATGCGGCCAACAATCCACAGTGTGTGATCGCCAGCCTTGCTCGAACGCTGGCCGCGATCGAGGTTATTGGGTTTTCGCAAGCGCGCGCAAGTGTTGTCGTTTTCATTACTACTCCTAGGATCTTAGGGTCGCGCCGTCGCCAATCGGGTGGGCGGAAAAATGATGCGTTGAACAGTTGCTCTCAGATTCAAGCCGTCCTAGGAGCGTGTCGGAGTATTCCGACTCGCTCCTGGAGACCCGACCAATTAACGCCGAACCTCAAAGAATTCCCAAACAAAACGGAGCGGCCTGACGCCAACCCGCAGGCCACTGAATAAGAGCCGCAGGCTCGCGACCCACAAAGCTAGCACTGAGACGCCGAGCAAATCTTATATGATCGGCTCTCTAGCGCCGTTCGGCTAGACGGCGGCAACTGTCCGAAACTGCACGGATTCACTCCGCGCAGTTCTCGGAAAGTTGAGACTATTTGATTGGCTAGGAGCCCATCGGATCGTAATAGATTCATTGTGTATAACCTGATAGACATTTCATAACCAGTTGATTTCCGACAGGCTCCTAGGGGCGGCATCAGCTGCAAAGTCACTGGATCGAGGCGGGCGACCTCGGCCAAAGTGGGCGTGGACCCAGCGAGACTGCGGCTCCTCAAGGTAAGTTGCGACCGAGCGAGTGCAAGGGTCCAGACCATACTGGCGACGGCGGTTAGGCGGCCGTGTTCCGTCAACCGCGCTGGTCCACAGCAGTGGGTCACCCGCAATGACAACGCGACGGTGCCGCGAAAATTGGCAGCGGTTTGCCTACAATTGCGGGTTATTCGCCGCCCGTTGCCATTCTGCCAGCCCAATGCTGGACTTGCAGCCAGCGGACCATTCAGGCCCTCCGCAGACGCAGATCGGTCTTCAACTACTCGAATTCACGGCATTATCTACCCAGACAAGCGCGCCCAAACGCAGCTTGGCAGAGCGTGGTTGCCTACTTGCACTTATTCGCGCGGCAACGAAGAGCAGGATTGCCGCAATCTGTGTCGGAGTCGCAACAGTCTGGCCCGAACACCGCTTTGCAGGCGCCCGCGACACACTTGCCACAGGGGCCGGCGGAGGTGCATTCGGCATCCGTTGTGCAGCCAGCTGCCGCAGGGGCCGGGGCGGCCGTTTCTTTCTTGGGAGCAGACGAGCAACCAATCGTGGCCACGCAGGCGAAAAGCGTTGCAATGAAAGCTGATTTGAGTTTCATCGGATTCCTAGGTTGGCCTATTTGGCCTGCAAATTCAGACGTTGCGCGCACGACGGGTCGCGAAAACGTGAGACAGAGATTGGTAAAATAGCCAAAATTGGTGGCTTTTTTCCGCGCAGCAGCAGCGATTCACTGCCAGCCACGGGGCCGATTTGTATCCGCGGCAGTGCTTAGTTGTCAATTTGCATTATCAGAACTTTGCGCTGGTCCGCATCTAGAACCAAGTTACGCCCGCCGTCCCGGCTCGCCGCTGAGAAAAAATAGTTTTCAAAACCATTTCCAAGGCAACGAACCGCGCGACGGTCCTAATTCTACACCAGTATCGCCGCGCGACTGCTTCACACCGCCACCAGCCAATGGTCCTCGGACACGGCAGAGTAGCAAGCCGAGTTCATCAATAATACTAAGCTGGTGCAATCGTCGTTGTACGCAAGCGAAGTGAAATTGCCGCCAGTCACTCGCTGTCAGAAGTTGTCTGACAGTGCCGTACCGACCGCTTGGCGCGATCGGGCCAGAGCGAGATTTGGCTCACCGAACGCGATCACCATGGCCACGCCGTATTGACCCCAATCCAGTGCGGGCATAGTGTTGGCCGCCAAACGCACTCGCGTTTGCTGGCTGGATGTTATGTTCAATCGCATTGTCTTGCTCACCGACTTGTCCGCCTCGACAAAATTGGCCTTCGCGCCACTGCGCGCCTTTTCGGAGATGTTCAATGCGCAGGTCGTAATTTTTCACGCATTCCACGGATCCAGCGATCTATTCAGTTTAGGTGGCGATGCGGCTCAAATGCGTACAATAATTGATGAATCGGATCGGCAGCGAGTCATGCCCGCCCTTTTGGCCATCCAAGCCGAGCTTGCTGCGTTGGGAGTCGCCGCGGAGATTGAGACTCGCGTCGGCTCGACTTTTGATCTCGCGCTGACGGTCTTGGATGAATTGGGCGCTGATCTGGCCGTCGTGGCGACTCAAGGTTTTCAAGATTTTACCGGCAAAGTGCTGGGGTCGCCGACGGCGCGTCTGCTCCACCATGCCAAGATTCCTGTGCTGACGGTCAATGACCAGTTCATGGAACGATCAAAGTCGTTTGCCAACTGTCACCGCATTGTTCACCCCATCGACTTCAATGGGCCTTGGCAACTGACGGTTGGTGCGGTTGAGGGCGTCGCCGCGGAGCTGGGCGGGCGGGTCGACGTCATCGATGTGATCGCGCCTGTCTACGACCAAACTCTAGCGACGCCTGAGGGGCAAATCTTGCTGCCCAAGGACTTGCAGTACATGTTGCGCTCCAAGATGCAGGCGCGGTTGTCGGACGCGGCCCACACCATCGCCAAAGTACCGGCCCATTGGCACCTCATCGAGGACCACAAGCCTGGCTCGGCAGTCATGGCCTACGCCGATCGCTGTGCCGCTGATCTCATTGTAATTCATGCTATCGGTCGCGATCAGGTCCGCAATGCCTTGTTGGGAAGCGTTGCTGAACACGTCGTTAAACACGCGCGCTGTCCGGTGTTGAGCGTGCCCGATGTGTGGGCCGCTGCACGCTAAGGGCACGTTTAATGATTAGATCATTCATTTGACGTGCCCGTTTGCTTGCTGGGTGGGTCGCAAGCTCGCGTCTTTACAGCCGACTCGCCGCTCCGGTCTTCGCGCTGGTCGATCGACTTGTTCTTTTGCACGCCCTAAGGGCACAAACAAGCGCAAGACGCGTACAACGGCTGTTGGCTGGTTGCAAAACGTGTTGCCGCACGTACGCCGACCGGCCAAAATCGATGGCTTGATTCCACGCCCACAGGCGCCTACCCTGTCGCGCCTTGTGAATAAGGCCGACGCGCACAGCGTATGAGGATGCTGCGAATGAAAGTGGATGAATTTCAGTGTTCTGTGGCCGGCACGCAAGCGAGTCTGCGCTCAGTCGCCCGGCAGTTGCTAACCGCTGTGTTTATTGCCGTGGTGGCCCTTGGTCAGGTGGCCTGCACTAAAAAGGACCCGGCGACGCAAGTGGCTGCGTTGCCCGGAATCGATACGCCTTACCGTGGCACGGACGCGCCCAAGACAGAAATTTTGGTTTTCATTGATTTCGAGTGTCCGTATACCCGCGGTGCTGCGACCAGCTTGATCGCGCTGGCCGACAAGCATAAAGCCGACGTCAAGTGGAGATTTATGCAGTTGCCGTTGGATGTCCATCCCAACGCGGTGGCTGCTGCCCGCGGTGCGGTTGCGGCCCACAAGCACCGAGCGTTTTTCAAGTTCTTTGAAGTCATGATGGCCGCCAAGTCGGTGTCGCGTGAAGCGATCATTGCGTGGGCAGTTGAGGCCGGTCTCGATGGCAAGAAATTCGTGGCTGACATGGACAGCGCAGAGACATGGCAGACGATCGTGCGAGACGCGGGGATCGCCAAGGCGCTAGGGGTTTCGGGCACGCCTTCGTTTGTGGTCAATGGGGCACTGTATCAAGGCGCGCAGCCTGAGATGTTTTGGCATCGCAAGATCGCGGAAGAGGTGACAAAGGCCGCGGGACTGACAGCTGCAGGCATTCCGCAAGCGGGCTTGCTGCGGGCGATGGTCGTCGCCGCCAACCCCCAAGGTGCACCTCAGTACATAAGCCTAGTACAGGAGGGCAAGGCGCCAGCTAAGGCCGACGTTCCCACCAAAGTGACCCGCGCCTCTGGAATCGAGTCGGCGCAAGTTCATGCTGCCCCGGCAGGCAGCGCCGCCGTTCAAATCGGCGAGCCGGCGGCCTTACCAAGTGAGGACACGACCACAGTATGGCGAGCGATTGTGCGCGCCGATGATCCGCGGCTCGGCCCAGAAACGGCGCTGGCCACGGTTGTGGTATTCGAGGACATGCAGTGCCCCTACTGTGCCAAGTTGCGGCCGACGCTGCGCAAGCTCGTTGACGCTTATCAAGGCAAAATGCGCTTTGTGTTCAAGCACAATCCGCTGCCGACCCACGAACTGGCGCTCGGAGCGGCTGAGGCGCTTGAAGCTGCCCGCAACCAGAACAAGTTCTGGGAAATGCACGATTATCTACTGCAACACCAAGGTCAGCTCCAACCGGCTGGCTTGGCGGATGCGGCGACCACTGTCGGTCTAGACAAGGGTCAATTTGAGACGGCGCTGGCTGCTCATGGCGCTAAAGCGCGAATTGACGCCGATATTGAGCAAGCGACGGCCTTGGGCGCTCGCGGCACCCCCAATCTCTTCATCAACGGCAAGAAAGTCGTCGGGGCCAAAGATGAAGCGTTTCTCCGCCCGCTGATCGACGCAGCCATTGCCGTCGGCCAGGAATTGGTCAAGGGCGGGGCTGCGCCAGAAAAGGTCTATGAGCTTGTGACCGCCAAGGGCAAACTGCTGGATTCTTTGAGTCCAGAAGCCAAGGACATCCCGCTGCCGACGTTGTCGGTGACTCGTGGTCCGGTGGGTGCGGCGATCCATATTGTGACTTTTCAGGACTTTCAGTGCCCGTTCTCCGCGCGTTTGGATCCGCACATTGCGGTTATCGAACAGGAATTTCCTGGTCGGGTCAAAGTGACTTGGATCGATTTCGCCAACGAAAAAATCCACCCGCTGGCGACCAAGTTTGCCCAGGCGGGTCAGGAGGCCATGATTCAAGGCAAGTTCTGGCAGTTCCACAAGGCAGTTATGGCCAACAACGACAAGTTGACTGATGCCGTGCTGCTCGAACGCGCCAAGCAAGCCGGCTTGGACCTCAAGAAGCTCGACAAAGTGCTGGCGACGAACAGTCACGCGGCCACGGTGACCGCGAGCAAGGTACTGGGCGAGTCACTGGGGGTGTTGGGCACGCCGACCGTGTTCATCAATGGTCACCTGTTCAAGCCCCAAAGCTTCTCCGCTGACACGTTTCGTGTTGCCGTGCGGCGGTTACTACCGTCGCCGTAGCTGTAATGTGCAGAGAAACGTCTGACGCCACTAGAGTTGGCCGGCGCAACCTGTTCCGACTACTGCCCGCCTTGCCATGGCCACTGGTGCGGTGGGCGGGTGGTGCAGCTTGTGTAATCGGCTTGGCAGCGTTGCCTGTTGCAGCGGCGCCGGCCATCGACAGGCAGCCTCCAGCGGCCCAATGTGCTCGATCACAGGTCACAATTCGCCTTTTCCTTGACTTGCAATGCCAACATTGCCGCAAGGCGTGGCCCCTTTACGTTCAAGTAGCTGGCGAGACGCCGTGTGCAACTCTGGTAGTACACCATTTGCCCGTGAGCACCCACGCTCATGCCGCTTGGGCGGCCCAAACGGCCGTGGCTGCGCGCAGCACTGGCAAAGAATTGGCGTTTATTGATGCGTTGTATGCTTATAACGGCAGCGATCGAACCCATGTCGAGCGGGCCCTAGTTGCTGCTGGTGCCGATGTCGGCGCGACTACTGCCATGGCCGCATCGAGCAAGAGCGCCGTAGACAGTGAAAAGCAAAGTGCTTTGGCCTTTGGTGTGAGGGCGACTCCCTCTGCGCTGATCAACGGCTCCGGGCTAGCTGGCGTGCCGACCGCCGACGGCTTGCGACGGGCGGTGGCGCGTGCACTGAACGGCAGCGCGAGTCTTTTGGCCCAAGCCGCTGCGGTGGACGTTGAGCGCACTCAGGTTTTGCTCCAGACCCCAGAGTACCTGCCGGCATTTGAGTCCATGCGCAATGCAAGGGCCTTGACCGCCGCGTCTGAAGGGCCAGTCCGAGGGGCGCTTGGCGGTCGCTATCGGGTCACTTTGCGGGACCGCGAATTTGTAGTTGGCAAGGCAAATGCCGCGATTACTGTGGTTGCATTCGTCGATCCGACTTTGGCTTGGACCGTTCAGGACGCCAGCGCCTTGCTGTCGATACAAGCAGTCCATTCGGACATGCGCGTGGCTCTGGTATGGCGCCCTACTGGCAGTTCTGCGCTAGTTTCTGTGCAGTTGGCCTCGATGCTTGCTGCGGCAGCTGTAGTGGCGCCGTCAGCCGTTCCCGCGATTCTGGGCGCTTGGACTAAAGGCAATGCCCCTACAACAGCAGAACTGGGAACTCACATCGCTCGCGTCCATTCGCAACAGGCGGCAGCAATCGCGACTCGCAGTGTTAGCGGCGACATTGCTGCGGTGGTCAACGCGGCGTTTGAACTCAGTCGGCGCGTGGATGCCAATGCCGGGGCAGTGTTCGTCAATGGTCGCCGCTGGTTTGGCCGCGTTTCGGATGCGGGATTTAGCGCCACATTCGCCGGTGCCGCTGCAGAATTTCGCGACCAAGTCGCAACCGGGACCGCGGCAACTGGTACCTACGCCGCCTTGATCGCCAACGGTTCGTGGCGCAGCGATGCGGACCTCGATCTGGGACCGGCCTCTGAGCTCAACGGTGTGGCCAGCCTGCCGTCTGTGGGCGTTCGGGGTCCCCAGGTCGTGTTGCTTGTCGATTTCAGCAGCTCAGCGTCCCGGGCTGCGTGGTTCATGTTGCGGCGGTTGGTCGTCCCGGGCGGCAGTGCGATTCGTCTGCATGTGGCCAGCTTATCCCGTGGAAAAGCGCCACTAGCTCACGATGCGGCCTTTTTAGCGGCTGCGTTTGCCGGCAAGGCCGAAGCGGCCGCTGAGACGTTGTTTGCTGCGACTAAGCCCAGCGATCATGCGATGTTGACCAAGGTTGCCGCCCAAGCCGGTCTAGATCGCGCCGGCTGGGATCAGGCTTTGCGCGATCCGCGGATTGGTGCCGCCCAGCGTGCAGTCAAGCAATTGGATCGCGACAATATTTTGGGTGACGAGCCAGTTATCATCATAGATGGCCGAGTCTATTGCGGTCCGCTGGACGAATCGCGATTGCTGCGAGCTCTTTTCGCGCCCGTTCGGTCGGGCTCAGCAGCTGACGCTGACCAATTCGCTGCAGGGGTGCGACCTTGAGCCTTGTTTTTGTTGAAACTTTGCGCGGCAGCTACTTTTTGATCGAGAAGCCCGATGATCGCCGCATTTGCGAGGTCGCTATCCATATCAAGGTCAATCGCATTGATGCAAAAAGAGGTGAATTCAAAGCGGAAATGGGTGGGCATGCCACATTTGACAAGCTCGCGACGCGAGCCCCAATTGCGGGTCAAACGCAGCTTATGTTTGGGCGGCCCCGCCAAGTTGCTTATTCTTTTGAACTCACTGCAGATGATGGTCGATTGCTGCAGTTCTCCGGCGCCAAGCATCCCAGCCTGTTGCGACCGATTTACTCCGCGACGACGCTTTTTGGCACGCTCAGCCACCTCGGCTTGCCGATGGCGATGGTGCGTCTGCAGTTTGACTTGCGCCGCGACTTGGTCGCATTTCTGCAAAGTGTCGCCCGCGATCATCAGTAGTCACGCAGTAGAGGCCTGTGCAAAATCAAGTCGATTTTGCTCCTCGGCCCTTTGCTTGCTTAGCGGGTCGCTAACTCGCGGCTTTGCAAGCCGCCTGTCCGCTCCGTTTTGTTTGGGAATTCTTTGAGGTTCGGCGTTAATTGGTCGGGTCTCTAGGAGCGTGTCGGCGTATTCCGACTCGCTCCTAGCGCCGTCTGGCTAGACGGGGGCAACTGTCCGAAACTGCACGGATTCACTCCGGGCAGTTTCGGACTGTTGAGAATAGTTGACTGGCTAGGAGCCTGTTGGATCGTAATAGATTCATTGTGTATAACCTGATAGACAATTACAACCGATTGAATTCCGACAGGCTCCTAGGTGGGCGGCACCGGTGACGTGGCGCGGATAGACCGCATCTGCGGCATCGGGCACCATCGAGCACCAGCGGGCCGACGCCCGAACGAGAGACGATGACCCATTTTATGCCTTCGGTGCGCGGACGCGACGCACAGGCCTCGCCGATTCGGCGCCTGACTCCGTTTGCCGATGCAGCGAAACAGCGTGGCATCGAGGTGCTGCACCTGAACATCGGGCAACCGGATATTCCGACGCCGGCCCAGGTAATTGCCGCTTATCAACAGTTCTCTGGCCCGGTGTTGGCGTATGGGCCGTCTGAAGGGACTTTGGCCTACAGGACCGCTCTGGCAGAGTATTACAATGGTCTGGGAGCCGCTGGCGGCGGTCGCGCCATTGAACCAACTGATATTATTGTCACTACTGGAGGTTCCGAAGCGCTGCTGTTTGCGATTGCGGCAACCTGCGACCCGGGCGATGAAGTGCTGGTTGCTGAGCCTTACTATCCAAATTATAAAGGGTTTGCCCACCTTTTGGCGGTGCAAACGCGAGCGTTCACCACCAGCGCTGCCGACGGTTATCAAATTACCGCGGCCCAAGTCGCTGCGGCGATCGGCCCACGGACCAAGGTACTGGTGTTGTCGACCCCTGGCAATCCGACTGGCGCAGTGCTGTCGAGCCGAGAACTATCTGCAATTGCACAAGAATGTCGCGAGAGCGGCGTCTATTTCGTCAGCGACGAGGTCTACCGCGACTTCGTGTACGACCCCGCTATCTGCGAAGGCGAACGGACTGCGCCGGGGATACTCGCTCAGCCTGGCTTTGAGGATTGCGCCATTATGGTCGACTCGGTGTCCAAGCGGTATTCCGCATGTGGAGCGCGCATCGGCTGCTTGGTAACGCGCAACCGCGAGGTCCGCGCCGCCGTCCTCAAGTTTGCGCAGACGCGACTGTCACCGCCGGTGGTTGATCAACTTGCCGCCCACGCCGCTTTGTCGACACCCGCCGCTGAACTTAAGACGGCGATTGACGACTACCGCGAGCGTCGCGACGCCCTCGTGGCAGGGTTGTCGGCGATTGAAGGTGTTCAAGTGCGTTCGCCGCAAGGCGCGTTTTACCTGTTCGCGACCCTACCCGTGACCGATGCGGAGAAGTTCTGCATCTATCTGCTCAGCGAATTCAACTTGGGCGGCGAAACCGTGATGTTGGCGCCTGCCGATGGCTTCTACTCGACTTCAGGGCTAGGGCGGCAGGAAGTGCGCATCGCTTATGTGTTGCAGGTCAGTAAGTTGCAGCGCGCGTGCACAATCTTGGACCGCGCTTTGCACGCCTACGCAGGTGTTCAAGCGTCGAGTTAGGAACTGTCCCAGAATAAGTCATTCTGAGACTGGTGCCCTTAGGAACTGTGACAATTTAAGTCGATCGATTTGATTTTTGCCGGAGCGGCGAGTCGACTTGCAAAGTCGCGAGCTTGCGACCCACCTAGCAAGCAAATGGAACCCTGTGACAGAACAACTTGTTCTGTCACAGTTCCTTAACCGCCCGCTTGCGCTTTCTTGCGTTGCCCCCAATACCATTTGGCGACGAAGACAGCGGTCACCAACACAATAATCGCGACTAGGCCATTTTCGAACTTGCGTGCGTAGGCGATAACTGCGGCAATTTGGTCACCAAAATACCAACTGGAAAGGACCAGCGCCGGCACCGACAAGATCGCCGCTAGGCCGTCATACTTCAAAAATGTCCAATAGTTAACGCCCAACGTTCCGGAAGTGAAAAAAACCACTGAGCGCAGTCCCGGCATGAAACGGGCCGAAAACAGCACCGGCGCGCCGCGAATTTTGAGAAATTCCTCTGCCTTTTCCTTGCGGCCGTGACCCAGAATGGTGCGAAACGGCCATACACCGACTAGGCGAGCGCCGAAGCGCCGACCCAGCGTGAACATGGTCAGGTCGCCGATCAGAACGCCGGCCATGCCGACCGCTGTTGCGACCAATGCGAGGGTCAGTGGATCGCCGGCGCTGCCGTCAGCCGGAACCAGCAAATAGGTTAGATATCCACAGGTTACTAGGGTAACGTCTTCGGGAATTGGCAGGCCAAAGCCACACAGCAAGAGCACGCCAAAACACATTGACCAAACGGTGACAAGGTTCAGGGTGCGCAGCCACGCGACTACCTCGTCGAAGGAAGGGACGATGGCACCTAGGTCCACCGGCAACCACCCTCCCAGCACGGCAATGGGTTGGGCCAAATCAATCGGGCTATGCAGCAATTCCAGCATGGTGTGGACCTATGAAGGCTTGCGGGCCTTGGCGCGCCTGCGAATTTTCGCCGCCGCGGCCCGCGCCCAATTGCGAATAAAGAGAGGGTGGGACAGATTGAAGATTCCGCCAACTTTAGACAGAAAATCAGCATCTTGCAACGTCCCGGTGTCGCCCATCACATCGATTGCCGCTTCAAGCAAGTGCGGGGCAGGGTAGTCCGCAAGCGCCCTCAGTTTGTCCAAAAACTCCGCCGGATCGCGATGGCGCAAGGCGTCAGCACTGGCGTTGCGCACGTAGCTGTCGGGATCCAAAAGGCCTTCAAGCAGAGTTTCAGCGACTTGTGGGCCAGGAAAAGGCGCCAACGCCCGGCAAGCACGCATGCGCACAGTCCAGTGGCCACCGGCCGCAGACGCCATCAGCAAGTCGCGCGCCTCGCCATTGTGCGGCCAACCCTCCAAACCGCCGATGGCCGTCGAGCGCACGCGATCATTGGCGTCTTGCGCCAGTTGCAAGAGCTGGACCAGCGCCAAATCTCCCAAGAACGCGCCTAGGGCGTCGGCTGCCAGTTCTCGCAGCATCATGTCTTCGCTGTTGGCCAATTCCAGCAAGCGCGGCTCCAAGTCCTCAAGCTGGCGGCGCCGCTCCGTAAAATCGGCAGGCCGCTGATTGCCAACGGAATCGGCGCCCAAATAGCGCACCAGACGCCGAAGGCCGTTTGCGACGATATCAACGTCGGTCAGACCGAGGTCGCGACGTATCAAAGATTGGGACATGCTCACTCTGGCGGCCCACTTGACCGCTGGGCGCCGCGAATCCGGCGCAGGTGGGGCGAATACAACCAAACGGGTCGGTTGTCCAGCACGGCAGGCCAAACTATGCTCGCGATCTTGCTTGCAGCCATCAAGATGTGAAGTGGCGGAGAGTACACAATAAATGCCAGACAACGCTGCCCGCCACCCCAATTTGTCGCACACGGTCATGACCGAGTTGGTGCTGCCTCAACACACCAACGCCTACGGCACCTGCTTTGGGGGCACGATCTTGTCATGGGTCGATATCGCCGCCGGAGTTTGCGCGGGTCGCCACGCGGGCACGACTGCGGTAACCGTGGCCTTCGACGATGTGCACTTTATTTTGCCGATTCGCCTGGGCGACATCGTCAACATTAGCGCGCGGGTCTGCCATGTGGGCCGAACTTCGATGGAAATCCGGGTCGACGTCTGGCGCGAGCGCTACGGCGGGCCACGCGAGCACGCCAATACCGCCTACGTCGTGTTTGTGGCGGTCGACAGTGATGGCAAACCGGTGGCAGTTCCGCCCTTGATCATCGACAACGACGTCGACCGCGGCAGCTTTGCTGAGTCGAGCGAGCGGCGGGTGGTACGGATGACCAAGGCGCAGCGCGTCGGCAAGACCGAGGCCTGAACTCGCAGCGGAACGGCGCCTTGCCCCAAGCCAAGAACCGCAGTCGCAGCTCACCGCCCTCACGATCTGCCCGCGGACGCCAGCAAATGCTGAGGAACGAACGGCTAGTAGGGTTGGAGTGCAGTAACCAAATAGGTTGCACTGCCGACGACTTGCGTTGGCCGCACATAGGTAAAGCCACGCGACTCGGCCAGCGCACAAATTGGCAAAGCCTGTGCTCGCGACCCCAATTCTAGGGCGAGCAAACCACCGGGCAGCAGAAAATATGGCGCCTCGGCGACAATCCGCCGGGCGAGATCGAGTCCATCGGCACCGCCATCCAGTGCCAAGCGCGGCTCGAAATTGCGAACATCTGGTTCCAGTTGGCTCCAATCTGCAGTGCAAACGTACGGTGGATTGCTGACGATGACCGCAAATCGAAGGTCAGGTGCCACAGCTTCGAACAGGTCCCCGCGCGCGGCAAGCAGGACTCGATTCTGCGAAACGGCGTTGGCGGACGCCACCTCGAGTGCGGCCGCACTAATGTCCGTGGCGTAGACGTCGCGAATCGCATTGGTTTTTTCCATTTCCCGCAGCAAAGCCAAGCCGATACAGCCGCTACCTGTACACAAGTCCAAAACGGGTCCCGCCACCGCAGCTGAGTCGTGCAAGTAAGCTACAACGAAATCGACCAGCGTTTCGGTTTCCGGCCGCGGCACCAACACCGCTGAGTTTACATTGACTTCAATGTCATGAAATCCGCGCCGACCGAGTATGTAAGCGACCGGTTCATGGCGAGCACGGCGGCGGATCAGATGCTTGAACGCCGCCAACTCGTCCCCTTGAACGGGCTGATCAAACCTCAAGATCAACTGCAGCCGCGTGCTGTTCAACACGAAGGCCAACAAGAACTCACTGTCGATGCGTGGCGTCGGCGAACCAGTCTTGGCCAACCAATCTGCGGTCCACGCCAGCAGGCGCTGCACCGTCCATACCTCCTGTATAGCTTGCTGATCAGGTGTTAGGATGTCATTCATTGTGTGATACTTTCAATTTTGACTGCTATATAACTATAATGTCATCATATTTATGGAGTCACTGAGTTGTCACAAACCGAAACTGCTCACCTTGGCGCCTGCGCCCACGCCTGAGCTAGTTCATGGATTGCCGCCTGAGCTTGTTGAGGCGATAGCGGCTGACCGTCCGCTTGCAGCCACGCTCCGATGACGGCAAAGGCATGGGCACCCGCTTGGCGCGCGATCGCTGCATCCGATCGGCTCAGGCCACCAATGGCGACAACGGGTTGGGCGCTGCGTGCGCAGGCATCGGCGAGCGCGGCCCATCCGGTCACCGGTTCAGTGTTTGACTTGGAATGAGTCCAGCGCACCGGACCAAAACCAAGGTAGCTCACCGGCAGGGTAGCCGCTGCGTCAACCTCTGACAAACGATGAGTCGACCAGCCCAACACGGCAGCCGGACCCACGATCGACCGCACTGCGAGCGGATCGCCATCGCCTTGTCCAAGATGCAGTCCAGCTGCCGCGTGAGTCGCGACCTCGACATCATCGTTGACAATAAACGGAATTACGCCCCCAAGGGCCTTTGACATTGCCCGAGCACAGGCCAACCTGAAGCCAGCCGGTATGGCTTCGCCTTTCCAGCGCAGTTGCACCGCTACGGCCCCGCCAGCCAGCGCCGAATAGGCATACGATGCTGCTGATTCAACAATGCTATCCAAGCGATCCGCGCTTTCGGCGTTCTCGGTCCAACCCAGCGTTGCTCCGTCTACCACGGCGTACACGCCGCTCGCGAAGGGTGGCTCAGGCCAGCGTATTCGTGTCATAGCGGGTAATTTTTGCATGGCGTGGCGCAACTCTTCCGCTTTGAGCGCGTGCGTAGCAGACTACAGCCGCTGCCGAAGCGCCGCCGGAGTCGGCTATGGCCGTAAGGAACTGTTCTGAAATAACTCGATCGATCTGGGCAACACAGGAGCGGCGAGTCGGCCTTTCAGGACGCGAGCTTAGCGACCAACTTGGCCAGTAAACGGAATTGGTCCAAGAACGAATTATTCTGGGATAATTCCTAAGGAACCAGACAATGGACCTGCAGTATCGCGTTTGGCTGGCGACCTTGCTTTTGGTTGTCGGCGGTGGCTTGTTCACTCGCACCATGATGGGCCGTTTGCAGCTTTTGCTCAAAGCAAAGCCTGAAACGCGGTGGAATCTGATCAAAGACCGAGGGATGACTCTACTTCGCATCGGCATCGGCCAGCAAAAAATGTTTCGCGACCCAGTCGATCCGGCGTCGGGCTGGCTCCATGCGATGACGTTTTGGGGGTTTTGCGTCCTTGGCCTGCGGACTACGCAATTGTTCATCCAAGCCTATGCGCCGGCATTTCAGTGGCCGCTAATTGAGCCGATCTATGGCCCGATCAAGGACTTTACGGTCGCGATTGTGCTCATCGCCATCTTGGGTTTCTTCTACCGGCGCTTGATCGTGCGCCCCAAGCGCATCGCCTATTCGCACGAAGCACTGCTCATCCTGTCGTTCATTGGTCTGCTGATGGTCACTGAGTTTGGCTTCGAAGCGTGTCACTACGGCGCGGCTCTGGCCGTGGGCGGCGCTGAGGCAGCACTGGCTAGCGAACATATCGCGCACGCTCCAATTGGGGCGGTTTTGGCCGATATGATCGCAAAAACGTCATTTAATCCAAAGGTATTATATGCAATTGGTGAAGTGAATTTTTGGATTCACCTAAGCATCATTGTAGTTTTTATGAATTTATTGCCGCTATCCAAGCATTTTCATGTCATCACTTCGCTGCCCAATGTGTTTCTGTCGCGTCTTGAACCCAAAGGCGCGCTGACTTTGGTACCGGACATCGAAAAGGCCTTGGAGGAAGAAACACCGCTCGGCATGTCCCAGCCTACTGACATGACGTGGAAGCAAGTGCTTGATTTATTTACATGTACCGAGTGTGGACGTTGCGAGGTGAACTGCCCGGCATGGACAACCGGCAAGCCGCTCAATCCCAAGATGGTTATCCTGGACTTGCGTGACTTCGTGTATTCGCGGCAAAGCCAAATAATTTCGGGAGTTTCTGCAAACGGCACTGCCGGACCGCTGGCCATTGGTGTTGACGGGATTGCGGTCTCTGGTCAAATTTCAGCTAGGGAAAAAGCCGATGCTGATGCGAAACTGCCTGAACTAATTGCAAGTGTGAATACGGACGCCATTTGGGCGTGCACAACTTGCAGGTCTTGCTCAGAACAATGCCCCGTCATGATCGAGCATGTTGACAAGATCGTCGATGTTCGGCGCCATCTGGTCATGACCCGCAATGAGATGCCCAAGGAACTGGCTAAAACATTAGCGAACTTGGAATCGAAGTCCAATCCTTGGGGCATGCCAAGCGGCAAACGCGGCGATTGGGCCAGGGGTCTTGGCTTGCCGACCTTGGACGAAAATCCAAATCCTCAGTGGTTGTATTTCGTTGGCTGCGCAGGTTCATTTGACGAGCGCGCCAAGAAGATCACGCTGGCCACGGTGAAGGTGCTGCAAGCGGCCGGGGTCTCCTTTGCCATCATGGGCAAAAAGGAGAAGTGTTCTGGTGATTTGGCGCGCAGATCGGGGCAAGAGTACCTGTTCCAAGAGCAGGCCAAGGCCAATATTCAGTTATTTGTCGAAGGCGGTGTCCGCAACATTATCACCACTTGCCCGCATTGCTACAATACAATTAAGAATGAATACCCGCAGTTGGGAGGCACATTTCATGTGGTCCACCACAGTGAGCTGATTGCCAAGCTGATTGCCGATGGCAAGTTGTCCTTCCAAGAAGGCGAAAAGCAAAAGATTGTCTACCACGATTCCTGTTACCTCGGTCGCTACAACGACGTCTACGACGAACCGCGGCAGGCACTGGCCGCCCTTCCTGGCGTTGAACTGGTCGAAATGCAGCGCAGTAAGCGTTTGGGAATGTGCTGCGGGGCTGGCGGCGCTCGAATGTGGATGGAGGAGAAAATAGGCACGCGGGTCAATAACTTGCGTGTCGAACAGGCCATGGAGACCACACCAAATGTGATCGCATCGGCGTGTCCGTTTTGCATGACGATGCTGAGCGATGGCACCAAGGCCTTGGATATCGCTGATAAAGTGGTGACCAAGGATTTGGCAGAAATCGTGGCGGAACGCCTCAAACCCGCATTGGCCAGCGGCGGTGGGGCAACAGTGGCCAGCGGCGCAGGGGCAACAGTGGCCAGCAGCGCAGGGGCAACAGTGGCCAGCAGCGCAGGGGCAACAGTGGCCAGCAGCGCAGGGGCAACAGTGGCCAGCAGCGCAGGGGCAACAGTGGCCAGCGACGCTGGGGCGACGTAGTCGAGGCACTTGACCATGGTTCGATTGAACAAGATTTACACCCGGACGGGTGATGACGGCACCACAGGCCTGGTCGGTGGCGAGCGGGTTGCCAAAGCTGATCAGCGTATTGAAGCCTATGGCACGGTCGACGAACTAAACGCAGCGCTCGGTCTGCTGCCCCAGTTTTTGGGCTCGGAGCTGGACCTGGAGACTGTTAAGCTGGTGCGACGTCTGTTGGCCATCCAGCAGGCTTTGTTCGACATCGGTGCGAGTTTGGCCACTCGAACTGAAAAACGCTGGGCCAACATGCCGATGGCGACGCAGGCCCATGTCGATTGGCTCGAACAAGACATCGACGCCATGAATGCAACTCTGGAGCCGCTAAAGTCGTTTGTTCTGCCGGGCGGAAGTCTGGCAGTCGCGCAATTTCATGTCGCCCGAACCGTGTGTAGACGCGCCGAGCGCGAGGTCTTGCGGCTGGCAGCGGTCGAAGCGGTAGAGCCGTTGGAGATCAAGTTTCTCAATCGGTTGAGCGACTGGCTATTTGTGGCCGGCCGCTGGGTCTGCGCGTTGCGCGGCGAGAGCGAAGTCCTGTGGTCGCCGGGCCTTGGAATTAGAAAGCTGTAGCGGCATAAGGTTGCGAAGTTAGTTGTGAATTTGGTACTGGCGACGCCAGCGGAGCTCACTTGGAAGCGTGCCCTCACTCTTGAATGCGAGCGATGTGGAGGCCGAGGAGAGCATCGGCAACACAAAAAATCGCCGCTGCTTCTACGATTGGCACTGCGCGAGGCACAACGCAGGGGTCGTGGCGGCCCTTGATCGCCAAACTGCGCACGTGGCCCTTGGCGTCGGCGACGCCTTGGGATTGGGCAATGGTCGCCGCCGGCTTGAAGGCCGCGTCAAAGACCAGCGGCATGCCGGTGCTGATGCCGCCCAACGTGCCACCATGGTGGTTCGTTGCGGTGCGCAACGGTTGGCTGCCGGGCACGAAAGGGTCGTTGTGCTGGCTACCGGCCATTTCGGCCGAGGCCATCCCGCTGCCAAATTCAATGCCGCGACAGGCGGGCAAAGAGAGGACTGCGTGGCCGATGGTCGCGGTCAGCTTGTCGAAAACGGGGTCGCCCAGACCAGCCGGCAGATTGCGCACCACACATCGCACCCGGCCGCCGATCGAATCGCGACGCAATTGGGCAGCTTCAATGGCCGCGACCATGGCCGCGCTGGCGTCGCTGTCAGGGCAACGCACCAAAGAACAGTCAATTTGGGCGTGGTCGAGGGTACAAGGGGCGAACGCCCAACCACTGCAAGCAAGGCCAGTTATCGCGTGCGGCGGCGGGCCGTTGGCACGGACGTCACCAATGGCGTCGCTCCAGGCAATGGCCGTAATGGGCAACGCTCGGTGCGCAAGCGACCACGCATCCAAAACAGCTTGGGCAATGGCGCCGGCAATTACCCGCGCCACGGTTTCACGCGCACTGGCGCGACCGCCCCCGCGGGGATCGCGATGACCGTAGCGGGCATCCCAAGTCCAGTCGGCGTGGCCCGGGCGGAAATCGTGATCCAACTGCTCGTACTCTTTGGCGCGCCCGTCTTGGTTTGTCACGAGCACCAAAATCGGGGTTCCCAGCGTCAGCCCTTGAGCGACGCCGGACATGATTTCCGCGTGGTCGGCTTCTTTGCGTTGCGACTGCAGCGCGTTCTGCGCCGGTTTGCGGCGGTCCAGCCATCGCTGAAGCTGCGCCGCGGTCAGCGGCACACCCGCCGGCACGCCTTGGACGACGCAACCAACTGCGACGCCATGCGACTCGCCAAATGTGGTTGCCTGCAAGTAATGGCCAAAGGTATTGCCGGCCATCAGTATAGGGTCTCTATTTTGGCGCCAGTGTAGTAGTGAGTTAGAATTGTCTTGTAATCTTGACCGTTTTTGGCGCGAGCGACCGCTCCGGTTTGGTCCATGCCAACACCATGGCCAAAACCGGCGCCGGAAAAATACCAAGCTTCCGGCGCGCCGTTTTTGACTTCAGTGCTTGCTTTGATGACCACCAACGCGGAACGCAGGCCTTTGGGTCCATGCGAACCACCCAACGCATCTCGAATGCGCAGTTCTCCGTCAAGCTGGGTAATAACACCCGTAATATCAGTAATTTGTAAGGATAGCGCCCGCCCAGACACCCCGCGCCGCAATACGCGCAAGTCTTTGACCGGCTTTCGGACTCCAAATCCCTTGAGTTGGTCGAATAACTCCGCCCCGCTGCGCTCGATTTTCCACCGGCACGCTTCGGCGTTTAGGCCTGACGCGGCAGCCCACGAGCGGTCCTTGGTCTGCAACATCGCGCTGACCGCGGCATCGCTGACGCCCTGAGGATACGGCGATTTTGCGCCCTCATCGACGAGATCAGGCTGACCCCGCAATGCCGGTTGCGGTCGCCCCGGCCAGGCGTTTTCATTGTTCTCCGTGTGACCGCCCGACGCTGCGTGATAGTAGGCATCGACGAGCCGACCTTCGCCGTCGACCAGAACTTGGCCACGGGTGTCCTGCACCGCCTGGGCAATTCGAGCATTGACGCGCTCAAGACCGCGAAATGCTTGACAGTGCGTCTCCGAACAAATCGCAAACGGATCGGTAGCGTGACGGGTGCCGACTTTGGCCAGCATGTCTGTTCGCGCAGCGACCGCCTGGGCCCGCAGCGCGGCATCCGGAGCTGAATGAAAAATTTCAGACGCGACAACGCCTTCCAAAATTCTCTCAATTTCCGCCTCGTTGACAACCTCCAATCCCTGTTGGCCGACAATTACGTAGACGCGACCCGGTAATTCCAATTCGGTGCGCGTCGAGCCACGAAATCCGACCACTTTGAGGGTCGTCGCCGCGCCAGTCTGCTTAAGAGCTTCAAACCAAAGCACATCCTGAGCATGAATCTCCGCCGCAGCCGAGGATTTTTCCTTCGCGACCAACTCCGCGGTCGGCGGCGCCTCGACAACGGTATGCACACCAACTGGTGCAGCCAAGGTTGTTGTCAGCTCTGCCGCGCGCTTTTGAGCGTCAGTCGTCGAGTCAAACTGGTGGTCAAGACACAGCAAAGTCTGTTTGGTATCGAACATTCTGCCAGCCAAACTGTAGGTCGTTCCTGTGCTCAGCGTTTTGATCTGTAAGCCCTTGTCTTTCAGCTTGATTTTCTCTGCGCGCAGAGTTTCAAAATCCCACGCAGCAGCGCGACCAACGACAACAAAATGGCGCAACACCCCCGGCTGCCGTGCGGTTGGTGTCACTTCTACGGCGCGGCCGGGTGGCAGGCGGATGTCGACTTGGCCGTCGCCAGTCCCCAGAATTCGCAGTCCGGACGGAGCCGCAATCTCGACGCGGTCTTGTCTGCCCAAAACTGAAAGTGGCAACAACGGCTTACCGGTGTCGCCGACACGCAGCACATCGCGATACAGCGTCGCTGTGCGATCGCCGTGCCCCAAGGAATCCGCTTGGGCGAACGCCGGGCCAGTGATCGCAAACCCAAACAGAACACCCAATAACACTATGCGGTTATACATCATCGTTGCCAAACTACCGCCTCAATTCGCGGATTGTGCATGGCAGAGCGATTGCTGTCTAGAACACCGACCAGACTGCTGAATTTCAATGGGTTGCACCCGGGACGAACCTAGGTGCGGCGGTGGCCGTGCCGGAGCGACGTTGCGCCTAGTTCCGCCATTGCTGTTGACCCGGCCCTCGCTCGCCGCCACAAGACCTGAATACCCCTGCGTAATCACCAGATAGTTGCTGAGCGAATGATAGCCCCGGTCGCTCCCTGGCTGCTGACCGAGGGTGCCGAATCGCATTGGGCTGTTCAGACAGCGTCGCTTTAGCATTGATTGCCGGGTGCGCGTCCGACTCCCACCAACGGCAGAAGTCTGAAATCACTTTCTTGGTCAAGGTCATTGTGGTCTGAAGCACCAACACACAGACCGCTCTGGATACCGATCGAATGGTTGCCGATGGATAATTTGGGCCGCCATTGGGTCTTGACGGTGGCCCCTTTTTGCTGCTACTTGGTCGTCTGGCCACCGCCGCCCGATCCCAGTCTTGGATGCTACGGCGCGTCGGGGTAGCGCGACTTGGTCCAAGCGTCGCCTACTTAGGCAGACTCATTTACGTAGACAGACTCCTCGGTGCGGCGTCAACTACATGAAACTGCACGGATGCACGGTGATTGATTCGCCGGCGGCTGACAACGCGCAACAAGCTAGGAGTCTGGCAGACCGCAATAGATTCAAAGTGTATAGCTGTGCAGAGATATCGAAATAGTTCAATCTGCGCTAGGTTTCTGGCCATGACCGATTCGAGCGACCAAGCAAACGCTTCACCACGGCGCCGCTGGCCTAGCGGCGCGATCGAGTGGGCGGCGTGCTTGGTTTGGGTCGCATGGGTCGCAGGAGTGTGGATCGAGTCCCTCGAGACCGTCCGGCCCTTTGTGCCTCACATGTTCGACGGGCCGTTCCAACTCCTCAATCCGCTGCGGCGCATCGCAGCGGGGCAGGTCCCTGGTCAGGATTTCCAGTATTTCCATGGCATCTTGCAACCGTACTTGCACACGCCAATCTATGTGCTGGCCGGAGCCGACGTGTTCGCGGCTGAGTTCTCTCGCCATGCGACGTCGCACATCGCTTCGGGCCTAGTGTGGTCGGTTTGGCTTTTCACGCTAATCGGGCGCAGGCGCGCGCTGATCCTTGCGCCATGGGTGCTAGTCGCGGTGCTGGCGGCCGGCCCGGTGTTGTTGTCGCGTCCGTCCAACTCGCTACTTGGCATGCGGTCCGCGCTGCCCCTGCTGGTGGCGGCGGCCGTGGCGCAGGGCCGAAGCGGCAGTTGGGTTGGTCTCGGCCAAGGAGCCCTGACTGGCATGGCCTTGCTCGCTGGAACGGAGCAGGGGCTGGCCACCATCGCCGCCTGGTTCTTGGCTTGGTGGCTAGGCCCGAAGGTATGCGGCCAGCGACCTGACTTGAGGCAGCTTGGGCTATGGCTGTTCGGATTGATGGCGTCGGTGGCCGTGGTGCTCGGCCTGCTGACTGGTGGCGACCTTGCAGCGATCCATTCCATCCTGCATTACAACCTGATCCTCGTCCCTACAGACCAATTCTGGTACTTTGGCGCGCCGCCCAACAAGCTGCTGGCCAACTGGCGGGATCTCGCGCACGAACCCCTTGTGCTGGCGGCAGCTCTGGGGCATTTGGCGCTGCTGGCCGTGGTGGTCCGCGATGGACTGCGCGGCGTGCTGAAGCCCGAGCAGACGCGCGCGCTCTTGCTTATGGGGCTGTTGGGCCTGGCCGGGATGGCGACGTTCCTCGGCTACGTCAGCGTGCCCGCGCTGGTGCCGGTCGCGCGGCTGGGGCTGCTCAGCGGGTTGGCTTGGCTATTATGGCGTTCACATAAACTGCAGTCCGCGGTTCGCGTTGCAATTGCGTCGCCAACTCTGGGTGCGTCACTGCAGGCCGTTGCAACGGCAGAATCGGGCGAGCTGGTCGGTGGCCGGGAGTTTCCGACTGCGATTGAGGCCGCGGAGCCGGGCAAAGGGGACCAGCAGGCTAAAGTGGACATCACGGGCCCACCGTCGCTGCGGCTGGTGTTCTGGAAAGTGGCGAGTTTGGGCCTAGCCACGATTCTTGTGGTTGGGCTGGGTGTTCGCCTCTCGTCGTCGTTGGCGAAACCGCCGCAGCTTGGCAGCAAGGAAATGACCTGGCTGGCAGACGCGACGCGCGAGGTACACCGGGTCGCCGTGAAGGGCCAACTGCCAGTGTGGTCGTGGTATGCGGGGTTGCTTGAAGCTGAGTTGGGCTCGTTCACGCCATCCCACGACTACATCATCCATGGCCTTGGGCCTAAAGGCCGACCAGAGTACCTCGCCAAGCTGCGGGCCGCGAGGCCGACTGTGGTCCACACTTTCCGGCGGGATAGTTTCGAATACGAGGACTGGCTGCAAAGCGCGTCGTGGGCAATTTACCAATACTTGCTCGATCATTACCGACCCCTGTTGCGAAGTGGGCTCAGCCAGCTATGGCTGCGCACGGACCCCGCGGAAACTGCCGAGTTGCCTCTGGTGGCGGTGCCATGGCAAGAGAAAGATGGCGAAGCGTTTGCTAAACTGCCGCAAACGCAGACGAACCGCTCGATACTCGAAGTTACGGTTCACTATCGTGCACACAATCCGTGGAAGGCGCTGCCCCTGTTCGGCAAAGTGCAGCGCTGGCTGTTCACCCCGACCGGTGCTGACAATCGCCATCCGGTCGCGTTGCCTGACTGGACCGACACTTGGACCGTGCCGGTGTTTGTCCGCGATCGCACTCGGACTGTGCGCATCCACTTGCGCTCGGTCGGCTTGTTGCCGGGCACACGCTTGACTCCTCTGTCGATTCAAGTTCGCGAGCGGTCTCTTACGCTGGCCCAAGCTGAAGTGTTCTTCGGAGTCCCGTAGCACTTTGTCATCTGGCCTTGGCAGTGCCAGAGGCCACTGTGTGTGCACTTTGGTATCCCGGACGTCATCGTCTATTCCACGGCAAGCACACCAGAGTCGCCGGCCCTGACTCAATCCAAATTACTTTCAATGAAGCTCATTGGCGTGAAACTGGATTATGGGCGAGCGACTGGCGACCAAACATCGATCGATTCCCCGCACGCCCGGAGTTCCTCGCGCACGGTCAGCAGTGAGCCACTTGAGACCAGGCAAATGCGGTGCCGTGCGAGTCAGAGCCCGATTTCGCGGCGGTCGAATCGTGAACTGAGCCTTCAGCGGGATGACTTTGGGTGACTCGTTCTGTTCGGTTTCCGCAGTGTGAGGCACTCGGGATCGGCAGATGACTGCCCGCCGACGTTTGCCCACGCGATCTAGCCGTCGAACCGAACAACAACGGCCGTAGCGCTCAGTTTCTTGCGCCAGACTTGAGTGCCGTGGCCCTAGCGATCGCTGTGCAACTTGCGTTCGTGTGGCTTTGCAATTGCTCCGCCCTGCTTCATACTCGCGCCCGCGCGCCTTCGCACCCTTGCAAAATCTGGCAGAACAGCATGGCCTCAGTACATCAACGCTATCGCATCATCGAAAAAATCGACGCGGGCGGTATGGCCGAGATCTACAAGGGCGTCGCTGTCTCGCTCGACGGCTTTGAAAGAGCCGTTGCCATCAAGCGAATTCTGCCCAGTTTGACCCAAGATCCCAAGTTCGTTGCGATGTTTCTCGATGAGGCGCGACTGTCGATGCAGTTGACCCACGCTAATGTCGTGCAGATTCTCGATATGGGCCGAGTCGGTGAAACCTACTTTATGGCCATGGAGTTGGTCGACGGCGCCAACTTACGCCGGGTGATGCAACGGACCATCGATCTGGGCATGCAAGTTCCCGCCAACGTTGCCTGCTTTTTGGCTATGGAAATCGCCAAAGGTTTGGCCTATGCCCACGAAAAAACAGACCCACAGGGCCAGTCGCTGGGCATCGTCCATCGCGATGTTTCGCCGCCCAACGTGCTCGTGTCGCGGCAAGGTGAAGTCAAGATCACCGATTTTGGCTTGGCCAAGGCAAAAAGCAACGTCTTCGTTTCAGATGTCAATGTTGTTAAAGGAAAATTTGCCTACTTGAGTCCCGAAGTCGTCGAAGGCAAGGAGCCGGACGGACGCTCTGATATTTACGCGGTCGGCATCATTTTGTGGGAACTGCTGTGTGGTCGCAAGCTGTTTGCCGGCAAAAATGACAACGATACAATAGAGTTGGTTCGCAAGGGCGAGATTCCCAAAGTGGCGCCGACACGGGCGGACGTCGACGACGACCTCGACAAGTTGATTCAACGCGCGTTGGCCAAGAACTTGAAGCGCCGCTTCCAGACGTGCCGCGAAATGGAACAGGAATTAGGCAACTATCTAGCCCGCAAAGGTCTGCGCGCGACCACTGCGGACCTTAGCCAGTTCATGCGGGAACTACTTGATACGCAGTACGAAATTGAAACATTTGATGTCCTAACTTTGCTTACCCATGAAATGCACGAACTGGCTCGATTGGGTCAAGTTGACCTCACGATCGGCCAAATCCCATTGCGGCCTGCTGCCTTGCGCGCAAAGTCCGTTTCCAAGCTGGAAATCGGCAAGATGCTTGATAACTTGGATGAGAGTGAGCTGGACGAACTGGCTCACAATGATACCAGCGACGGCGGATTGGCGGATCGGCTTGAGCCTGCTGAAGTCTCGCGCGCGAGCACGATGCTGGCAGCCCATTCGCCGCAGAAGAATGCCAAATCAAAATGGGTCATCCCAGCCGTCATTGTCTTTTGCTTGCTGTTGACCGTGGCAGCGTTGGTCGCGTTTAGGGTCATCCGTTAGGAACTGAAAATCGGGCGATCGAACGCTGCTTGCACATTGCGTGCGCAGACCCTTTCGCCGCCAACAGGCAACCAAGGCCGCGCCGGTGCGTGGCATCTTTTCGGGGGCAACATGAAGTTTTTTGTTGACACAGCGGACATTGGTGAAATCCGTAAGGCGTTGGCTTGGGGCATTCTGGATGGCGTGACGACCAATCCGTCGTTGGTGGCCAAAACTGGCCGCCGGTTCGAAGACGTCCGCGCTGAAATCCTCGATCTGGTCAAGGGGCCAGTGTCGCTTGAAGTGACAGACATGACGCTCGACGGCATGCTAACCCAAGGCCGCGCACTCGCTGCTTTGGCACCGCAGGTGGTCGTCAAGTTGCCACTGACACGCGAGGGAATTGCGGCGTGCAAGGCTTTGTCCGACGAAGGGATTCGCACCAACGTCACCCTGTGTTTTTCGGCTAGCCAGGCGCTGCTCGCCGCCAAGGCCGGGGCTACCTACATTTCGCCGTTCGTCGGTCGCCTTGACGACGTATCCATGGACGGCATGTTGTTGATTGCGGATATTATTCAAATTTATCGCAATTATGGCTACGCAACCAATGTGCTGGTGGCCTCGTGTCGGCATCCGATGCACATTGTTAGCGCGGCCAAACTTGGAGCGCAGGTCTGCACGGTGCCGTATAAGGTCCTGGATCAGTTGTTCAATCACCCGCTAACGGATCTCGGCAACGCGCAGTTTCTCAAGGACTGGGCCAAAGTTCCCGGCCAAAATTAGAAGCAAGCAGACGATTAGACTGATCTGCGCGTCGCGCCGTTGGTCGCTTGTTGCATCGCCTGCGACCAGCACCGTCCAAAATAGCTGTTGGGTGCCCATTCGCCGCTCCTTAGGAACTGTCCCAGAATAAGTCATCCTGGGACTGGTTCCGTTTGCTTGCTTTGTTGGTCGCTAAGCTCGCGTCCTGAAAGGCCGACTCGCCGCTCCTGTGTTGCCCAGATCGATCGAGTCATTTGAGAACAGTTCCTTAGGTCGTTTAGGATTTTTCTTAGGTCGGGGTTGTTGCTCAGGGCTCCAATGCCTCATTCAATGCAACACGGTTTTGGGCTCCTAAAACTGGATTCGTGAATTGCTTGCCCTCGCCACCTCAACTAGATCGCAAGTCCACTTCGGACTGGGACTGCTGTGCCGCAGACACCTCCAAATGAAGCGCCGCTGACCGAGCCCGCCGGAACGGTGCGGGTGGGCAGGAGCACTTTGAGTGGCGGCGGTCGTTGGATCGCGCGCGGATTCATGGTGGTGCTGCTGTTGGTCGCGCCGCTGTGGCAAGCGAGTACCTCGGTCGCAGCCGTTGTCACACTGGGGATCCTGACAGCGCTAGTGTGGCTGTTTTCTGTACCCGCTGTACCGAGGCGCAAGCCGCAACTTTTGACGATCTGGTTGTGGTTGGGGCTTGCAGTGTGGTCCTTGTTGCATGTGGTGCCCTTGCCCTTTGGCGTTGTAGCAGCGCTCAATCCGTTAGCGGCCGAATTGCATACCAAAATGAGTATTGCTACAGGGTTACCGTCGGCGGCGTGGGTGCCTCTGGCGGTGGCCCCAGGCGACGCTTCGCTGCAGGTGGTGGTCTACTTGCTCGCGGCGGTCAACTCGTACCTGTTGGCCAATTTGCTCCAAAGCAGCGGCGGCAAGCGTATGGGGCGGGTAGTCGTGCAGATTTTCGCTGCGACCGGGCTGGTCGCCGGGCTGGTATTCATTGCGACGGCTCCGGAAGGCCGCGAAATCTTGCCGGATGGTGTCTACAAAGCATTGACATTGTTGCAGATAATCAACTCAAATCACGTTGCGGGCTACCTGTTGCTCTGCCTTGGCGTGACGGTCGGCATGGCGGTGCACGGCGGCGGTGGCACAAGGCAACTCATTTACGGTGTAATTTCCATTGCATTGGTGATGTTGATCGTAGCTACTGGCTCCCGTGGAGGCATGATCGTTGTGGCGGTCCTGTTATTGGCGACGACCGCCACCACTCCAACGCCGCCGCGATACATGCGGTTGGACCCCAGCATCACCCAGTCCAAAGCGCGCTATCGCGCAAGCATGATGGCGGCCTGCGCCCTGCTGGCTTTGGCGGCGGTCGGCTGGCCTGTTTTTGAGCAGGAGTTCATCACTAATCTGGAACTCGAGAGAGACGGGAAAGTCCAGCTTTTTAAGATGTTGCCTGGTCTTGTGGCGAAGACGCCGATTCTTTTCGGCTGGGGCGTCGGCGGCATTCCGGTACACGTGGCGATGGCCGGAAATTTCAACGTCCGCACGGATTTTGCCGAAAACCTCGTACTTGAACGCATAGCCAATGATGGCTGGCTAGGCGCGATTCTGTTTTTCGTCGGCCTTGCCTTTGTCGCCGTGCAGATGCTGCGCCGCACCGACCGCATCTACGCCGCCATGCCTTTTGTGGTGGCGCCGTTTGCGGTGCTAGTCGCTAATCTTGTTGATTTTTCAATAGAAATGGCCGGGGTCATGGTGCCGATGGCCTGTGTGTGCGTACTGGCCGAGTATCGCTTCAAGCTGTCGAAACGCCAGACTGAGTCGGTAGAGGACCGTTGCACTCGCTTTCATGTTGGCATGATGGCACTTTGCGGCTTGGCCCTGCTGGCGGTTGGTTGGCTGTTGGTTGTGCGCGTAGACAATAAGCTGACTCGGGATATGGCGCGCAATGATCTCCAGAACATCAAACTTGCCGAGGTCTTGCCATCGCTGCAGCGTGATTTTGCTTACGACGCCCACAGTGCGTACCTCGTTGGCCGCGTGGCTGTCGAAGAGGGCAAGCCGAATTTGGCAGTCAAGCTTTTGGACCGCGCCGTGGCCTTGCGACCGGCAAGCACCCATGCGCATTTGTTTCGGTTTGCCGTTCGCCTGCAGACAGGTGACGTCGAAGGTGCCGGTGCAGACCTGAAGTGGATTTTTGCCCATGGCACTGAAGTGTCGACCCACGCCTTGGAGTTGTGTGCGATTTCTCCGAAAGCGGAGGCGCTGCTCATCAACGTGCTGCCCCAAATGCCAGAGCACGCTTTGGCAATTACTTCGTATTTTGAAAAGACCCGACCCGACATCGTTGAGGCTGTGGCCATCGACTTGCGTAAGCGTTATCCAGATCGCCGTTTTGCCATTGAGGTTTTGCGAGCCAAACTCTATTTGGAGCGCGGAAAAATTTTGCAGGCCAAGGAAATTGCCGCCGGTCTAATGGCTAGGCCGGAAACTCAGTTGGATGGCTTCTTTGTCGAGGCCCGCATCTTGATCATGCAAAACAAGGGATATGAGGCGTTTCACCTGTATCGCGAAGTCTGCGAAAAACGGCCAGCACACGAAGCCTGTGGTGCTGCGGCGTGGACTGTATTGGGCCTGACGCGACCCGACTTGGCGCTTGAGTTCTTGCGCAAGATTCAGCCGCAAAGCTTCGCCACACCCGTCAATGCGGCGCGCTTTTGGCATTGGATGGCTACGGCGCACGCTCAATCTGACAATTGGGAGGAGGCCGTGGACGCGGCCCGTCGGTCCTACATTCTCTATTCGGGCGATGTCGGCGCAGGCTTGCTTTTGGCCGAGTGTCTGTTTCACGAGTCGCTGTTCGGTGAACTCCAAGAGTTGGCTGAGCGCCTGCATCGCGACTTCTCGGCTGATTCTAGGGTCTTACAGCTGGTAGAACGTGTCCAAACTGCTGGCAAACCACTGGCGTTTGCAGCGCGCCGCGCCGCGCATCTTCCCGGCGCCGCTTCTGCGGCGGCCGACGACGTCAGTCCGGTGGCTAGGCCCTAGACCTGTGCGATTTCCGGTTGATTTTACACCGCGGCCACTCGCTCGCTTGGTGTTCTGCACGCCCAAACGCCCTACTGAAATGCACCCAAAGTGGGGGATTGCGGAGGCTGGCCTGCGTTGACATCAGGCGATTGTGCGCCTACCTTGCCCGCGCTCGCTGGACCGCAAAGGGCCAGCTACAGCGCTTAACTTGATGTAATTGGTATGCTTTCGTCTATTTTTCAGCTCCGCGATTGCGCTTAATGCGCGGCGAAATTGCGGTCCTCGATACTAGGAGACTCCCGTGAAGATTCTGGTTTCCGCCAAACGGGTGAGCGACCCCAACGCCAAGCTTGCGGTTTCTACCGACGGCAAGTGGATTGAAGGCGACGTCGAGTACGTAATGAATTACTTTTGCGAAAACGCCATTGAATGTGCGTTGCAACTCGTCGAAGAGCACGGTGACATCGAGACTATCGCGCTTGGCATCGGCGATTCCGACGAAACGGCGCGTTTCATTCGCCAAGGGGCTCTGGCTCGCGGCATCGATCGCGGGATTTTGGTTAGCGCCGATGAGCAGACGACGGATTCCGACCTGATTGCCCGGATTTACGCCAAAGTAGTGGCTCGAGAGCAACCGGATATCGTGCTGATTGGCAAACAAGCGGTGGACGGCGACTCCAATCAGGTAGGCCAGCTTTTGGCCGAGTATTTGGGTTGGCCTCAAGCTACGTTTGCATCCAAGGTGGCGATTGAGGGCGAGGAAGTCGTCGTCACGCGCGAAGTCGACGGTGGTCTCGAAACGCTGGCGATGACGATGCCCTGCGTGATCACTGCGGATTTGCGTTTGAACGAGCCGCGGTTTGCCCCACTGGCCGGCATTATGAAGGCCAAAAAGAAGCCACTGGAAGAACTGGAGCTGGACGACCTCGATCTGGGTGAAGCCAAGCCTAAGGTGCGCATAGTCAAGATGTTAACCCCAGACGGCCGCAAGTCCGGGGGCCTCGTCAAGGACGTCGATGATCTGGTAGGCAAACTGCGCGGCGAAGCGCGAGTTATTTAGGGTATCTTCATCTATTCAACAGATTACGGAAATTCTTGCCCCACTGTGGAGTCGATCATGGCCAAGGTACTAGTGATAGCCGAACACGAAAAAGGCTTGGTCAAGAAGCTGACCCTCAATTCGCTTGAATTTGCACGACAGTATGTGGCCAAGACGGGCGGCAGCATTGAAATCGGCGTGCTGGGCGCTGACGTGGCTGCGGTCGCCAGTGCTCTGACTGAGTACGGCGCCGCGGCCATTCACGTCGCCAACCACGACGACTTGGCGCATCCCATTGCCACATCATGGGCCAAAGTCGTCGCCGATTTGGCCACCGCGGTCGGCGCAGATCTCGTGTGCATGTCGGCGTCAAGTCTGGGCAAAGACGTGTTGCCACGTGTCGCAGTCCGCCTTAACGCGGGTATGGCGTCTGATGTCGTCGCCGTAGTCGATGGCGGGCAAGGCCTTTGTTTCCGCAGACCTATGTGGGCCGGCAACCTGACAGGCGATGTGGCCATCGACAGTGCGGTCAGGGTCATCAGCGTACGCTCATCGGCATTCGATGCGGCGCAACCTGTAGGTGGCCATTCGGCCATCCAGAATTTTAAGGCCGATCCCCAATTGGCCCGCGCTCGGGTGCGGTACGTCGGCTTTGAAGGGGTGGCGTCGAGTCGACCCGATTTGACCGAGGCGACTGTCGTGGTTTCCGGTGGCCGCGGTCTCAAGGATCGCTTCAATCAAGTGACCGAGCCACTGGCGGACCTTCTGGGCGCAGCCATCGGTGCTTCCCGGGCCGCCGTCGACGATGGGTACGCGCCCAATGACTACCAAGTCGGTCAAACTGGCAAGGTTGTGGCGCCACAGTTGTACTTTGCCATCGCGATTTCGGGTGCAGTCCAGCACTTGGCCGGCATGAAAAACAGCAAAGTCATCGTCGCCATCAACAAGAACGCCGATGAGCCAATCTTCAAGGTGGCCGACTATGGGTTGGTCGCCGACGCATTCGTCGCCGTACCAGAGTTAGTCAGTAAGATCACGGCGCTGCGCTCCTAAATCCGAGTAGATAGCCGCCGAATTGAGCGCACAGGCCCACACAATTGTCGCCCTGGCCTCGGCCAGTGGCATTGCCGGCGTCGCAGTTGTGCGCTTGTCGGGCAGCGAGGCCGTCGCGATTGCCAGCGCGTTGTGCGCGTCTACGAACATGCCGCATGGCCAGATGCAATTGCGCAGGCTGCGGGAACCACTGACTAATGCACCTATCGACACCGGCTACGTCGTCTATTTTGGGGCTCCTCGCAGCTATACTGGCGAAGATGTCATCGAGTTTCATGTGCATGGATCGCCAGCGGGGGTAGATCGACTGATCGCCGCCTGTTGTGCCGGTGGCGCTCGGATTGCCGACCGCGGCGAGTTCACGCAGCGCGCGCTTGGAAACGGCAAGCTGGACTTGGCGCAGGCGGAGGGCCTTCTCGACGTACTGCACGCCCAGGCCGAGCACCAGCACCGAGCCGCGCTGGCCCATCTGGATGGCCGCTTGAGTCGCGCGATAGACCTGCTACGCCAACCACTGTTGCGCGTAACGGCTGAAATCGAGGCCCGCATCGACTTTGCCGCCGAACCGCATCTGGCCCAATTCGACCGCGGGCCCATCCGCTCGCTGCTGTTGGACATTGCTGAACGGACGCAGGCGTTGGCGGCCACGGCGCAGGCTGGTCGGGTGCGGCTGCGCGGTGCCAGAGTGGTGTTGGCCGGCGCTCCAAACGCCGGAAAATCGACTCTTCTCAACGCGTTAGTCGGACACGACCGCGCGATTGTCGACCCGCGTCCAGGGACGACTCGGGATACGCTTGAAGTCGCCACCGCGCCTGAAGGGGTGTTGGTGACGTGGATCGACACCGCAGGGCTGCGGCTAGCGACGGATAGCGTTGAAGTCCAGGGCACGGCGCGCGCTCTTGGTGAAGTGCTGCACGCCGACTTGGTGCTGTGGATCATTGATCAGGGTGCGCTGCCATCAGCGCTGCCTGCGACCCCAGCGCCGGTCGTGCGGGTGCGCAATAAGTCTGATGGCCCTGAGCATCCGAATGTTCGAACTGATCCGCAATGGCAGCAATCGCTGGCTGTCTGCGCGTTGAATGGCGACAACATTGATGAATTGCGGCGGTTAGTGGTTGCTCTGGTGCGCTCGCTTGGGTCGATCGGGCAGGGCGCGAAAGTGGCGATCGCCCGGCAACGCCACGCCGATGGCTTACAGCGTGCCGAACAGGCAGTGCGCGCGGCCTTGGCACAGCTAGACCCATTGGCCGAACTCGCGCTTGAGCTGGTCGCTGCTGACCTGCGCGATGCGATTTTTGCCCTCGACGAGCTGACTGGCCCGATGACGCCAGACGACGTCTTGGCGGCCATTTTCAGCGAATTTTGTATTGGGAAGTAGCAGTTTCGCGCAGCACCTTGCTGTTTACATCGAAGCGAACGACAGTCGCCTACAGCAGCGTGGTTCAGGTTGGGTGTTCTGTTTCGAATCAGCGAGTTGTGTGCTGATTTTTCCGAAGTATAGGGGTTCACATGGCCGCATCCGTCGATGACCAAACCGCTCGCAAGGGCATTCTTAAGCAATTAGCGCGCAACGCGGGCTCTGTACACATCCGGGAGTTGCATGAGTTCAGCACCCTGCGTTTCAGCCGCGGCCATCAAGAGTTTTCGGCCTTGATGGAAGGGTTGGTTGCCGATGGTTTAGTGCTGTACGACGGTCAGGTTTTCCACTTGACCGAGGAAGGTCAGGCGGCATGTGGTGGCATGCTGATGTAGGCGCGTCAACGGCATGAAGTCACTGAGATTATTAACTCAGGACCGTTTTCAGCAGCCCGTAGACGCCAAGACACAGCGCCGCCAACGAATCGCCAGCGATAAGACCGCCGCCGACCAGCGAAGTCGTGCTCATATCCTCAGGAATATCGGGGTCGATTAGCGCAGGGTTGGCGCGCTTGCGCCGTTCATCCATCGTTTGCACCAGCGAGGTCAACGTGCCGCCAGCGGCAAACCAGAGCGCCACCGGCAATTCGACAAACCCGCCAAAACTAGATGCATATGGGCTCGGCAGCAGTACTGAATCAAGCACGAAGTCAAAGCCATACCCCGCTTTCGAGTTGGCAATCCACGCCTTGTAGCCGCCGTGGCGCTTGATCAGCTTGCGCAGGATCTCAGTGATCAAGCCGATGCCGATGCCGATCTGCAGCGCAGTTGAAATATGAGATTTGGGGTTGGTCAGGCCGCGCAGCGCCCCGGCAAACTTGTAGGTCATAGCTGAGCCCCAACCTTCTGCGCCGACCGGATGAGGATTCGAGTATTGGTCGATACGTAGCACCGGATAGGCGGCCATGAAGACCTTGGCAAGGACCACGGCGAGTACGGCGCCCATCAGAATGCCGATGACTTGAAAGCGAAATTGCATGGTTCGGTCGCTGCCCAAACGCCAACCAGTCGAGCGATCCTGCTGCATGTCGCAGCCGACGCTGGTGGAGATGAGCAAAATACTGCCGGCCAAAAGGCCGACTGAAGGGTCTTTGAGCCCCAGTGCGGCCAAAATGAACACCGTGACAACAAAGGCACTGGAGATCGGATTGCTGTCCGAAATGCCGACGGAGATGCCATTGATCATTACGAATAAGACCACCAGCGAAACGGCGGCACCTGCATATAGGCCCGGCACGTTCAAGACTTGAGTGGCTACGATCACCACCGCCGTCCCCCAAAACGCCACCCACATGAACAGTTTGCGCAGGTCTTGCTTTTTCCAAGCCTCCACTTGCGCCAATTCGTTTGCCTCTGGATTGCGCAGTCTTTTGACGGCTTGAAAAAGGACCAGCGCAATGTCGACAATTGCGGCACCCAAGATGGTGCCCAATGCGAGAATAAAGCCAATTTTGCGAAACGGTGCGCCCGGTTCCAGCCAACCGATTCCGACCAAATAGGGTGTCAGTAGCACACCGAGGACGCCTACCGTCGCCGCCGCGATGCCAATTCGTGCCGCGACCACCATGCCGGCGCCCACTGTCGAAGAAGACAGGCCAATGGCGTCAATCATGGCCATGTGGGGCGTCGCCAAACCGACGGCCATGCCGCCCGCAGTGCCAAAACCCAATTGCGCGATCGACCGCCGCAATAGACGCAAGTCAGTGAGAGCCCTCAAGATGTTGGCGACTGCCAGCCCCGATGGGTAGGTCAGGCGCATCTTGTCGACGAGCAGCGGCGTGTACAGCATGCCGACGCCGACGCCAAACATGCCAATACACATGAAATACAAGATTAATTGCCACGCGGGAGGCTCTGGCAACCCCAGCCAGACTGCGGCCTGAACCAGCACCGCCATGCCCGACATGCCTGCGACCGAAGCTGCCAGTGTTTGCATGTAGTTCGCGCCGTGCTTGCCGTTGGCGCCGTAGCCGTAGGTGACTGCAGAGCCCAGAATCCCCGCCAGCACCTGGCCGCCGACGAAAAATCCTAGCGAAAAGTTCATATAGGCCGCGGTAATGCCGCCGAGCGGGCCCAGAATGAAGATGGCGACTGCGATTAGCAACGCGTAATAGGATCGACTGCCAATGGCTGGCAGCCACCGCCAGGCTGGGGCTGAGTGGGCGTCGGGAGATTGCATAATCGTTACCTACCTTGTTTGGATGGGTTAGTCCATGCATATTCAGCGGTTGCGGCAATGCTCAGGGGTGATACCACCGCAAATTCATCAACTTGGCCCGCGTCGTCGAGCCATCGGCCCCGCAGTTCACCGCTGGGGTCGAGGCCATCCAAACGCAGCCAGCGCAGTCCGTCACGCCCACCCAGATCGACTTGCACTGCGGTGCCGCGAAAAGCGAGATGCTGCTCCAACCGCACAACGTCCAAGACACCGCCGCGGCTGACAAACTGGTCGACTGCGGCGCGAATTGCCACCGCGCAAGTCTCCGCAAGCTGAGGCAGACGCTGGTCGGCCGTTGTGGCGGCCAATTCTCGAAGGCTGATGGCGGGGATGCGCACCTCAGCCGGCTCAGGGCAAGCCGTGACATTGATCCCAATGCCGCAAAGCCATAGGGGATCTGCGCACGGCCCGCCGACCCGCTCGCACAGGATGCCGGCCAGTTTTCGCGGACCAACAGCCGTCATCGCCAACAAGTCGTTGGGCCACTTCAGGCGCAGCTCAGTTGCGACCAGTGGTTGCAATGCGTCTCGCAGGGCAAGGCCGGCGACCAATGACAATCGCGGCCACAGTTCGGGCGCCAGCAAGAGCGGGCCACCCAAGCTAAGCATCAGGCTTGAGCCAGCAGCGGCTTTCCACTTGGATTGATTGCGGCCACGCCCTGCGGTCTGGCTGTGCGCCAACTGCAGTCGCCACCCGAGGTCTGTTGGCGGCTGGTGGGCAAAATCGGCGCGCAGCTGCGACTGGGTCGAGTCCGTAACCGACGATACCCGCACCTTCGACCACGGCTGACCGGAGCACCGCAGGGCAGCAATCAACAGTACTTCGTCAACCGGATCAGGCGGTATTGGCTCGAGCATGGTGGTCCACTGTACGGTCGACGGCCGGACGGGAGGCGACTGTACGAGGCTGAGGCGGCGAGCGCAATCGCCTCGCCGCCTCTGTCGTCGCCGAACACGCCGCAATTGGCAAGGTGTCTCTAACTGTTACGCCGTGCTGCTTGACGCCGGCGGCGCCTTTGACCACCATTTTGGCCCCGCGCCGTCGTTTTTGCTTGGTCGGGCACAAGGGCATCACTAAAGAATGGACCTCTCGCGCTTTGAAACCGCCGAACCGGCGAACTTAGGCTGGACAGCTGCCGGTGAGGTGCAGATCGTGTGGCTTGACGCTCACGAAAGCGTCTACCCTTTGGCGTTTCTGCGTGAAAAATGCCCGTGCGCGACTTGCCGGGGCACTCACGGAACGCCAACCACACTGGTACGACAGTCGCGCGGCGGGCTGCCCATTGTCCAAAATACCCGCCGCAAGGAGCCGTCAACCGAAGTCAAGTCGGTGGTTCCAGTGGGAAAGTATGCCATTCGCTTTACTTGGGGCGACGGGCACGACGGCGGGATTTATTCTTGGCGCTTCTTGCGCAGCATTTGCCCCAGCGACAGCCAAGGGCCTGACCATCTGGCCACCGCGCCGGAAGTGTAGACCAAAGGCGCAATGGGCGGCGAAGGGCAGGGCAGTTCACCACACAGAGCGGCGATCGACTCGCTTGCCCGGCGCTTTCCTGCGCCGATTTGTCGGCTTGATCACCTGCAGGATGGTCGCTTCGCCTTTGATGTCGACGACGACACCTATTTGGTAGTGCAAGCGGCCGGCGCCGTTCATATTGTGGACGGGCTGTGCCCACATCAATATTTCCCTTTGGAATTTGCGCACATCGAAGATGAAACCGTGCTGGTGTGCCCTCTGCACGGCTGGCGCTTTGACGTCACAACAGGCGTGAGCCCAGACACCCCGCAAATCGCCCTTCGCCGCTGGCCAGCGGAAATTCGCAGTGGCGCAGTCTTTGTGTCGGAACCCAGGCTATTTGAGTCAGATTCAGGTCTGACGGAGAAACCATGACAACTACAGAAATGTACATTGACTTAACCAGAAGGCTCTCAGACATCACCGCGATCGAGGAATCGTTGGGCATTCTGCAGTGGGACCAAGAGATCGTGATGCCCAAAGGCGCGACGGCAGCTCGCGGACGCCAAATGGCGACTTTGGCCGCGATCTTGCATCAAAACGTCTCGAGTCCTGCCCTAGGTGGATTGCTTGAGCGCCTCAGCGCGGCCGGAGATCTGGACGAACTGGCGCAGGCCAATGTCCGCGAGGCCAATCGCGACCACCAACGCGCGGCCAAGATCCCAGAGGACTTGGTTCGGCAATGGACCGCGCTGACCGTTCAGGCTCACGATGTGTGGGTTGACGCGCGCCAAGCCACTGATTTTGACCTCTTTCGCCCAACGCTAGAGAGGTTAGTGGAGTTGGCCAAGCGCCGTGCCGCCGCAGTCGATCCAAACCGAGCGGCCTACGAAGTTCTCATTGACGAATTTGAAGTCGGCATGTCGATGGCCCGAATTGATCAGGTATTTGCGGAGCTTAAGGCCACACTGATTCCGCTGATTGCCCAAGTGCGCGCCCGCTTTGATCGCGGTGGATTGCCCAACACCGCGTGGTTGCAGACACACGTGGCGCCGCAGTTGCAGCGCGAGGTCGGCGAAGCGATGGTGCGTGCGCTGGGTTTTGACTTTGACCGCGGCCGCTTGGACACCAGCGTCCACCCATTTTGCGGTGGCGCCGGTACCGACGACGTGAGAATTACAACTCGCTACAAGGAGACCGCATTTCTAGGTTCGCTGTCTGGAATGATTCATGAAACTGGACACGCGCTCTACGAACAGGGCCGCAACCGCGGGCTGGGCGATCAGCCAGTTTCGCGCGCGCGCTCGATGGGCATTCATGAAAGCCAGTCGCTGTTGTGGGAAAAGCAGGTCGGTCAGGCCGCGGCGTTTTGGCAACCTCACTATCCGCTGTTACAAAGCAAATATGAATTCTTGGCAAACGTGCCATTTGACGACTTTGTCTTCGGGCTTAACCTCGTGGATCTTCAAAACTTCATTCGGGTTGACGCCGACGAATTGACCTATCCCCTGCACGTGATTCTGCGCTACGAAATTGAGCGCGACCTGTTCGCCGATCGACTGACCGTAGCCGAAATTCCGCAGGCCTGGAATGACAAAATGCAGCAATATCTGGGCATTGTGCCGCCAAACGCCGCACAGGGTTGCTTGCAAGATGTCCACTGGTCCGGCGGCAGCTTTGGCTACTTTCCGTCGTACACGTTGGGTGCGGTCTATGCCGCCCAGTTTATGCAGTCGGCGCGCCTCAGCGTAGCGGTGGAGGCCACCTTGAGCGCCGGCCAGATCGAGCCGTTGCTCAGTTGGCTGCGGTCGCACATTCACCAGCATGGCTCGCGGTTTTCGACCGATGA
The DNA here is from genome assembly GCA_009692465.1 of Myxococcales bacterium. GTDB lineage: Bacteria > Myxococcota_A > UBA9042 > UBA9042 > UBA9042 > SXRM01. Next base: position 52,129 of record SHZD01000001.1, read on the forward strand.
ACTGGTGACTCGCGCCACGGGTCGGCCGCTCGATACAGCGCCGTTCTTGGCCTATGTCACCGCCAAGTATGAACGGCTCTACGGCCTGTAAACGCATGGCATTCAAGGATTTTCATACGGCGCCGGGCCTAACCGAGACCGACGAAGACCGGCGTCGCAAGCGCAGCCTCATCGGCGGCGACTTGGCTCTGCGGCGACAGCACGGCAAACCAGTGCAGTTCAACGGTCGTTGGATCTTGGACCCCATTTTTCGAGACGACGACCTCCAAAGCTTGCGGCAATTCTGTCAGCAGCAGGCCAATTCAGAGCTAGCTGTCGAGGTTGGCTTTCAACTGGGTGAATTCGCGGTTGAATATTGCGTGGAGCGTCCGGTGAGCCGCTTAGTCGGGTTTGAAGTACGTAAGCATTTTTGTGAAGAAACCGATGCGCTTCTCCAGTCGTGTGGCATCGAGTCGGCGCGTTTATGCCTCGCCGATGCGCGCACTATCCTGCCGGAAATACTGGAACCTGGGACTTTGGACCATCTGTATGTGTTTTTTCCCGATCCGTGGTGGAAGCCGCGTCATGTTAGAAAACGCCTCGTTTCTGCCGATTTCTTGGCTGACGCGGCGGTGTGGCTGCGGCCAGGCGGACGATTCTTGCTCAAAACCGACGTCCAAGCCTATGCGCAGTGGGCCCATGCGCTGTTGATGTCTAACCCCATGTTTACTACTCAGATATTGGCAGACCGGCACGCTGGCTTGCCGTGGACCTTGCGCGAGCGGCGTTGCGAGTTGCACGGCCACCCGACGTGGGCAATTGAGGCTGTGCGCAACGAGATCGTTACGCGGCGCCAAGATTTTCTGGTAGATTAGCTGGCGTCGTCCCGCCGACAGCAGGGGCTCACCTATTGCTTGCACCTACCCTGTGGACGGCGATGCGCGCTCTTCGGCAGTTTCAACAAGCGGTCTTGGCACCTATGGTACGGTTCCAGCCATTTTTTGCCCGAGGTCTTGTTGCAGTCGCGGTGCTGGCTTCTGCTTGCTCTGATCCTGCCGGCGATTCCGAGACCCCGCTATCCGATTCAGGCAGTGGCGGCGCTGGCGGTTTTGGCGGTGGTTTTGACAGCCTAGGCATCCAATTCGACGGCAACCTTGGTACCGACGGTGCTGCCGGTGGAACAAGCGACGGCAACATCGATGGCGGACTCATTTTCCTCGCCGACGGTGGCGTCACGATCCTAGACGGCACACCAGTCGAGGTCATTGCCGCAGCCACCTGCAGTTTTCCAGTCAACCCCAAACCTGGCGACCCCGGAGCAACCTGCAAAATAGCTGGCGATTGCGACTCGGGTCTGTGCGTGGAGGGTCCAGACGGCAAGCAGTGCACCATGAAGTGCACGGACTGCTGCCCAGGCGGCTGGTTGTGCACCCAGTTTGGCGACGTTGACCCCGTATTCGCCTGTGTTCCCAAATCGTTGCGGTTATGCCAGCCGTGCACAGCCGACAAGGATTGCGTCACTACCGGCGACCCTGGCTTGTGCCTCGATTACGGCAGCGCCGGGCGGTTTTGCGGCAGCGCGTGTGGCACCAACGGCGATTGCCCACCTAGCTACGAGTGCAAGGCCTCCCAAGGCGTCCAAGGCGCCAGCAAGCAATGCGTACGAACCGTGGGCATGTGTACTTGTTCTGCCAAAGCCGTCGCCGAGGGCATGTCGACAATATGCAGTAACGCCAACAAGTTTGGCACCTGCACGGGCACGCGCAAATGCACCGATGCCGGCCTGACGGACTGCACCGCCACGGTGCCAGCTGAAGAAATCTGCAACAGCAAAGACGACGACTGCGACAGCCAGACCGACGAGTTTGGGGCAGCCGGTTGCACATTGTTGTGGTTCGACGGCGACGGCGACGGCTTTGGGGCCATGGCCGGCAATGGTGGCAAGAGTCAGTGCGCGTGCAACGCTTCGGGCCAGTTCACCGCTGCAAACGCCACTGATTGCGACGACAACGACAAGGCCATCAAACCGACTGCTACCGAAATCTGCAACGATATCGACGACAACTGTGACGCAAAGACCGATTTTGGCTGCGACAACGACAAGGACGGCTATTGCGACGCCGCTCAGATCGTGGTCGGCAAGCCCAAAGTGTGCACAAAAGGCGGCAAGGACTGTGACGACAATAAGGTCGAGGTCAACCCGAGCGCCTCTGAGGTGTGCTCCAATGGCGCCGACGACAACTGCAACGGCAGCACCGACGGCGAGGAGGGATCGGTTGGCTGTATGCCGTTTTTCTACGACGCCGACAAAGACGGTTGGGGTACAGGCGAGCCTAAATGCCTGTGCGGCGCAACGGGCGCGTACACGGCAACCAAATTTGGCGACTGTGCCGACAGCGACCCCAATGTCAGTCCAAGCATTGCCGAAGTGTGCAGCAACGGCAAAGACGACAACTGCAGTGGCGCCCAGGACGAAATCGATGCGCAAAAATGCGAGAATTTTTGGAGTGACAAGGACTCTGACGGCTACGGCACGGGCAATCCAAAATGCCTGTGTGCCCCAACTGCCCAGTTGACCGTCAAGAAAGCTGGCGATTGCGACGACTTGGATCCCCAAGCCAACCCAGCGGCAATTGAGTCCTGCAACGGCATCGACGACAACTGCAATGGCAAGGCCGACGAAGTGGGCGCTATTGGCTGCATACTGCTGTATGCCGACGCCGACAACGACAGCTTTGGCGACGTCAGTGAATCCGCCTGCAAGTGCAAGCCCGATGCGGTTCATTCCGTAGCGGTCGGCGGCGATTGCAATGACAGCAAGCCGCAGATCAACCCCAAAGGCAAAGAAGTCTGCGACAGCCTAGACAACAACTGCAACGGCGTCATCGACGAGGCCAATGCCGGCGGTTGCACCACCTACTTTGCCGATCTAGACGGCGACGGCGCTGGCGATGGCGGCCAAAAGGCCTGTATTTGTGCCAAGGCGGCTCCCTATACTGCGTTAAAGGGCGACGATTGCAATGACAAGAAAGACGCCATCAATCCCAAGGCCATCGAAAAGTGCAATGGCGAGGACGACAACTGCGACGGTGCCATCGACGAAGAGGGCGCGCAATTATGCAATGATTACTTGTATGACGAAGACGGCGATGGCTTTGGCTTGAGCGGCAAGGCCAAGTGCTTGTGCAAACCCGGTAAACCGTACGGCGCGCTAAAAGGCGGGGATTGCAACGATACTTCGCCGGTGATCTTTCCCGGCGCGTTGGAACTGTGCAATGGCATTGACGACAACTGCAACAACGTTATCGACGACTTGAGCGCCCAGGGGTGCGTCAATTTCTACGTCGACAACGACAAAGACGGATACGGCGATAGCAAGCAAATTCCCAAGTGTTTATGCAAATCTGAGACCGTGTACACCACGCCCCAAGGTGGTGACTGCAACGATTTGGACGCCAAGACCTATCCCACCGCCAAAGAACTGTGCGACGGCGTCGATACTAACTGCAATGGAATTATTGATGATTCTGGCGCATCCGGCTGCAAGGCATTTTTCTTGGACGCTGACAGCGATGGCTTTGGCATGGCGAGTCAGTCGCAGTGTTTGTGCAACGCCACCGGCCAATACAGCACTACGCAAGCCGGTGACTGCAATGACGGCGCGGCGGCCATCAAGCCAACGGCCATAGAGACCTGCAACGGCATCGACGACAACTGCAACGGCACAACAGACAGCGATTCGCCGCAAGCCAAGACCTATTATGCCGACGTGGACAACGACACCTTTGGCGCTGGCGGCGGCAAGACCCTGTGTCAGCCCGATGCGACGTTTGACGCCACCCAAGCCGGCGACTGCAACGACGGCGACCCCAACATCAATCCGAGTAAGCCCGAATTGTGCAATGGCAAAGACGACAACTGCGACAACGGCGTCGACAACGGCAATGCCGCCGCCATGTGCGGCAGCGCCTTCAATGCCAACACAGTCTGTAGCAACGGCAAGTGCGGATTAAGCTGTGCTATCAAATGGTTCGATGTGGACGGCCAGCCTGCCAATGGCTGCGAGTGCCCAGCGGATCCCGATTATGGCTTGAAGGGCGTCAATTGCAGTGGCGCCGAAAGCGTAGGCACTTTGAGCGATTCTGGCGCTCAGTCGCAACAGTCCGGCAACATCATGCCCGGGGAGTCTGGCGACTGGTTCACGTTCACTGCGTCTGATTCTGCTGATGGTGTCGGTGGTTGTGACCAATTCAATGTTCGCGTCAAATTTGTCGATAACCCAGACGGCAAGTTTGTCTTTGACGTGTTTCGCGGTGGTTGCGGCGCCAGCGAGCAACTGTGCGCTGCGACCAATGACCACACGTGGAGCACCAACTTTTATGGCGCGCCGCCGAGCGGTCCCGGGGTATTGCCTAATAATCCAGCGGGCACCTACCAGAAATCACCAGCGCCGGAAAAGGGCGGAGAGTGCAAATGCACCACCACACCCGGTACGCCAGGGATGAACGTGTGCAAGGACAACACTGCGCAGTTTTTCGTGCGGGTGTACCGGGCGCCGGGCGCTGCTGCCAGCTGTGCCAACTACAAGATCTTGTTTGCTAACGGGCCCTAGCGCCCTCTGGCTAGACGGCGGCAACTGTCCGAAACTGCACGAATTTGATTGGGCCAGTTCTCCGGGCAGTTCTTGGACAGTTGAGAATATCAGAATGGCCAGGAGACTGTCGGATCGTAATAGATTCATTATGTATAACCGGATAGATATTCAAAATGCGTTTGATTTCCGACAGGCTCCTAGAGACCTGACCAATTAACGCCGAACCTCAAAGAATTCCCGAACAAAACGGAGCGGCCTGACGCCTCGGGCGCAGGCTCGCGACCCACAAAGCAAGCACTGAGACGCCGAGCAAATTTTATTTGGTCGGCTCTCTAGAGACCTGACCAATTAACGCCGAACCTCAAAGAATTCCCGAACAAAACGGAGCGGCCTGACGCCTCGGGCGCAGGCTCGCGACCTACAAAGCAAGCACTGAGACGCCGAGCAAATTTTATTTGGTCGGCTCTCTAGTGCAACCGTAGACGCGCGCTCTCCAAACTGGCAATCAACATCGAAAGTTCAGTAACCAGTTTCTAACGAGTGGTCCGGTCGCGACCGGCCGCCGCGGCCAGCCACCACAATCAGCGCCACGACGGCAGCGAGCAGCCCCTGAGCGTCGCGTTCCACCGGGCCGCGAGTCGCAGTAGCCAGACAACCCGATTCCGCGGATTTGGCCGGCGCCGCAACAGGCTGCGCATCGCTGATCGCAACCTTGACGTCCGAAGTTACCGCGCCTGCGTCGACTAGCACCGCTTGAGCGTCAGCCCCATCGCTAGCTCCCACAGTATAGTCCTGAGCGGCAGCACCAGACTCAGGTCCGTTAGTCGTGTCGGTCGCATTTTGGGTGTCGCTTTCAGCTATGGCGCCCGCGTCGGTAGGCTCAGTCGCTCCTGTTTGGGCTTGGCCTGCCGGTTCGCCAAGGCAAGCGAACAAGTCGTCGGCGTAAGCCTGCCCACCCAGTGCGAGCGCCAGCGCGCCAGCACCAAAACCCATCATGGGTGTCGCCCCGGCGAATTGGCCAGCTTGGGCACCAGAAGTGGCGATCAGTTCCGGTACAAGTCCGCCGCCCTGATGCGCAATCGCAACCACGCGCTGCCGAAGGGCAAGCTCTTGCGCTTCCAGAGGTGCTCCGGTCGCCACTGCCCGCTGTAGCCAGCGCAACACCCTCAAATCGATGAACAACCACTCCTGACTGTCGTACCAACCGCCGTCGTCGTTGCGCACAAACCCTACGCCGCCACCCGCTTGCAAGGTCTGGTTCCAATGCAGCCAACTCGCTTGGGCAATCGGACCCCACGGCGCAATTTGGCCGTCAGTCAACGCTTCAACGGCTGCCAAATCGCTGGCGAACTGCGCCGGTTCTTCCAAGTTACCGCGCAACCAGCTGCCGTTGGGCGCAAACTTGGCCACAATCGAATCGCGCAGCTGCTTGGCCTTGGTGCGATACTGAAAGGCCAGCGTTCCCTGTCCGGCCAGCGTTGCTAGTTGCGCGGCAGCGCACAACCCGCGCACCGCAGTCATGGACGTGTAGGCAAAGTGCTTTTGCTGGCCTTGCCAATGGACCTCCCAGATCGACGAATCGGGCTTGATCACCCCCTCGGAGTCGATCGCCGCAACCAGAGGAGTAACCACCAAATCGCGCAAGTCCGGCCACCACTTCGCAATGAAATTCAGATCATTACTGGCTTGCACATATCTACCGGCCTGCCACAGCACCAATCCAAATCCGTCGAGCTCAATGTTGGGGCCCAATTCGTTACTGTCACTCTCTTCTTGGCCGCCGCCGAAATAGCGAGTCACTGAAACGCGATACGGCAAGCCGACTTCGTTTTTAAATTCACCAACTTTGCCTTTCAGCACAAACTCGATAGCCGCCTTGGCTTCGGCAACGTGGCCAGAAGCCGCAAGTGCGACCGCGGCATAACTCTGGTCGCGCGGCCAGGTGATGGCCCACTGACCCGGCGGCAAACTCGCGACAATTTGGCCAAATGGCGTCTTCCCTGAACCCGCGACCCCAAAATCCGCTTGCTGGCACTGGGCCATTTTCAAAGCCGTGAGCTGGCGTTGCAACAGCAAGGTATCAGCCAGCGACAAGTTCGGCGGTCCCTTGGTCGCAGCGTGCCAAGCTTGCCACCCCGCAATTTCATCGGCGAGTAGCTTCTCTGGACCCCGGTTGGCAAGCCATGCTGTCAAGTCTATTCCATCGTTTGGATCCTGTTTGTATTGCAACACGGCGCCGCGAATCGCCTGTTCGCCGCTAGCCAAGTTGACTGAAAAGAACAAGCCGCCGACCAGATCATCGCCGACCACACTTGGCTGTAATGACGCTTTGGGCAGAGCCAACCCTTGCTGGAACGCCTGATAGGGATTTGAAAATACTGCAAATCCGCTCGATGGTCCGCTGGCGTCCACCTGATCCGCTTGACCGTCAATCGATCGCGCTTGGACGCAAGGCCACTTGCCCGCGGTGCGACATTCGGTCAACCCGTTCGCACTTGAGTTCAGCGTTTCGCCCAGGGACGTCGCTTCGGGAGCGCCAAGGCCCATATGTACATTGATTAAAAGCGGCAATGTCAGCCCGATGGAAGCGCTCGAACTGTTGGTCACCTTGGCCAGCATCACCACGCACCGACTGCCACAGGCCATTGGCGCAAAGGCGTAGGTCGTCAGCGTTAGCCCAGGGACGCCAGAAAAATATCTAGTTTCAGCGACAACCCCAGAATTACCGATGTAGCCGAACACAGTGTCGTCGGCGCCGTCAGCGGGTTGCCATGCAGGCCAGCCGGGCTCTTTCTTGACCAGCGGCATCTGCGGCGCCCATTGGCCGGGCATGGCTTTGCCTTGTGGACTCAACTGCGCCAGGCCAAAAAACGTGTCGTACAAGATATCGACTGTCGGCTGGCCCGGAGCAATCGCCTGATAGGGTCGCAACCACCAGTCCTTCAGTGCGCCCTTTGCGTGGTCAAACACGGCGGCAGTGTGTCCGTTGGCGATGACCCGCTGGGCAAGTGGTGTCGGCTGGGGCAGCGCGGCCTGCAAGTCACTGACCCACGCCAAACTAGTGCTCATCAGCACGATTTGGAGCCAATTGAGCGCCAGTGGCATTCGAGGTCTACTTCGACTTTGCTGGCAAGTGGCCATCTAATAACCTATTATTACAAACTAAAACCTTGTTCTTGTCGTCGCTGATTGTAAACGCGGCCGGTACGCCATGCAATCCGAAATGGCTAGCAGTCTCTCAGTTTTGTTTTTTTCGAAAGATCTGGCACTACGACGGCGCGCTCTCGCCACCACGGGTAGAAAAGAATTCTGAGTTTCTCAGCCCATCGTCTTGATCCATGGCCGAAAATACCTAAGTTGCGCGGCTCACAGGCTTAGTAGCCAGTCGGAATTCTCCCGAGGGCTGCTGCGGTTCGGTCGCCTCCACATCATGTCCAGCTCTCAAAATCCCTCGCAAAATGTGGCCTTGACTGGCTTTCGCGGCTGGCTTCGCCGAGTGGCCGGCTTGTCGCGCGACGCCAAGCTGTATTTGCTGGGCGGAGCATTGATGGGTATTGGCAACGGCGCGTCGTGGGTACACCTCAATTTATGGTACAAATCCCTAGGCTTGGGCGAGCAGACCATTGGCTCCCTGCTGTCGACTGCGGCAATCGGCGCTACTGCAATCGCGATTCCGAGTGCCGTGTGGATCGATCGGCTGCCGGTGGGTCGAGTGCTGGCCATCTCGGCCGGCGGGTTCGCAACGTGCTTGGCGCTGCCGCTCCTGTGGCCTCAGTTGGGCTTTCTGTTTGCGGTATCCTTGGCGCTCGGGGCGCTGTTCACCGTGCATTGGGTCGCCGCGGCGCCGTTCTTTATGCGCACCGCAGCGCCAGAAGACCGCGCTGACCTTTTTGGCCTCGCCCATGCCATAGAAACATTGGCAACGCTGGTGGCAGCGCTGGCAGTAGGCGCGATCGCCAAAGCAGGGCACGCATGGCTCGGTAGCGAGCGCCAAGGCTTAGAACTGGGCTTAGGCGCGGCGGCGTTGGTTACGTTGGGCTCGGTGCCCGTGTTCGCGGCGATTCGCTGCCCAGCGTCGACTGAACCGATTAAGCCCTGGCGCGACCAGCTCAAGGCGCGCGACTGGACCCTACTGGCCAAAATCGTGATTCCGGCAGGCCTTGTTGGTCTGGGCGCGGGTCTAATTATCCCGTTTATGAACTTGTACTTTCGCGACCGCTTTGCGCTTGACCCTGGCCAGATTGGCACGGTGTTCGCCGCGGGTCAGGCCTTCACCACCGTTGGTTTTCTGCTTGGGCCAGCGATGGCACGGCGCTTCGGCTCGGTTGCGGCGATTGTGACAACTGAATTGGCGTCGATTCCGTTTTTCTTGACGCTTGCGTTCGCCCATAGCTTGCCGATGGCTGTGGCTGCGTTCTGGCTGCGCGGTGCCCTGATGCAAATGAACCAGCCGATCACGTCTGCGTTTTCGATGGAGCTAGTCCCGCAAGATCAACAAGCTGTGACCAATTCTGTCCGCCATTTAACTTGGAACTTGGCTTGGACACTGTCAACCCAAGTCGGCGGTTGGTGGATTGAGAAATCAGGTTTTGTGCCGCCGATCCTAGCGGCTGTCGCCTTTTACGTCTGTGCTTCGTCGACGTTCGCTTTGTTTTTCGCCCGGCGTTCCCAAGCAGTTGCCGTGCACACAGCGCCACTCGGGCCTACTCAACAAGAGAGCGGACACAGCGAAATCCAATAAACTCCACACGGTTGCCCGGACCCATCGCACTGCGAGCGCCAAAAGTCGCTTCAAAATCGCTGTAGCGCCAAGACCCGCCGCGGTAGACGCGGTTATCCCCGCCAATCGGACCGACTGGGTCTACCTGCGAAGTTTTTGGGTACGCAGCGTGCCAGTCCCACACCCACTCGGCCAGATTGCCAAGCATATCGTATAATCCCCATGGATTTGGGCGCTTGCGCTTGGTCGAGTGGACCCGCAGGCTGGCGTTTTCGTCGAACCAGCTTATGGCGTCGGCAACTCCGTAGCGCAAACCGGCGTTGCCCGCGCGCGCTGCGTATTCCCATTCGGCTTCCGTGGGCAAACGAAATCCGCGACACTTGACGCCGCCATTCCACACCACGGCCTCGCCATTGAGCGTGTAACAGGGAGAAATCCCTTTGCGCTTGGACAGTTCATTGCAGTAGTGCACGGCTTGAGGCCATGAAACGTGGGCAACTGGGCAGTCATCGACCCCGCTGCAAGTCGCATCGAGCTCGGGCGAAGTCCCTGCAATTTCGCGATAGTGACGGGCGGACGTTTCGGCGGCGCTCATCTCAAACGGCCGCACGATCGACACATCATGGTAGCGGGCGTCATTTTGACTGCCATCGGGCGGGTCGGCGACGCCCATGCTGAAGCGGCCAGCCGGAATCAGCACGAACCCCGGTGAGATTATCGCTTTACTGGCCAAAGCGGCGGCAGCTTGCTGCTGCTCAATCTGCGCTTCCAATCGGCTACTTCCGGTTGTGGTCGCGGTGGCTTCGGCCGGGGCGGCCGCCGGTCCAGCTAGCGCTTGTGCGTCCGCCGCTACGGGTAACTTGCGCTTACAACCCGGACTCGCGCCGAAGCAACTAACGGCCAAGAATACAACCGTGCGCCTAGCAAACGTCGACGACATGGATTTGTGGGCTGCCGATTCAGGGTTGGCCTGATCAGTGGCCGACGGCAAACGTCATCGCCGAGGCAATTCGTTGAGCAAACCGCGCCGGATTCTTCAAAGGCGCACCTTCGGCCAACAGCGCTTGATCAAAGAGCATTTCACCAAACTCGCCCAAGCGGTCGTCGCTGCTGTCCTTCGCAGCGAGGTCGCGCATGGCGATAATAAGACCGTGTTCCGGATTAATTTCCAGAATGCGCTTTTGGACTGGCATCGACTGCCCCATCGACTGCATCATGCGCTCCATCTGCGGCGACATTCCGGCGCTGTCCGAAACAAGGCAGACAGCGCTATCGGTCAACCGCTCTGACACTCGCACTTGCTTGCAACTGCTATCCAAAATCTTGGTCAAGCGGTCCGTTAGCGCGGCAAACGATTCGCTGCGCACTTCCTTGGCTTTAGTCTCTTCTTCAGTCTCTGGCAGCCCATCGAGCTCGCCTTTGGCCGCCGATTTGAGCTCCAAATCCTGATACTTCTCCAACGCGCCGACCATGATCTCGTCGACCGCTTCAGGAAGCAGCATCACCTCGATGTTGCGCTTGCGAAAGACCTCCAATTGCGGGGCACTTTGCAGCGTCTCGAGTTTCTCGCCAGTCAGGTAGTACAGCGCCGTTTGCCCAGCCTGCTTGCGTTCTACGACTTCGGCAAGGGTGCTCCAGCCCTCGTTGTGGGTCGTCCGCACCAACACGATATCTGCCAGCTTGTCTTTGCCCGCTGGCTCGTAGTGAAAGCCCTCCTTGAGGCACGTCCCGAATTCGTCCCACAGCTTAACGAATTTTTCACGGTCCTTTTCCAGCAAGTCTTTGAAATGAGACATGACTTTGTTGGTCAGTCGCTTCTTGATCGCCATCACCAGCCGGTCGTGCTGCACCGTCTCCCGCGACATGTTTAGCGGCAAATCCGATGAATCGACAAGCCCTTTGAGAAAGCGCAAGTGCTCTGGAATCAACTCCTTAACATCGTCGGCAATGAACACCCGCTTGATGAACAACTGCAGCCCGCGCCGCGGGTCGCGCGAAAACAAGTCAAACGGAGCTTTGCCAGGCACATACAAAAGGGCCGTCCACTCCTGAGCGCCTTCGGTATGAAAGTGAATGATCTCCGAAGGATCATCCCAGCCGCGGGTCAAATGCTTGTAAAACGCCTTGTGGTCATCACTTTCGATCGTCGACGGTTGGCGGGTCCACAGCGCTTTGCTGGAGTTCAGCGTCTCCTCGACCGTGATCTCTTTGGATTCGGCGCCCTCGACCTTGTTTCCGTCGTCGTCCTTCTCGGTCTCCCACTTCTTGGTGTCCATGGCGATCGGAAAGGCGATGAAGTCACTATATTTCTTGACCGTACTGCGAATCTTCCATGAATCCGTCCAGTTATCGGCGTTGAATATGGTCTCCTCGTCGTCGTCGCCGTCCTCAACAGGCGCATCTTTGTCGCGCAAATACAGCGTAATCCGCGTGCCACGCCGGGTCTTGTCCAAGCGTTCGATGGTGTACTCGCCGTCGCCGGTCGACTCCCAACGCACTGCGTGGTCGCCTTTGGCCTTGCAGGTCTCGAGCACAACTTTTTTGGCGACCATGAAAGCGCTGTAGAACCCAACACCGAATTGACCGATCAAATCCGGCGTCGCCGCATCCGGGCCAGCAGCTTTGATCTTGTCAGCAAAAGCCTCCGCGCCAGAACGGGCAATAGTGCCAATGTGCTCGATCACTTCGTCGTAGGTCATGCCAACGCCGTTGTCTAGAATCGTAAGCGTGTGCGCTTCGGCATTGGGCACCAATTTGATCTTGAAATCCCCGTCGCCTTCAAGCAAATCGGTGTCAGTCAATGCCAAGAACTTCACCTTACCAATGGCATCCGAAGCGTTGCTGATGAGTTCGCGCAGGAACACGTCCTTGTGCGCGTAGATGCTGTGAATCATTAAGTCCAGCAGCTTATTGGTCTGGGCTTGAAATGTGCGGGTTTCAGACATGAGTTTCTCCGGTTAGTCCCAATTCAGGGTTGATGGTTACTGCGCTTGATGTGGATGGCCGCGGCGGCTTTCTGACTGTAGTAGTCGCAATTTCTAGATGGTCTAGCGCGAATTGTTGGCTTTGGTCAGGGTGAATTGACCGCCTAGGTCAGTGCGCGAGCGGTAACTGCGCTACCAGTTGATTGCGCGCGGCCACACAAGGCCGTTTTCGGGCGTTGTCAAGCTCAAGACCTGCTCAATGGTGGCCACGGCGATTTGCCCAAACTGGCAGATCTGCGCTACACCGCTGCAACCTGATCGGTCTTTGGGCCGCGGTCGTCGAACCAGTAACCGAGGAAAATTCATGGCAATCACAGCAGAAATTCGAGTGGGCGCTGACAAACTGGACTTGCCTGTTATCGTGGGCAGCGAGGGCGAAGTCGGCATTGACATCGGGACCTTGCGTGACAAGACGGGCGCGATCACCCTCGATCCGGGTTATGGCAACACCGGCGCCGGCGAAAGCGCGATCACTTTTCTCGACGGCGAGCTCGGCATCTTGCGCTACCGTGGCTACCCGATCGAACAGTTGGCTGGTTCTGCCTCCTTTCTCGAAGTGAGTTGGCTGCTGCTCAAAGGCGAATTGCCGACGGCAGCCGAACTGGCCAATTTGATTGCCGCCGAGCGCGCAAACCGTGCTGTACCCGATCATGTTCAGGCAGTGTTGGCGGCATGTCCGCAAAACACCCATCCTATGGCGATGTTGGCGTCGTGCATCGTGACGTTGTCCTCCAGTCACAGTGACGAAGACGATGCGATAGCCGGATTGCCGGCGAACCAGCTGCGGTTAATGGCCCAACTGCCCGTGATCGCGGCGTATATCTACCGCCGGAGCCAGGGTTTGCCTTTGGTTCCGCCGGACAGCGAGCGCGACTATGCGGCAAACTTCCTGCACATGATGTTTGCAGGTACTGGCAAGCAGTCAGATGACGTAGCGATTGCTAACGCTATGGATTTGTTGTTTATATTGCACGCAGACCACGAGCAAAATTGCTCAACTTCAACTGTGCGGCTCGTCGGTTCGTCGCAGGCGGACTACTTTGCTTCGGTTGCCGCAGGCGTGTGTGCGTTGTGGGGTCCGTTGCACGGTGGCGCCAATCAAGCGGTCGTCGAAATGCTGGACGAGATCGTGCACCGCGGCGGCAAGGTAGACTGGGTGGTGGCTCAGGCCAAAGACAAGGCTTCGGGATTTCGGCTCATGGGCTTTGGGCATCGCGTCTACAAGAACTTCGATCCCCGTGCCAAGCTGATCAAGGTGCAGGCCGATGTGGTGCTCGACAAGTTGGGCAAAGACGACGAGCAACTCGATCTGGCTATTGGCCTAGAGCACGCGGCCTTAGCTGACGAGTATTTCGTGCAGCGCAAATTGTACCCCAATGTCGATTTCTATTCGGGAATCATCTATCGGGCGATGGGATTTCCGCAAGAGATGTTCACCGTGCTCTTTGCCATCGGTCGTCTTCCGGGCTGGACTGCACACTGGAACGAACACAATGCCGGCAAGGCGCGCATCGGTCGGCCGCGGCAAATCTACACTGGCCGCAATGCCCGCGATTTTGTGCCGCTGCAAGCCCGGTAGAAGCGAGTACGGAAGCGAGTACGGAAGCGAGTGCGGAAGCGAGTACGGAAGCGAGTGCGGAAGCGAGTACGGCTCCACCAAGTCGCGGTGCAGCCGGACATTTCTCGGACTGGCTTGTCCCTAATTCAGCACCGTGCGGAATCTGAGCAGCCGCGAGCGTGACTCTTGGGGCATGCTGTTGCTACTATTGCCTGTGAAATGCCACGCCAACGCCGAATAGTTCAGTTGTTTCTCAGGGTTTGATGATTTCATTTTCCAAATCGTCTGCGTCATCAACGTTGGCTAGCTTGCTATGCTGCGCGTGCGGTCTGGGCGAAGTTGGCGCCGATCACGACGCTTTTGCGGCGGCTCAGGCAGCCAAGCGCGCCGCCTTGGACACCGTTGACACTACAGAAGAAGAGACATCAGAGGACTCCCCTGGTCGGCGTCAAACTGAAATTCAGGAGATTGCGGGGGAAGGCGTGCAACCGAGCCACGACGAGTTCTTGGATGACGCAGATCCAGACGGCTCAAGCCCATTCGACTTGGCAACTGTCGATGTCGGACCCCAGTGCAAGAGCGTCGACGATTGCGCGGCTGGCGCCGGCCCGTGCGTGAAACGCGAGTGCAATAACGGTAAATGTGTTTATCCACCAGTGACTTGCCCCCCCGCGGCTGGTGATGACTGCGACGTTAACGAATGCGATCCGGCGACGGGCGAGTGCAAATTCGGCGGCAAGCCAGACGGCACAGCCTGCGATGACGGCATCTCCTGTACATCGGCGTCAGAATGCAAAGGCCAAGCCTGCGTCGGCACGGTAGTTGACTGTGACGATGGCGATGCATGTACGGATGAGAAATGCACATTTGCCGATGGATGCAAGTCAACGCCCAAAAGCGCCGCCTTGTGCGACGACGCCAATGCCTGCACCACGGACAAATGCGAACCAAAATCAGGCTGTGCTTACAACAACTTAACGGCCCAAGAGCCGTGTAGCGACGACAACGTGTGCACGGTCGGTGACGCATGTCTGGCTGGCAAATGCAAAATTGAGTTGCCTCAACCGTGCGAAGCTTCTACGGTTTGTAGCACTTTGACCTGCGACGCCAAGCTCGGCTGCGCGATTCCTCCGGTGCTCGCTTCGACAGGGACACAATGTGCCGCCGGCGGTTACGGTTGCGTGGCTGGCGTATGCAGCAAGCTGTGGGCCACCGCTGTAGCGGTCGGAGCAAGCCATGCCTGCGCACTGCAGTTTGGTGGCACATTGGCCTGTTGGGGCAGCAACTCGACATTGGCCATTGGCGGCGCGGCCCTTACTGACCAAATCACGCCGACGGTGGTCGTGCCAAAAGGCGTTGTGCAAGTGGCTGTTGGCACAGGATTTACCTGTTACATCGTGGCGTCTGGCGCGGTTATGTGCCGCGGCAAGAATGACCACGGCCAAGCGGGCGCAAGCCCCGGATCGCCAGTCGAAAACCCAAAAGAAGTCAAGCCATTGGTCTCCGCAACTCTGATTGCCGCTGGTGACAGCCACGTCTGTGCGCAAGCGGGCCCCGTCGGCAACGAAAAAGTGTTCTGCTGGGGGGCAGGCACCAACGGCCAACTGGGCAACACTACTTCGATTTCGGACGAATTCTCACCACAAACGGTGTCTGGCCTCGGCAAAATCCAGGCACTTGCAGCTGGAGGCGGAAATACCTGTGCCTTAGTCGATGGTGTTCCGTACTGTTGGGGCAGTGACGCGTTCCCATGGGCCAATCCCAAGGCCAGCCCCAAAAAAGGTGCCCCCGCGCCTGTTCTCGACGTTGACGGCTTGCAATCGCTTGTCGTTGGCACTCAACACGCGTGCGGCTTGTCGGCGTCGAAATTGCCGATCTGTTGGGGCAGTAACAGTTTGGGGCAGTTGGGCACACCAGCGAATGCCGGCCAAATCGCGGTGGTCAAACCGACGTTTGCCAACGTAATTGGTCAGTCCGCCGCCACTGGTCACAGTTGCTTAGTCCTCAGCGGCACCGGCGCCGTGGTGTGCTTCGGCAGTTGGGCCGCGGGCCAGTTGGGCGAAGGCAATTTCAGCAGTCCGGCAACCGTGATAGCTGGCGGCGCCGTGGCCGTCTCTTCGGCCGGCTATGCCACTTGTGCCCGCATGGCCGACGGCAGCGTGAGCTGTTTTGGCGCGGGTCCCAATGGCACACCGCTCGCAAATTTCACCGTGCCCGGATCGGGTCCCGTGCCCAAATGAGCGCGGTGAAACAGCCGTCGGTATCGCTGATCTACCTGTGTCTCAATGAGGAACTGGCCCTCGATGCCACCCTGACTGAGGCGGTTGAGTTCTGCGCCAAGTACTTGAACAACTGGGAGATTCTTGTCGTCGACGACGGCTCGGTGGATCGGTCGGCCGAAATCGTGCGCCAGTGGTCGCTCACTGAGGCCCGGGTGCGCTTGCTCCAGCACGACCGCAATCGCGGCATGGGCGCTGGGCTGAAGACCGGAATCCGCGCGGCAACAAAGCAGTATTTTTGCATGCTTGCCGCTGACGGCCAGATTCCAGCTGCCGAGTTGGCCAAGATGATGCCGGCTCTGGATCAAGCGCCAATTGTCCTTTCGACTTATGGCAATCGCCCCAATAACTGGCTTCGTACAGCCATGTCGCGCAGTTTTCGTGTGTATATGCGGGCGTTGATCGGCGTCGATTTTGCTTTGGAGGGCACCTATCTCTTTCCAGTGGCCTTGGCGCGCGACGAAATTGGTCTGCACACCATTGGCGCCGACTCGTTTTTTTTCAGTTTTGAGTTGATCACCCACGCAATTCGGCGCGGTTACGCGACCGCGGATACCTTAATTTCCAGCCTGCCGCGCGGCGACGGCACTTCGTCAAGGGTCGCGAATATCAAACAAATTCGTGCAGTAGCCGCCGAAGTTGTCGATTTTCGCCGCCGTGACCGCGCGCTGAAGCGGTGACGCCACGCCCCGATTTTCGCGGTGCGGCCTCGCGCGGCCAGCCAAATCCTTGACGTCCAGCGAGCAAAATTGCAACTTGCTGATGCCGCGCAGCATTTATTGGCTGCCGGCCGCGACTGCTATTCTGAATCTACCTTTGCAATTTCAGCTAATTACCCCGCTTCGTGCCCACCAGCTTTGCCGTCTTGGAGTCCAACTTCACCATGAGCGATAACGTCTATCTGGATAACAGCGACCTGAAGTTTTGGATCGAGCACGGTGTCGAGTGGGAACCCCTGATTGACCTATGTGAGCATGGTGCCAAACCCGAAGATCGGCCGGCGAGCGTGCGTGAGGCGCGCGATAGTTATGAAGACGTGCTCAAGGAAGTCGGTAAATTCGTTGCCAAACAGGTATTGCCATTTTCGCGCAAGATTGATCAAGAAGGCACGCGGATGGAGAACGGCGAAGTGATCACGTCGCCGACTATGGAAAAGGTATTCAAAGGTTTGAAAAAACTGGATATCTTTGGCCTGCCGGTCCCGCGCGAATTAGGCGGCCTCAATACGCCGGTCGCCGTGTATTTGGCAGCAGCAGAGATGTTGGCGCGTGCTGACGTGTCGTGCATGACCCACTTCGGCTTTCACACCGGGATCGCGGTATCGCTGATGATGTATGCCGTGCGCGATCCGCGCTCGCGTTTTGAAAACGGGCGGCTGATTTCAACGCCCTATGATGCGGTTATCAAAGACGTTTTGAAAAATGGCGAGTGGGGTTGCATGGTGCTGACCGAGGCTGGTGCGGGCTCGGATTTGGCACAGATTAAGACGACAGCCGTCGACGCAGGCGCTGGCAATTGGTTGCTGAACGGCGAGAAGATTTTTATCACTTCGGGGCACGGTCAGTACCAGTTGGTGTTGGCAAGGACGGAAGACTCGGAGAAAGCCCGTGGTCTCAAAGGACTATCCTTGTTTCTGTGCCGGCAAAAAATCGACGGCAAGGTTAATGTCAAGATTTCCAAAGTCGAGCACAAGATCGGGCACCACGGCTCGCCGACTGCGGTTTTGGTGTACGAAGACTCGATTGGTGAGCTCATTGGTCGGCGCGGAGAAGGTTTTGAGCTGATGCTTTTGCTCATGAATTCTGCGCGTTTGGCGGTCGGTTTTGAGAGTTTGGGCATTTGCGAGTCAGCACTGCGGTCGGCAAAACAGTACGCCGCCGAGCGGGTGACCATGGGCAAGACTATTGATCGTCATGAAATGATTGCTGATTACATGGAAGACATGGACCTGTACTGCAAAGGCCTGCGAGCGATGTGCTTTGAGGCGGCGCAAAAAGTCGAAAAATCAGTGAAGTTGGAGCAGATTCTCAAGCACGATCCGCCCAAGGACGAGGCCGAACGGGTGGTGCTGGAGCGCAAAGTGGCACGGCTCAAGCGCCAAGCCCGCGATATGACGCCGTTGCTCAAATACATTGGATCCGAGCAGGCGGTCTACCAAGCCAGGATGGCGATGCAGATTCTGGGCGGGGTCGGCTACACGACGGAGTTCTTGCCTGAGAAACTGCTGCGTGACGCCTTGGTGCTGCCGATCTACGAAGGGACCAGCCAGATCCAATCGCTGATGGTTCTCAAAGACCAACTGATGCAAGGTTTGCGCGATCCGCGACGGTTTTTGGTCAAGATGGCCCGGGCAAATTGGAAGCGAGTAGCCGAGAACGACGGTTTGGAGAAACAACTTTCCAAGCTATTTGCGTATAAGTATAAGGCGTTACAGACAATTCTACTGCGTATCGCCCGCAACAAGCTGAGGACCACCTACGACATGCCGATTGGCGATTGGACCGACGCGCTGTTTTCTCAATGGGACGCCAAAGTC
This sequence comes from Myxococcales bacterium, assembly GCA_009692465.1. Lineage (GTDB taxonomy): Bacteria > Myxococcota_A > UBA9042 > UBA9042 > UBA9042 > SXRM01. The sequence goes on from SHZD01000001.1 coordinate 70,779, forward strand.
GATTTTGCCCCAGGATTGCTGCACGCGGAGCGCTTGACCAAGATTTTGGCCGACGTTGCCATGGCCCGCGTGCTCGTTAAGTACGCGAATCGACATGGTAAGGAGTTTCCGCAGCGCCTAGTTGAGGCTGAGCGTTTCATGAAGCGCTCGGAATTGCGCTGCCGGTATTGGCTCAGCGAAATTGAAGAACACGGCGCCGATTTGCTGGCCGATTTGGCCGCTCTTGAGCCTTCAGTACCCGCCCAAGCCGCCTGATGGCCATGATCTGGCCGAAGTAAGGAACTGTGACAGAACAAGTTGTTCTGTCACAGGGTTCCATTTGCTTGCTAGGTGGGTCGCAAGCTCGCGACTTTGCAAGTCGACTCGCCGCTCCGGCAAAAATCAAATCGATCGACTTAAATCGTCACAGTTCCTAAGTTTGTTTCAACGTGAATTTGCCCCGCTGGCTGTCGAGCTTTTTTGACCGCCAGTGTCCAGCGGGCTGTGGGCTACACGTCGAATATTTTTCCCGGATTTAGCACGTTGCTGGGGTCAAGGGCCGCCTTGATAGTCCTCATCATTGCGATCTCGGCTGGCGAGCGTGTCACCGACAAGTACGCTTTCTTGCTCAGCCCGACTCCATGCTCTGCGGACAAGCTGCCACCAAACGAAGCAACAATTGCATACAGTTCTGCGTCTGCTTCGGCACACGCCAGTTGCCATTGCGTCGCAATCAAGTCCAATGGCGCCAGCGTGTTGACGTGCAAGTTGCCATCACCAACGTGGCCGAAGAGCGCAACTTCCCACTGAGGGCGATTCTGCCTGAGCCATCCAGAAACGCGGTCCGCCAGCTGGGCCAACTGAGAAATGGCGACAGCCACATCGTTCTTGTGCGGGCGAAGTGGCTGTAGGCTTTCACTAATCCGCTCGCGATACAGCCACAGTTTTCGCGCTGCGTTGGCATCGATGGCCACGACGGCGTCGATCACCACATCGTTGGCTGCGCTGAGCCACAGCGCGACGTCCATCTGGCTCGGATTCTCCAAGTCGATCAAGGCATAGGCTTCGCTGTGAGGCAGTGGCCGCGGCAGGCCGGTATGGCGGAGCACTTGGTCCATGCAGGTGGCGCTGAAAAACTCGAAGGCATTGAAAATAATAGGTTGCTCACGAAGGCGAGCAAATAGGTCGAGCACCGCCGGCAAATCGCGGCAGGCGACCAGTGCCACTTCGCTCTCGCGGGGAAGCGGCGCCAAGGCCAGGGTCGCGGCAGTAATGATGGCCAGCGTGCCCTCTGAGCCCACGATGAGCTGGCTTAGCGCGTAGCCGCTGTTGTCCTTGTGCAGCGCACCGCCCAGTTGCAGCAATTCACCTGTTGCCGTAACGACTTGCAGTCCAAGCATCCAATTGCGGGCGTGGCCATAGCGCAGCACCTTGAGGCCGCCCGCATTGGTCGACAAATTGCCGCCAACCGTGGCCGAACCTTTGGAGGCCAAATCGACTGGCCACCACAAGCCGTGCAGGGCGCAATGTTCTTGAAGGACTTGGTTCGGCACTCCGGCACCGACCGTCACACTGCGATTGAGCGGGTCGATACTGCCCAGCGCCCGCAGTCGGTCGAGAGACAGCACGACTTCGTTGGCGCTTGCCATCGCGCCCGCAGCCAAGCCTGTGCGTCCACCCGAAGGCACGATAGGGCAGCCAACAGCACGGCAAGCATAAACAATTTCAACTACTTGCTCGGCTGACTGCGGCCAAACGACGGCACTGGGAGCTGGCGCAATTGCCCGGGTCCAATCGCGGCCCCAGTGCCTCAGATCGTCGGGCTCAGTGCTGATACCCGATTCACCAACAATGGCACGAAGTTGCGCGAGAAGTGCCTGACTCGTCAAAATGGCGCCCAGATTGGCCCGCCAACCGTAAAGCCTTTCGGAACGCAGAGTTGAACGGCAGATCCGGCAAAGTACTGGCAAGGGCTGTCTGCGGGACACGGACCAAAGCCATAGCCGCACTGCTGCAAACAGGTCGGCACAGGTGTGCCTTTGACGCACAATGTGTTGGTATCACAATCATTTTGCTGGCCAAGGCATATGGAACCATGCGCCAGTTTGCCGGTCTTGACGCACCAACTTTGACCGTTGCCGAAGTACTGGCATTTAGCTCCAGTTCCGCAGACGTCGGCAAAACCGGTGCACTGCTTGACACACACGGCGCCGGGATTGGCGGCGGGATCGCCGATGCAGGCCAAGCCTTTCTTGCATTGCCACGCTTGGTTATAGCAACTCTGGAACTCGTCGACGGTGCCACTGGGCACACACCATCCGCCCCATTTGCCGGTGGCGCAATACAAATTGCCGCCGGTGCAGTCGGTGTCGGCTTTGCAGGATTTGGCGCACATCGCATACGTGGTACCTGCCGAGAGACACGCCAAACCGACTGCGCACGGCTTGTCGGCATTGGAGCACGGTTGTCCCTGCGTTTGGCCGCCCGCGGGCTGGCAGTAGGCGCCAGCTTGGCCGTAGTCCTTGCAATCGGTGCCACTCGGGCACGCCTTGGTGGCGCTGCACGGCGAGATGCACACGGCGTCGCTGCCCAGACCCCAGTTTTGGCAAAACGTGTTCGCAGCGCAGGCCATAGGCTTACCAGCGCACGACTTGCCAATCGCGATCGCGCCCGTCGGGATGCAAACGCCTGCGGTCCCCCCGCCGTAGCCCGAGCACCACGACGCGTCCGGACATGCATCTTTGCTGCCCGGCACTGCCGCTACTTTGCACATCTGGGCGCATACTTCGCCGCCTTGCGGGCCGATGCAAAAGTGGCCGGCTTTGCATGAAGTGGCAGCCCCAGCGCAAGATTGTCCTTGAGTTTTGCCGCCATCTGGCTGGCAACCGCTGTATTGATTGTTGTACTTGATGCAAACGGCACCGATCGGGCACTTGCCGTCGGACCCCTGGCCGCACGGCTTTTGGCAGTAGGCGTCGGGGTTGTACACGTCGTAGCCGCCGACGCACCAACTGCCTGATGTACAACTGCTTGGATTTTTAGAACAGTTGTCGCCATTGGCCTTGTCGCCTTTGGGAACACATGCCCCAAAGTTGCCGCCCGGCCCTTTGGAGCAAGTCGCGACTTGGTTGATGGTTTTGGCGTAAGCACTGCAATCTACATCGTTTTGGCATAAGGGCGCACACACTGCAGTGGCTGACCCAGCTCCGAGGCAAAACATGCCCTTCTGGCACGAGAAGCGGTCGCCAGCGCAACTACTGCCACCAGCCACGGAGCCAAATTTTTGGCAGATGCCTTGGTTTGGAGAGTAAATCGAGCAGGCAAAGCCAGATGCGCACACAGAGTCGTCTTTGCACAACGTGGCGCAGTAGGCCAGCGGATCACCGGAATAGGCTTCGATGCACCAAGAGCCGGCCCCGCAGCCGCCGATTGTTTTGCCGGCACACGAAGTGGCGTCGGCCTTGTCAGGCGTAAACGGGATGCAACCACCCGTGCCGCCTTCAAAAACCTGGCACTTGGTGCCGATTGGGCATGATTTCGACGCCGAAGTGCAACCGTCGACACATTGGGCCGCACTCTGAGTTTGCAAGCAGAATCCGCCATTGTTCTTGCTGCAATCGCTCTGTCCACCCGCCTTGCAGTCTGCCCCGGCAGGCTTGTCCTGATTGCCGCACTGGGTGGCGCCGCCAAATTGCTTGGCGCAGTATTTTTGGTTGCCGTACTGAACGCAGCACATGGGTTCTTCGGTGTTCGCGGCGCACTCAACGTGTGACAGGCAGCCGACTTTGCCGCAATAGGCCTGCGGCGTCCCCTGAGCAAAACAATAAAGGCCGGCGTCACAATCGGCCGGTTTGGTGCAGGCACTACCCAGTTCGCCAGCGGTCGGGGCGGGTTTGCCGCCGTCAGTCACCGCGCCGTCACCGGCAGAGTCCGCAAGTGCCCCATCGAGTGGGTCGGTGTCCGCAGTGCCGCCAGCGGGTGCGCCGTCCGCAGCTACAACTGTGCCATCCGGCAACCTAAATGCACCATCTGGCAGCGCCACAGTTCCGTCTGGTAATGCTGTCGTCGCATCCGCGAGACGCTCGGTTGAGTCGCCAGCCCCAGCAATGGAGTCCGGCCCCATCCAGCGCTTGGCGTCGTCGCTCCATGTCCAAGCGTCAGTAGGCGGCGCCGCATCGCCTTGAAACTGCCAGCCATCAGGAAGTTGCCCCGCCTGCAGGTCCGAAGACGCGGCCGCGACTCCGGCTCCGCCGCTAACGGAGCTATCCTGCGTTCCGCAACCAATTGTTGCGATCAGTACGAGTGCAAGAACTGAAAGAGTGCTCAATAAGTGCATGATACACAACCTAATTGCCGCACGGAACGGCTAGTGGCCCTGCCGTACCCGCATTTGGCCAGCCATCGATCAGGCAGTCGCCGTCCAAATCTACTTTGCGTTCGCGTACATCGTTGAGGCAGCCCTTCTTGGCAGTGCCCGTCCACAGCACTTCTCCACAACCCTGTTGACTGGAGTTTTTCTTATCTTTATTGGTAGTTTCATCGGCAAACAAGTCGAAACGCGTGACGATATGATCGCCATCGACGTCCACCAACTCTAAAAGTCGCTGATTACCGGGAAATTCTTCGCTGTCCGTCCAGCCTTGGGCTGGTTTGCCATAGGTGAACTTGTAGGCGATGCGCACCGGAGCCACGCCTCCAATCGGCTCCACGAAGGGCAACTCCAAAGCGATGGTCCAAATGCCGTCGCCCGCTTTGCCGTCACCGTGACTGCCGTCGTCGTACATGCGGATCTGATTGGGGATCCAGTTGCCCAGCGCCGCGTTTGCCGCATCCACTTGGGCTTGCGGCAAGCAACTGGTAGCGCTAGCGCCGCTACACAGCAATGTATCCTTATGAATGCCACCAGTTATAAACACAATCTTCTCTGATGCTTTGTCTGTCCATAGGTAAGGATTGAATGTTGCATCACAATTTCCGTCTTTTCCACCAGCGTTAACCAACCGTGTTTGGATGACAACCCGAATCTTATCAGCCACATAACACGCCTTGAACGAAAAAAGAGGTAGCGCAGCCGCCAATATAGCGTCGAACTTTGAAGTTTCCAGATCTGGGAGACTATCACCATCAAAATCAATTGATTGACTAGTCAGCAACTCCGACCGCAACAGGGAGCCCTCATTGCCCAGATTCCAAGCTCCGAGCGCAACGACGGTTGTCGTCACCGGGTTGCCTTGACTGCGAATGCGCGCCACCGCTGCCACGACCTTGATTAGCGCCGGTTCAGCATCGCTTGCCATGATTTTTTTATGTAATTCAATCAGTGTGTCCAGCACGCCATCGGTCGACGCCCCTGCTAGCGTCTGCTTGCTACTGCGCAATTTCGCCACCAAAAGCAGAGTCATCGCCGTCGTTACGTCGTTCAGCTGCAGGGCTCCAGGACTGAGCGACGACAACGGGATTTGGCGCGGTGGCGCCAAGACTGTCGACTGCGCGGCCATTTTGGGCACAAGCGCGAGCCAATGCTTAGACCCGGTTCGCGCGGTCAAGATCGCGTTATTCAACGCCATATCGCCGGCCAGTGGCAATTCAAAGCTGCCGTTGGCCAACGCCGTTGCCTGGGCCGTGCCCAAAGCCTTGCCGTCTGCGCCCAGCAGACTCACGACTGCACTTGGGCCATTTTCGACGCTGCCAGTTACGGTTTGAAGTGCCGGTTCAGGCATCGGCCGATGATCACCGCGGGTCAATTCCGTGACAATCAGACCGTCGATGTTGCACGCCAGAGGCGCCGCGGTCAGCAGAGACACCGCCAAAACATTCATAATGGACTGAAGCTTTCGCGACATGCGCTCGCCATTGCGCTTCGCCAGTGAGGCGGCTGTCTCATTGTGCCACGCAGCGCTGCCGGTGACCACACGAACTTGACGCCGCGGCAAAGCGGACTACCTTGCGCCCAACCGCGGGCCTCAGGCTTTTTGATGTACAACTCTCTGGTCATACTGGCAATTTGCGCCACGTTGCTGCCGGCTTTGGCGCGACCAGCGGCGTGCAAGCCCAGGCAGGCGGCCATGGGTCCGCCTGCGTTGGTCAAATTGGAGCATGTGCGGCGCTTGGTTTTAGACCCGGGTCACGGCGGCGACAATCTTGGCGCCTTGGGGACAGCGGGTATCCGCGAGAAGGCCTTGACACTGGAAGCCTCAAAGAACATAGCCATTTGGCTGCGTAGCCAGTGCGACGTCGAAGTGCTGCTGACTCGGGAGCGCGACGTGGCGGTTGAACTCAGGCAACGACCGCGGCTGGCTAATGATTGGAAAGCGGACGCCCTGGTCAGTGTCCATGCCAACGCCCATGAACAAGCAGAAGCATCTGGAATGGAAGTATTTTACTTAGCAGCGGACGCCAGCGCCGAAGCAGCCCGCCAACTAGTTGAACGTGAAGAGGGCGCCGGTGCCGGTGGGCCGCCCGCTGGTCAACCTTGGACGGTCGACGGCATCAAGACGGACATGGCGCTGGCAGCCGCGCATGCGCGCTCCCAAGCCTTTGCGTTGGCCATGGGCGAGGCGTTGCAGAGTATTCGCAAAAAGGCGCGATTTCGCGGTGTTCGGCAAGCTGCATTTGGGGTGCTCAAAGAAGCGCAAATGCCAGCTCTGGTGCTGGAGCTAGGCTACATTACTCATGTGGACGAGGGCCCAAAGCTGTTTGACGTCGCTGTCCATGCCGAATTTGCCAAGGCCTTGCTGCAAGCTTTGGTCGAATTGGATCGGCGTCTGGCCGCTGAACTCAAGATTAAACGCAACAAAGACAAAGCGTTGGCGACTAGGAAGTAGCAGGTGCCTGCTTCAGTCGAATTTATTGATGTTTATCTAGTTGATAAATGACAGACTCGATAAGCTGGTTGGCTAGCTCAATCAGACCTGATTGGCCGCGACCGCCTGCCAACTCGGCCACGATAGTGCCCTCGCGATCGAGCAACACGCCGCTCCTCAGCCCTGTTCGGTACTCGTGCATATCATTGGCAAAAACTACATCGGCACCGGATCGGTGAGCCAAGTGGACACAGGCGTCACGGCGAGTTTTGACCGAAGCCCCGGCTAAGAGCTTGAAGCCCACTAGAAATGTGGTCGGTGAAGCCTGTTTCACCCGGTCGATGGCCTTGGTCGTTGGCACTAAGCGCAAGACCAACTCATCGGCTGCTACCAAATGACCGTCGGGACCCAAAGAGTCCTTGCGCGACAACAGTTTGCCGACAACAGCGATCGGAGCGAAGTCAGCGACGGCCATGGCGCAAATGGCCAAGTGTGGACGCTGCGTTTGGCAAGCCAGCGCCAAAGACGCCTCTGCTTGTGCCGCTGTAGAAATCTCGTCAACGCTTAGCTCACCGCGCTCTAAAACTGCCTTTGTCGCTTCCACCTGTGCGGTCAGGCTGGCGACTGTTGGACCGGCAGGCTCAGCACCGAGATCAACGGTCACCTGCACACGATCAGGCCGCAAGGCATTGGGACCGGCGATGTAATGGACACGCCAACCCGCGTTCAGCAAGATTTTGGCAATTTCACAGGGCAGGGCACCGGTCGCTGCATTGGCGACGTAGCGAACGTCGTCAATCGGCTCGCGTGTGCCGCCAGCGGTGACAATTGCGATCCGGCGTGACGTCATTGCGGTTGTCCCAGCAATGTCATCCACACGACGGCCGCAGCAATGAGACGGTACACGCCAAACGGAATCAGACCCACGCGGCTAAGAATCCGAATAAACACAGAAATTGACGCCCAACCTGCCACAAATGCCGCTACCAGCCCCACCGCAATCGCAGGTGCGCCAATGCCATCGACAAGAATTCGCCATTCTTTGAGCAACTCGTAGGCAGTGGCGGCGCCAAGCACTGGAATTGCCAGAAGAAAAGCAAAATCCGCCGCGGCTTTCCGATCCAGCCCACTCAGCATTCCGCCGACCAGCGTCGCCATCGAGCGCGACGTCCCCGGCATCAGCGACAGGCATTGAAACAACCCGACAACCAACGCCGATCGCGGCGTCAGATCGACAAGTTGGCCTGTCGGCGGCGGTCGGCGCCGAAACCACAACTCCACGCCGATCATTGCCACGCCACCGATCGCCAATGCCAGCGCCACCGGTGCGGGGCCAAAAAGTAAAGCTTTGATCTGCTTGCGAAATAGCAATCCAACCACGACGACCGGGACGAAGGCGACCGCCAAGCACGACACTAGCCGCCGAGCTTGTTGGCGCGCTGTCTCATCACGACTGATTAGGCCTTTACCGCGCTCGATCAGCAGTGGCGCGTAGTAGCCAATGCAGGCCAAAAGGGCGCCCGCTTGGATGACGATGTCAAATGCGTCGTTTGCGGCTTTGCGTCCTGGTGTTCCACCGGCGTCCAGCCACGCGCTAACCAAGATCAAATGGCCGGTCGACGACACAGGCACAAATTCAGTCAGCCCCTCGACGATCCCCAAAACTAGTGCGTGCAGTATGTCCATAGTCCACGCGGTGTACGCTGGTCGCCGACAGCAGTCAAAATTCTGACATTTGGCCAATGCGGCGATACCCTGCGGCCGATGAAGCCTGTCGAGCCTCTTTCTTCACCTCTTAGCCCATCTGCAGCGGCTGCGCAGTCTACGGTTGCCGGTATCCGCGCGGCTGCAATTCTGCTGGCCGCGAGCAATTTACTTTCAAGGGTGCTGGGTTATGGCCGCGACTGGTTGATCGCATTTGAATTTGGAGCGACCAGTCAGACCGACGTCTATCAGGCTTCGTTTACACTGCCCGACTTGATCAACCACTTGCTGGCCGGTGGCGCCCTGTCCGTGTCGTTATTGCCGCGAATGGCAGAGTTGTACGCGGCCCGCACTGCCGGTTCCAATGCCGAAGCTGACGACGCTGCGGTAAATAAGGCGTTTTCATTAGTCTGTTCGGCGATGCTCGTGGCGGCGCTCGCGCTGGTCGCAGCAGTTTGGTTGGCCGCTGATCCTCTAATTGCTGCATGGTTTCCAGGATTTACCCAGCAACAACTCGATCAAACTGTACATTTGACGCGCATAGTCTTGCCAGCTCAGCTGTTTTTTCTGGTCGGTGGCCTGTTTCAAGCTGTGTTACTTGCTCGGCAACAGTTTCACGCCATGGCGCTAACTCCGCTGTTGTACAACGGGGCCATTATCGGTGGCGGGCTTATCGGTGGTCAACTTGGCCAAATCGAAGGATTTTCCTGGGGGGCCCTTGTTGGCGCTTTGCTGGGCGGCCTGCTGGTTCCAGTTTTTGCTGCTCGCAAGCAGGTCCAGTTCCGCTTTGAATTTGACCCTCTTCATCCCGAAGTCAGGCGTTTCTTATGGATCGCCGCTCCGCTCATGCTCGGGGTCAGCCTGACCACTGTGGACGAGTGGCTGGCCAAGCGCTACGGCTCGGGTCTACAGGAGGGCGCGATCACCTGGTTGATGACTGCGCGACGGGTGATGTTGGTGCCGATCGGCATACTGGGAGCCACCGCTGGCCAGGCCACTGGGGCCTATCTGGCCAAGCTGCACGCCGAAAAAAAGCGCGAAGAATTGGCAACCACCCTGACGACCGCCAGCAGTGCGGTGGTCGGTTGGTCGTTGATCGCTGGGGGTCTTTTGGCGGTGCTGGCAGAACCTGTGGTTCATTTTCTGTTTCAATACGGTCGCTTTAGTGCAAGAGACGCGACAAATACCGCAATTGCCCTGCAGGTCATGGCCTTGGCGATTCCAGCGTGGGGCGCCCAACAGGTGCTTGCCCGCGCGTTTTACGCGGTTGGCGACACTTGGCGGCCAATGATCGCGACAACGGCAGTCACTGTTGCTGCTTTGCCCTTGTATGTTTTGGCAGGACACGCAGGCGATCGCGCTTTGCCGCAGCTGTGTGCCGCTGGGGTTGTCGGCATTTGGCTGCAGGCGTTCACATTGCTTGTCCTAGCAAGGCGAAAAATGGGCATTAATCTCAAGGTATTGAGCACACAGTGCTTGCGAGCATTGATCGTGGCGACCGCAGCTGTGGCCGGAGTCGCGGCCCTAGACCACTCGCTTGGCAGCGAAGTTGAGACCTTTGTAACTCAGTGGATTCCGTTGGTTGTGGCTGGACGCGGCCTTCGACTTGCGGCCAACGGCGCCGTGGCGGTGGCAATCGTCGCGGCGCTTGGCTCCGCAGTCGCCATGGTCGGCATGCCCCAATCCGCAGTGCGGGCCATGCGCGCTATCGGAATCACAAAACGCACGTGAAATTAGCTAGTTATTGGCCTGCTGATTGTGCTTGCGCTGGTGTTCCACTTTCGCTAGGTTGGCGCACTGGGCACGCGGTGAATACACTGTGACCCGCAGCGTTGAGTTGCCCGAGGCCGTTCGCGCCGCTGAAATTAACTCACGGAAATTCAGCAAGTTCGACATTTGAAAGGCTTGGTTACCGATTGACTTCCATTTCCTTGGCCCGGCAGTCCAACTGCCCTTGCGCACGGACGCACCCCGTCCGATCACGGAGAAAGCAATGAAAGTGAACTCCCTCTTAGGCCGGTCTGCGGCGAAATCCAGACTGGGTGTGGCAATACTGGCATCCACAGCGCTTGCCGCATCTGCGTGCAATGACACTGAAAATGCCTGCCACGACTCCAACGGCGTGCGCGTCTGCGGCGAGATCGGCACCGCTTTATTCACGGTGGACATGGCCTCGACGCCGATCGAGTGGCCGCCGGTCGCCGTTCAAGAGGGTGGCTTGATTGTGGCGCGTGGCGATCAACTTTTGCGCATCAGCAAGTCTGGCGTGGTGACGCCGATGGGCAATGCGGGTCAGGACTTGACCGTGCCGTCGTCCGACGAATCAGGCAACCTGTACTTGATCGGTGGCGGCTCAGCAGGATCGCAAGTCCGCGCTCTGAATGGCCAATCTCTTGGCGACGCCCGCTGGCAGCAGAATCTGAGCGGCGCCCCGGTGGGCACGCCAGCCACGATCGGCGAAAAGACAGTGTACGCGGCCACCACGGATTGGACCTCACAGTCCACTTTGTACGCCCTCAATCGCAGCGACGGCAAGGTCCTGTTCACTCGCGTTGGCGCCTCTCCAGCCGCAGTGTTGCCCGACGGTTCGATTCGCTACCTGTCCGGCAACGCAGGGTCCGAAAACGTGTTCAACACCGAAAACGCCACAACCAAAGTCTTCAAGAGCCTTGTGGCCGAAGATGCCTCCGGCAAGGTCCTGTGGACCTTGCCTGCCTCGCAGGGCTTCATTGACTTTGCGCCAGGACCCAAAGGCGACACCTTCGCGGTCACCGGCGGCGATCACGTGCTGCAGCGCGTCAGTGCGGAGGGCAAGATCAAGTGGACCTTTACCCCGGATTGCAACAACTGCACCGTGGCTGCAGCGCCGACCGTCACTCGAGACACCGTTTACTTTCCGGTGTGGGAGCGCAAAGTCGAGCCCATCGATCCGCTCTACGCAATCGACGCCGAAACCGGCAAGAAGGCTTGGGTGTACAACGGCTTTGCCACGACCAAGACCAGTTACAGTGGCAGCAAGTTGCTGACCCCCGGCGGGTCGGCTGATACGCCGGTCGACAAGTTCAAGACGCAGCATCATCCCGCCGGTCGGCCCGTAGTCGCTCAGGACGGAACACTGTACGTCGCCACTGATGGCGCCTTGTCGGCTTTGGACAAGAACGGCCAAGTTGTTGGTTTGGCGATCTATGACGCCTCCGCGGGCGAAGTGTCGCTGGCCACAGGCTTTATGGCGCAACCGGCAACGTGGATCAATCCCGGTGTGCGACCGTCGCCAGTCTTGGCTCCGGACGGCACCCTATACGTGTGGGACGGCGCTCAGTTGCGGGCGTTTGATGCTGGCAAGCCGGCGATCGACAGCGCGTGGGTGGCTCCGTTCGGCTCACCGCGCAACGACGGACGTATCCCTCGCTAGCAGCCTTGCAGCTGAAGGCTAACGGTCTCGGTTGCAGACAGTTCACCTAATCTTGCGGCGAGCCAACGATCTTGCGCAGACAAAACGCGCAGGCCGAGGGCTCGCCGCAGGTATTTTTGCCATACTCGCGTCGATGCTGCATTGCGCCGGTGCTCCAATCCACCGCGACGATGATCAGCAAGCCGAATTCAACGGTGTAGCTTACCGCGGGCCAATCGCGGTTCAATCTGGCCCTGACCAAGGCGCACCTGTGGCTCAGTCGGACTTACCGCTGGAGTCCGGATTGAGGCGAACTCCGCCTGTGGACGGCGAAATTCTCAAGATCGCCTTGAACAATGCAGCGTTGCGGGACGAGGAGCAGGGCCTCCTCGCGCGTAGCTATCACCGGTTGTTCGAAGTGCTGCTGCGCGGCGCTCCGTCCAAGGGTAGCAACGGCGAAGACTATGACGCACTCCCCTTTTTTCGCCTGCATCTGGAGCTGGTGGATGAATTGCGCAAGTTGGCCGTTCGGGCTCAGGCCTTGGATGCACGTTGGCTACAAATTGCTGACGCCCAAGAAATTTCGCTATCGGGCCCATTGGACGACCCCGATCCTGCGGGCCGGTTGCGGTTGCATGAGCGGTTCGCCCGCTGTGTGGTTGCCGACGCGCGCTCAAGACTGGATTACATCGCGGCCTACAACAAGGCTCGCGCTAAAGGTCGGACCGACGCCGACATACGCCTTGATCCAGCGCCTCCCCTACAATTTTCTCGCGATATCAAGATGATGGCGCGGGCGATGACCTGCGGTCGCCTTGCCATGCGGATATTGAGGGGCCTGTAAGTTGCCAGAACTTCCGGAAGTTGAAACGGTTCGCAGGCATTTGCACAGCCAAATCGTGGGCAGTGTGGTCGTCGAAATTGCCTGTAGCCGTCCAGACTTGCGCTACCCGTTGCCGATTGTTGAACTCGCGCATTTGCGAGGTGCCTCAATAGTGGCAGTGCTTCGCCGGGCCAAATATCTGCTACTGGTTACCGATGCTGCGGTCAATAAACCGATTGCGCTCGTGCACTTGGGCATGAGCGGTCGCCTGTTTGTTCAACACGGCGCGGCCGAGCCATGGCGAAAGCATGAGCATTGGCGATGGCGGCTTCAGTCGCCGACCGGTGAGCACCAACTGCGCTACGTCGACGCTCGGCGTTTTGGGTTGCTGGACGTGGCAAGCGCAGCCAATGACCATCGTTTACTGGAGCATTTGGGCCCTGAACCACTGAGCCTCCAGTTCAACACCATGACATTGCTGGCTTCTATTGGTAGTCGCTCGACGCCCATCAAATCCACGATTATGGATGCTGCGGTTGTCGTCGGCGTCGGCAACATCTATGCCAGCGAGGCTTGTTTTCGGGCGCAACTCGATCCGCTGCGACCGGCCCGGGAAGTGACGGCCGCCCAAGCCGAGCGCCTAGTGGCGGCAATTCAAGTGGTACTGCAGCAAGCCATCGCAGCAGGGGGCTCTACACTGCGCGATTTCGTGGGAGGAGATGAGGCGGCCGGCTATTTTCAGCAACAACTCGATGTCTATGGCCGGTCGGGCGCGCCATGCAATCGGTGTGCAGTGGGTGGCGTCGCTGCCTCCATTCGCCGCGTCGTGGTCGGTCAGAGGGCGACATTCTTTTGCCCGGTTTGCCAAATCTAACGCTAGTTTCTCGCCAATTATTTTGGCTTATTCTCGATAATTTTCTTGTAGTGTTCGTTGGTTTCCGACCCCGACCCTGCGGAGGTCGAATGACCCATCTCGCCGATCTTCTTTGCTTTTTGGCTAGCGCCCTCCATCGACTCGTTGGCTTTGTCCATGACCATGTCCTTGGCAGCCTTAACCTTTTCGAGGGTGAGCACATTGGTCATAAAGCCGACGGCGACGACAGCAGCGATCAAGAAAAACAGGCCAAAGAGTAAATGTTTGGTAGCCTTGAACACGAAATAGCCACAACCAATCGCAATGAAAAACATCACAATCGAGCGGCCGTTGAGTGCGTCGATGTTGACGTAGTCGATCATGGGATTGCTCGGGATGCGAAATCAGGGCGATTCGGGAAAGGCATTCTACGCCGCCTTGGGCGCTGGCGCCAAATCTGCCCACACCACGCTATTGCCACGCTCGACTAGGACACTCGCATCGGCAAGGGCTTGCGCACGAAGCAGTTGTGCAAATGCGGCAGGCGTTTCGGGCTGCTGAAGGTCGTGAGCAGCGGTTGTATCGACAACTATCAGGTATCTGTGCCCTTGGCGTCCACCCTTGTGCAATTGACCGGTGGCGTGCAAATACCGCGGCCCGACCTGAACGGCGACTGGGGCGTTGATTTTGGCGGTCAAGTTGGCGCGAAGGGCATCAAGTCGTTGGCTATTTGCGGAATTTGGTGCCAGCCACGCCAATACGGTCAGTGCGCTGTTTTCGCCGCCCTGTAGAAACTCAGCCGGCACGGCTGCCGGCAGCGCTGCGAGCGACGTTACCCGAATAGACGCATAAACCTCAGCCGGTTGGCGTTCGCCTCGCAAAATCGCTTGGGTCAATTCCTTGGTCACCGCCACGTCCGGCTCGTCATACGGATTGACCCCGAGCAAGTACCCGCACACCGTCATCGCAAACTGCCAGCGCACCGTTTCACCCCATAAATCAGCAACTTCAGGGAGTACATCGCTATGTTCTGGTACGGCAGCGTCGCGCGAACGGTCCAAAAAATCGTCATCGGGGTGCGCAAACGTGCCGATACCGACCACGAGGCAATGGCGCAGTCTGTCCGCAAGTGCGGTTCCCGTGCCAGCGACTGCACCCGTCAAGGGCATCAAACCCATGCCGTTTTTGCCCGAGGACTCCGCGATCAACTGCTCGAGCCAACTGCCAAACGCCCGCAGGTCCTTGGACAAGGCTAAGACCACGCGGTCGCGACCGGTCTGCACTCCCGCGGCCAGCCAGGCGCCGAGTAAGGCACCGGTGTTGAGGCGTGGATCTGGCTCACGACATGCGTCCAGCATCTCTTGCGCGCGCTGCAAAGCATCCTGCAGGACCACGCCTGTCAGCACCGCCGGCACTACCCCGATTAAGGTCGTCGCCGCGTAGCGACCACCAACATCAGCCGGCGTGGTAAAAATCTCGCGAAAGTTCTCGGTCCGAGCGAGCTGATGCAGCGCAGAACCCACATCGGTGATCGCCACGAACTGATCGCCACTGGGCCAAATGCCGCGTAAATGGCGATAAAGGCTCATGGTTTCCAGAGTTGTTCCTGACTTGCTGCTGATCACAAACAAGGGCTTGCCAGCCCGGCATTGCTCGACAAGTTCGCCAATCGCGACCGGATGAATGCTGTCCGCAACGATTACAGGCAGCCCACGTTTGCCGCGCAGGTGCCGACCCACGACTTCAGGCCACAGTGACGAGCCGCCCATGCCGACGACAACCACGCGGTCAAAGCGATGACGCTCGACCACGCGAGCGAACACCGCCAAGGCTTCTACTTGATCGCGCACGGCCGGCAGCGAAAACAGCCAACCTAGCCGATTTCGCACTGCCCGAGCGGTCCCTTGGTCATCGCCCGGCCGCGCAAACAGGGTGCCGTCGCGCTGCCAAAGGCGGTCGACAAACTTGGCCTCGGACAGTTGCGCTAGATTGGTTTCAAGTTGGTGTTCAAGTTCAGACGGTTCGCTCATCGGGGTCCTCAGTAGGTAGTTGAGGCTAGCACGGAGAGGTTTGTGGTGCATGGCTTTGCCAACTGCTGATAGGTTGGGTCAGGATTCCCCATCGAAATTCTCGGCGGCCCCCGATTTGGGATGCCAGTACCCTGTCGCTCGCTGTCGCTCGCTGTCGCTCGACAAGGAGAAAGGCGACGCCGCGACGCAGAGATGCGCCCAAAGCGGGGGATCGCGGTGGGCCGGCCGCGTTGTCGCCACGGCCATTCTCGCTTACCCTTGAAGCCTTGCTTTGGAGCGACACCGCCATGAAACTCGTCCACCGCCGTCAATTCCTAACTTTAGCTGGGGTAGCCGCAGTTGCCGCCTGTGCGCGCCGCAAGCCCAAGGCTGACGAAGCAGTCACGGCGAAAGGCACTGCAAGTGCAGGTGAAAGTCCCGCCGCAGGCTCCGTAGCGCCCGCTACCAGTCGCCGAGTCAAGATCGTCTCCAGCTTGCCACGGACGGGCAGCGCCAACGCGCAGACGACGACCACAGTCAATGGCATCAAGATGGCGATCGCTGATGCTGGCGGCAAAGTCGGCGATTTCGACGTGGTCTACGAAGACTGGGACGACGCATCCGCCAAGAAAGGTGATTGGGATCCAGAGGTTGAGGCGGCCAACGCTGACAAAGCGGTCAAAGACCCCGACGTCTTATTTTACATCGGCACCTACAATTCAGGCGCCGCGAAAATCTCGATGCCGATCTTGAACAAAGCTGGCGTGGTCATGATTTCGCCGGCTAACACCTACACCGGCTTGACTAAAGCGGGATTGGGCGAAGCCAACGAGCCGGGTGTCTACCGACCCTCGGGCAAAATCAACTACTTTCGGGTGGTACCGGCGGACGACATTCAGGGCCAAGGCGCTGCAGAATGGATGAGCAAGTTGGGCGCCAAGTCTGTGTATGTATTGGATGATCGCGGGCTCTATGGCAAAGGCGTAGCCGACGTGCTGGTCGCCACGGCGCCGGACAAAGGGATCACGGTGCTTGGCCGCGAAGGTGTTGATCCCAAAGCGCAGGAGTACCGCTCGCTGATGACCAAAATCAAGGCGCTCAACCCTGATTTCGTGTTCTATGGCGGCACAACCCAAACCAATGCGGGACAATTAGCCAAGGATCTCGTGGCGGTGGGCCTCAATGCCAAATTGATGCTGCCGGATGGTTGCTACGAACGTGCCTTCATTGTGGCGGCCGGCGCCGAAAACGTCAATGGCCGCGTTTTTGTGACTTTTGGCGGGGTCCCACCCGACAAACTGACCGGCAAGGGTGCGGAATTCGTCAAGAACTACCGCGAAAAGTTCAAGTCGGAGCCAGAAGGGTACGCGGTCTACGGCTACGTGGCCGCCAAGTGCGCTTTGGATGTGCTGGCTCAAGTCGGCAAAAAAGACCGGGCTGCCATGCGCACGGCGATGGAAGCTTACAGCCAGACCGACGGCGCGCTTGGTACGTGGAATTTCGATAAAAATGGTGACACCAGCTTGACGACGATATCGGGAAGTATCGTCAGGAACGGCAATTTCGAGTTTGCCATGATGTTGGGAGCAGCCCCTGTTGCCGCCCCCGCGCCGAATTCCGCGCCAGTATCAGCTGTTGCATCGCCAGTTGCACCGTAGGCACTTGAAGCTGCGCGATAATGGCCTGATCCTGATTGCTTATCGTCTGAAACTTCAACCTATTGCCTCCAACTAATGTAGGAAGCGGAACTCGCACGTGCTCGATACTATCATCCAACAATTGCTGCTCGGCCTAACTAACGGCATGGTGTTCGCCCTGGTGGCGCTCGGCTACACCATGGTCTATGGCATTTTGGAGTTCATTAACTTCGCGCATGGCGACGTCTTTATGTTGTCCGCCTTCTTCGCCTTGACTCTGGTCGGGGTGCTGGGCCTGACCGGCATGGAAGGTGCGGCGCTGGCGGGCGCACTCTTGGTCGTGGTGGCGCTGACCACTGCGTTTGGCGCCGGCGTCAACTGGTCGGTGGATCGCTTGGTATACAAGCCGCTGCGCAAGGCTCCAAAACTGGCGCCACTGGTTTCGGCGATTGGCGTCAGCTTTGTTTTGCAAAACATTGGCTTGGTTTGGGGAGCCATGCCAATGGACGTGTTTGGCGGCGGAGGTCAGCCAGCCGCGCCCAAGTCGTTTCCGGCCCTTTTGCCCACGACTAACTTGCTGGGCGACTCGACATTAACCTTGCAAATCAAAGATGTGCTGGTCATCGCGGCTTCGCTGACGATCATGGCTGCGCTGTATTTTCTGGTCGCGCGCACCAAGTTGGGCAAGGCGATGCGCGCCACCGCTCAAGATCCGCAGACTGCGCGCTTGATGGGGATCGACGTGGATGCGGTCATCGGGGCTACGTTTCTGATTGGCGGTGGTCTGGCTGGATTCGCTGCTGTAGTCTATGCCCTGTATATCAATACTGTTTACTACCAAATGGGCTACCAAAATGGCCTATACGCGTTCACTGCAGCCGTCGTGGGTGGCATCGGCAATATCCCCGGCGCAGTGCTTGGCGGCTTGCTGCTTGGACTCGTTCGCGCGTTGTCGGATCAGTTCATTGGCGCCCAATGGCAACCAGCGGTACTTTTTGGAATTCTGATTCTCATTCTGGTGTTTCGTCCATCTGGCTTACTGGGCAGCACCGCGCGAGAGAAGGTCTAATCCATGGCCTTTGCCCAAAAGACTTGGCGCAAATGGCTGACGCTTGAAAGCGGATTGCTGCTTTTTGCGCTGGTGTATCCGTTGGTTCCGCTGATCGACATCGCGGCTGATGCCGTCGATTTGCCGATTCACCTCGACCAACGATTGGTGACTATTTTCATCTACGGCCTGCTGGTCGTAGCCCTCAATGTGCAGGTCGGCTATGCGGGCCTGTTGCAACTCGGGGTCGCGGCGTTTTTTGGCATAGGCGCGATGACAACAGGGGTGGTGACGGTTGACAAGTATCCATTTCACTTCGGTTTTTGGGGGGCTTTGCTCGCCGCTCCCCTAGTGGCTGCGCTGGCCGGCTTGTTCATTGGTGCTCCGACATTGCGCTTGCGCGGCGACTACTTGGCGATTGTCACCTTGGGCTTTGGCGAAGTGTTGCGAACGGTGCTTGTGAACTTGGAAAACATCACCGATGGACCGCGCGGCCTCAATCCGGTTGCTGAGGCCTGGGTGCCCAGTTTCGTGCGACAGTATGCGGGTGCCGGCGACGATAGCGAGGCTACGCTTTTGGTTATGTACTATGTATCGTTGCTGATTTTGGTGTCGGCAGTCGTGGTTTTGCACGTGCTTGAGCGAACTAGAATCGGGCGTGCATTTGTCGCAATGCGCGAAGATGAACTGGCCGCTTCGTGCATGGGTCTGGACCCTGGCCGCATCAAACTCGCAGCTTTTGCTGGTGGTGCGGCTCTGGCGGGTTTGGCAGGCGCGCTCTATGCCACCAATCTAACGACGACTGCCGACCCGGCTAACTACGATTTCAACAATGCAATCATGGCATTGTGTTGCCTTATCTTGGGCGGGCTGGGGTCGTTGCGCGGAGCATTATTAGGCGCGGCCTTGCTGATCGGCTTCGACAACGTGCTGTCGCCGCTTTTAGACAAGGGTATTCAGGCCTTGGCTGGCGATGCTCAGCATCCACTCGCCCGCTATAGCGCGTGGCGCTGGTTCGTTTTCGGCGCCGCTTTGATTGCGATGATGCGCCTGCGCCCAGAAGGATTGTTTCCGGCCAAGCGCGTGGCCGCAGAACTGCACGATCCGCCGCCCGGCACCGCAGATATTGCGGACCCGAGGCAGTCGACATGACGCAACCCACCACACCGCCACTGCTTGATGTGCGCGGGGTCACCTTGCGTTTTGGCGGGCTAGTCGCTGTCAATGGTGTCGACCTCCAAGTCCGGCCAGGTGAGATCGCCGCGGTCATTGGACCCAATGGTGCCGGAAAGACCAGCTTGTTCAATGTAATCACTGGCATCTACGAACCAAGCGCTGGCGAAGTTCACCTCGGCGGCCGTGACGTGCGAGCACCGCGCACTGGCAAAGTGCTGGCTACGTGGGCTGGCGCTGGCGCTCTCCTTGGCGCTTTGGCGCTCATGGCGGTGGCTAATATCGACGCGTTGTGGGCGGCGAGTATCAAACAGCAAGCGCCATGGGACTTTACGGTCAGCCGCGCCCTGCTTGACGGCTGGAGGTACCTTCACGCTGAACCACGGGTCGAGTTGAAACGCGGAAAATTCGCTGTAGTTTCATGGGATGGCCTGCGAACACTCTCGACCACGAGTTTGCGCGTCCACGCTGAAATCGCGCGCGACCAACTTGCGCAGGTGACAGATGCCGGAGCGATTCGGGCCAAGTGGTTGCGCCTGCTAGCATTACTCGGCGGCGCTGGGGTCGGTGTGCTTGGCGCCAGAGCGATGTGGTACCGCAATCGCCGCAGCCCTCATAGCGTGGCTTTGCGTGGAATTGCCCGAACCTTTCAGAATATTCGGCTGTTTCAGCACATGACGGTGCTGGAGAACGTGCTGGTCGGCATGGATCGCCATCTACAAAAGCCAGCGAGCGATGCCGACGTAGCGAAGAAAGCGGCGTTATTTTGGTCTGTTCCGCGGCGCGGTGTGCTCGATTATGCATTACCGGCGGTGATTGTCAGCTGTCTGGTCGTGCTGGGCTGGCTCACCGGCGACGGCGTTGACGACGAATTGGCGCCGACTGCGGTGATGGTGCTTTTCTTATCGGCATTGCTGATGTGGTTGTTGCGCATTTTTAGCCAGGGGGCGCTGAG
>SHZD01000286.1 GCA_009692465.1 Myxococcales bacterium
TTTGCTGTCGAGAATAGCCGCAATGATTCGCCGCCTTCCACCGCAGGGGCAAGCTAAGGCGTCCAGAAAAAATGCGCGCTGGAGCGCCTGAGCCCAAGTCATTTTTGTCGAGTAAACTTCGCGGTCCGTGTCGCCGTCATCGTTGGCGACGCTGCCATAATTTTCCACCGCCGCGCCAACGAGTTTGATCTCGAGTATCGCAGTGACGGTCGCTTCGTCGGCTTGTGCGGGTGTGGCTGCGAGCGTCGACGCTGGCTCCGGGGTGCGGCAAGCGACGCTGACCCTGTGGCGGCGGCGGCTGACCCGGGTATGCTACGCCGACTGCCCGCTGCTGTCGCGGGCTGGGCGAGCAGCGATGGTCAAGCACAACCGGTTGCGCAAGCTTGACGATGCTGACTGGCAGCTAGACCTGCACACGGGGCTCTCGGTTGCGACGGCAGTGGCGGTGTTCGCGCAGACCGTAGCTGAGCTGCCAGCCGGGGTGACGCTAGAAATCATCCATGGTTATGGCAAGAGCGGCAGCGGGGGCGAGATCTACCTCGCGTTGTATCAAGTGCTTGCGCTCAACCGCAAAATGCTGGCGTACCGCCACCCAGTGCTGAACGGGCAGCCCAACATCGGCTGTACGCTGGTGCAGCGGCAAGCCGCCGGTGAGCTCGCCATGCCGGTGGAGCTGCAGCGGTTGGTGCCGTAAGCTCACGTGGCGCCAGGCTTACTCGCTGGTCGCGGGGGGCTCGCGGACCAAAAGCGTCACGCGCTTGGTGCCGCCCTCTGTTCGCTGTTCACCCACGGAGCGAAAGCCAAATTTGGCGTGGAATCGAAGTGAACCGGGGTTGGCGGGTTCAAGGTTGACTTCGCATGCCAACACAGCGCCACGGTGGACGGCGAGTTGCCAAATGTCGGCGTAGAGCTGGGTGCCAAGGCCCAAGTTGCGCCACGCCGCACCGACTACGATGCGGTCGACGTACACAAAGTCCGGGTAGCGGGCGCTGAACCACCGATAGTTCGGGCTGGCGTAGGCTAGGCCGGGCCCAAGGCCGAGCAAAAAGCCGCCGACCTCGCCAGTGGCGTCGACGGCAGCCCGGCGGTAGATGGCGTGCTCCCAGAGCCACTGCAATGGTGCCATGGCGAGGCTGTTGACCGCGGGTACCGCCGCTTCGTTGAGGGCCTGCACCGCGGGCAAGTCGTCGAAGTGAATGTCGCGGAGCGTTGGCACGGTGCTGATCCTCGCGTGTTGCATTGCAAATGTCTATCGAAGTCTCTAATACCTGATGCAAAGAACCAAGTGTTGCACCGCCCAGAACACGCTCGATCGTTGGCGGCAAGGCGTCGCGAGAGCTTTGCCGTGGCGCGGTTCGTCGACGATCATCGTCAACGCGACGATCTATGCTGCAACAGCTTGTGATGTCAACCGATATCTCCGCATTGGCTGCGACCGCTCCGCCCGCGCTTACCGCGCAACCGGCAACGCGCCCCAGTCGCCTGCCGAGATAAATGCCGCCCAGTAGAACGGGTGTCCAGTGTTGCCATCGCGCAATGGTCGCGGTCACTAAAACGCATACCCATACGCAAACGACAGCCACGGCAGCACCAGCTTGCGCGCAACCTCGGGTCCAAGCGGTATGTGCAGCGAGGTGCAGCTGCCGGCACCGGGCGCACCCATAGTCACCGTGTCGACATCGCGGCACAGCGGCGCCTGGTTGTTGGCGACGTTGACCATCGCCCCGAGGCTGAAGCGCAGCAGCCCGCCCCACTGGCCGCGCAGCTCGTAGCCGACGCCAGCGTGCAGCCACAGCACGTAGAACAGGTCACTGTCGGTGACGGCGATGCCGTCCTTGTGCGGCACTGCGAAGCCGATAGGCTTGCCGATGAGGCCGAGCGACGGGCCGGCTTGCAGCGTCCAGTATTGGATCGCCGAGTCCGATAGCGGCAGGTAGTACTTGGCCTGTAGCGCCATCTGCATGCCGGTCGAGCCGATGCCTCCGCCCGCTTCGATGGCCCAGAGCCTGTTTGGCAGCGTGTAGCCGGCCGTCATGCCGAAGTAGCCGGTCGGTGCGCCCATGCCTCCGTCGAAGCTGAGCGCGATGGGGTTGCGGACGATGCTCGGCAAGGTGTCGGCAGCGGCCGCGGGCCCGATGAACAGCGGGCTGAGGCCGCAGAGCAGGGCGATCAGCAGGGGGCGACAGGGCATTGGCGGGCCTCGGCGGCGCAGCAGGCGTCGCGGCGGCACGGTACGCCTGCCGTTCTCGGCGGTCAAACTCACGTACTCGGGGTGTAGACGGCTGACGCGCGACAACCGCGGTTGCGGTGGCCGCAGGTCTGGCTGATCTGGCTCGCCTCCCTCCCAGTTGACACTGTGGCGCTGCTGGGGCTGCCGCCGGGGCACTTGCGGTTTCGCGGCTTGGGCCGCCGCACGCTGCTGCACCCGGCTGCGCGAGGCGTCGAAACAGTTTCAATGAGTTGAATGGACGGTGCGGCCGTTCAGAACCAGCGCAGTGTGCCTAGCTGCTCACGTGAGTTGCCGAACATTGCGCTGACAACAGGGCCTGCGCCAACAACCTGCGCTGTGCCGGCGGCCATTGCGCGCTCTTGCGGGGCCTGGACCAACCCATCGATATTGGCCCAATCTCTGCTGGCAGCACGCTGGAGATTGGCATTCCAAAGCAGTACTGGCAAACGGCAAATGCGGCAAAGGAAGGTGACAGTTTTTTAGCCCAGTTCGAACTCACCGGCATCCTCTACCGCAAGTAACCCAGCACAATAGCCAAGTTACCTAGTCATCATGCCATCTTGACCAAGACGTCCCGACCCCCCGAATTGGATCCCGTAGCCGACTTTCCGGCCGGGTGCGGACAGGCCTCTGCGCCTAGCCTCTGGGCAATCTCTCGTAACTACGCATGATTACGGGCGGGTGCAGAGCCCCGCCCCTACCCGGACCCCAAAACCGCGCACATAGTGACCAATTTGAAAGGCTGAAACCGTTAGCCCGTAGCCCCGCCACCCGACCCAGCCCAACCACCCAATTTGACAACCCGTTCCCCACCATCCATCATTCTGGAACTGCAACTTCCATTTTGCATAGTTTTTCGGAAGTATGGTAACCAGAACACTCAACCCAGTCCCCGGCAAGAGCTTTTTCCTGTTCGGCCCACGCGGCACCGGCAAGTCCACTTGGATTGCCGAACAGTTGCGGCCCGCGCTCACGCTGGATCTGCTGCACCCACCGACCTACCAGCGCTTGCTGGCCCGCCCGGGCGAACTTGAGCTGCTCGTCGCGGCAGCCCCGCCCGGCGTGGTGGTCATCGATGAAGTCCAGCGCGCGCCAGAGCTGCTCAACGTCGTGCATCGCCTGATCGAACTGCGCGGCACTGTCTTCGGCATCACGGGGTCTAGCGCCCGCAAGTTGCGGAAGTCGGGCGTCAATCTGTTGGCCGGCCGGGCCCTTACCTGCCGGATGCACCCCCTCACCGCGGCCGAACTTGGCGACCAGTTTGATCTGTCGCGGTCGCTGCGGTTTGGTCGACTGCCGGCACTGCTGCAAGAGCCTGACCCACAAGCGTATTTGGCGAGCTACGTGCAGACCTACTTGCGGGAAGAAGTGCAGCAAGAGGGCCTCACGCGCAATCTGGCCGCGTTTGCCCGCTGCCTAGAAGCGCTGAGTTTTTCCCACGCGGCAACCTTGAACCTCAGCGAGGTGGCGCGCGAGTGTGCGGTCGAGCGCAAGGTAGTCGAGGGCTTTGTGGGCATACTCGAAGACTTGCTGCTGGCCGAGCGCCTGCCGTCGTTCACACGCCGGGCCAAACGGCGGCTGGCCGCCCACCCCAAGTTCTTCTATTTCGATGCCGGCGTATTCCGCACCCTGCGACCGCAAGGGCCGTTAGATCGGCCTGCCGAAATCGAAGGCGCGGCTCTCGAAGGCTTGGTGTGGCAAGAGTTGCGCGCCACAAATGATCTCCATCGGTTAGACTACGCACTGCACTACTGGCGTACCGCCACCGGGGTTGAAGTCGACTTTGTGCTGTATGGCCAACGCGGCCTCTGGGCCATCGAAGTGAAACACAGCGGCAAAGTGCGGCCGGAAGACTTGCTGGGCCTGCGAACCTTTGGCGCCGACTACCCAGAAGCGCAATTGCTGCTCTTAAATATGGGCGACCATGCGGAGCAACACGGTGCCGTGCGGGTGTTGCCGGTGCGCGACTTCTTGCCCAACATCTTCCAACTATTGGGGTAAGTTGGTTCCAGCCGACGTCGCGCCTTATCGCTTGAGTGTCAAAACGGGATATCGTCTTCGGCGCCTTCTGCGTCCCGCACTCTTACAAAATGCCGGGTTTGCTTACCCTTCACTTGGGTTCGGACGACAAGCCCTGCCTGTTGCCGCACCAGCTTGATGAACTGGTTGCACCCATAAGCGCGCACGTTGAACTCGGGATCGAGCCGCCGCACCATTTCCGACAGCTCGGCCAGTTCCACACAGCCGTTTTCGTCGAGGTCGAGGTTGGCGATGGCTTTGCGCAACAGCACTTCAGGCGTACTAGGCGGTGCTACGGGCTCAACATCGTCGTCGTATCGCCCGCCATACTCCTCGAAAAAGCTGGGGTCGGCGTCGTCTAAAGGCAAGCTCAGCGCCACGTTGCCTTGCGACGGCCGGCCAGCCCGCGGCACTTTGGCCGGTTTGGGATCCGCCGGCCGCTTGGGTTCTTTGGCGGCCTTGGGCGGTTTGGGCGGCGGTGCCTCATTGGCTGGGTTGTCGACAGCAACCGGGGTCGCCACGACCTGGGCTGGCCGGGCCAGCAGCCCGACGTCGATGAATTCGTTGCAAGCGCGGCGAAAGGAGATAGGTGCGTGCGCGCGGCCGTAACCGATTACGCGCAGGCCCGACTTGCGCAAAGCGGATAGGAACTGCAAGCGCCCTCGCCATTTTCGATCCAACCCAAAAACCGCAGTTTGTCGCGCCGCCCGCCGCCGGACCCTCCAGCAGCGCCGCCACGCCAGTCTGCCGCAGCCCAAGCGCGCCATCAACACTCAAATTTCCTTTGACTTTTCGCCAATCCCCCGCCATCGCCCAACCCGACCGAGTTTAGGCGCCTAAACTCCGCGCGCAGGATACCCGCCAGCCTCCAAGCAGCCACCCCGAACCCTCATTCGCAAAGATCAGCGCGAGCGCTACAAAGAGGCCTTGGCCGCGTTGCAAGCGCAAGTCGCGGCATTGGCAGAGACATTGGGCTAGGAGCCTGTCGGAAAAGCCCCCGAAGGTCCCAACCAGGAATTTTGAGTACTACAATTTCCTAGGAGCGTGTCGAAAATCGAAAAATTGCCAGAGTCCGCCCTGGCCGCCACCCGACGGCCCGCTTTCGAGGTTCAGCTTTGTCGGCGGCTCGCCAACGTCAATTCTCAGACTCTGGCCGGTCGGACACGCTTGCCGCCCGCCGAGGG
>SHZD01000056.1 GCA_009692465.1 Myxococcales bacterium
CTATTACGATCCGACAGGCTCCTAGCCAGTCAACTATTCTCAACTGTCCGAGAACTGCCCGGAGTGAATCCGTGCAGTTTCAGACAGTTGCCGCCGTCTGGCCAGACGGCGCTAGGAGCGAGTCGGAATACTCCGACACGCTCCTAGGGCTAAACTTGTCGCTGCCGCCTGCTGGCACGGACAAGCTGGTTCAGACCAGTGCGACGTCCTCAGGCCAAAAGCAGGGCCTCAGCCAATTCAAGCGTGTCGGTGGCCCACAGCCATGCCGGTCGCGGATGCACGGCGCCGACGACCTTGTCGGCGCGGCAAGTCAGGACCATTTGCCGCCACTGCAACGGAATCGCCTCACGACCCAGGACCGCCCCCAACAGGGCGCCGACGATGGCACCGTTGGTGTCGGTATCGCCGCCGCGCCGCACGGTATCGACCAACGCCTCCTCAAACGACACTGGCCGACCCAGATGCCACAGGGCCAGCTGCAGTGCGTGCTCTAACCAGCCCGCTTGGCGGGTAACGTCGGCCGGCGGGTAGTCGGACCGAGCCACCACCGCCTGCAGCTGGGCACCACAGGTCAGCAAAACCTGTTTGCGCACAAATTCAAGCACATGCTGACGGTCACTGCCGGAATCAATGGCAAAGGCAATGGTGGTCGCGTACAGCGCCGCCGCTTCGCCACACACCGGATGCGGATGGGTAATGAGGGCATCCAGCCTGGCCCATTGTGCAACAGTTTCAAGTGGTTTTCCGGCGCCAAAAATGCCCAGCGGGCTAATGCGCATCAATGAACCATTGGCCTGACTGTGGTGGTCGCCATCTGCAGTCGCGCTGGCGGCAGGGCTGGGGCCCAGCGCGTTGCGCAAGGCCATCCGAGTGGTGTTGCCCATGTCGAAGGGTGGCGAGTCGTACCAAGCTCGGTAGGCGCGGGCAGCGGCGTCGGCATCGAATTGCTGGTCTCGGACCAGCGTTCGGGCCAGACACAGTGCCATTTCGCTGTCATCGGTCGGCTGGCCGGCGCGCAAGTTCCAAGTGCCGCCGTCAGCGAGCCGGCGCGGGCCGTCCGCATATTCGGCAGCGATCGATGCGGCGCTGCGAAATTCGACCAGGCCGCCCAGCGAGTCACCGGCAATTTGGCCCAAAAGGCAGCCGTGGGCGCGGCTCAGCTTGCCGGCATCGTGGCTTTGCGGCCACGGTGTGACTGGAGCAAAAGCGCCGGTATCCAGTCGACTGGGGCCGTTGTTTTGCAATCCCTTGAGAATCTGCAAGCTTTTCGCCAAGTCTGCAGTTGAGCAGCCGACACATTTTTCGACGCTGGTGTGGCCATCTGCCCCGTAGCGAACGGGGGAGCCATCCTCGCGGTACAGGTCGCCGCCGCTGCCGATGAGCAGTGCGTGGCCGCCAGCGATATCCCAAGCGGCTGGAAAGTAGGTAGTGAAGGTGGCCTGCGCCTCGCCAGCGGCAACTAGGGCCAACCGGTAGGCCACCGATGGCAAGATGCGCACCCGCAACGGGTGGCACAGGGCGTGGACGCCGCGGGCACACGACCACGCGCCCAGCACAACAGCCGGTACCTGCGTGCGGTCAGCAGCGACAACCTTGCCGTTGTGGGTCAGCGGGCCACAGCCCTGGGCCCATGCCATGACGTCGCCGTCGTCATCGGGGGCGCACGCCGCGTGAACCACCCCAAGCACCGGCATCCCGGCGATGACCAACGCGATCGATACCGCCGAACCGCGCTCGCCGCGCGCCATCGCATGGGTGCCGTCATTGGGATCGACCACCCACAGCGGTTGACCGGGCCGCGCGACCGCGCCCGTCTCTTCGCCCAAGTAGCCAAAATCGGCAAACTCGGTCAGCAGGCGCCCGCGGATAAGCCATTCTGCTTGATCGTCGCAATCGAGATGGTTGCCGTGCCCCGGAACGATGTCGGCGCGCGCCGCCCGCAACAGGACCGCAGCCTCAGCCGCCACCGCAATCGCCAAATCGAGACACGGCTGCAAATCGGGCAAACTGGCCATAATTCCCTCGCTATAAACAAATGGGATTTGCGGGAAACGAACTCAGCGACCGCGGCCTAACCCGCCGCCAAGCCTAGCGATCAAGGTCTTGTGCGCCCGGTCGGCTCAGCTCCGCGGACTCAAGTCGCGTTCGCCAACCCTAAGGCAATCGAACGAGTGCAGCGCGCTCGCAAACTACAAGGCAAACCACGAGGCAAACCACGAGGCGCCGAGCAAATCCTAGTTGATCGGCTAACTAGAAACTCGGGGCGCGCCGCCACCAAACCCGCGCGGTGGTCCACAGCTGCGGCCCACATTCCACATGCCGCTCAAGCCGTTTCACGCATCGTGGGTGCCGATTTGGCGGCATGCGGAACTTTCTAGGGCGTGGCTGCGGCCGGAGCTGCCGTCGGTGTCACGGGCTCGTCGGGCTTGACTTGCGAACCCGGCGCAGCAATGTTGCCCACTGGCACCGCGCCCGGCATCCGCAGCAGGCGCGAAACCAAAATCTCCAAATCGAACAGCCACGGCATCGTGTTGGGGATCGAAATCTGAAATTCCTTAGTCGTGTAGACCAGATTGGCGTGCTGGGGCTTGGCCAGTTGCTTGACGCCGGCCATGGCGATCTGGCGCAAAGTGCTCGACGTCGCCGGCGCTTTGGTGAGGGCATCACACAGCAACGGCACCACCTCGGCGCCCTTGCGAACACCCAAGTGAATGAGACCCAACACGGCTTTTTCTTTGGCTAAATCGTCGCCAGTTGTTAGGAAACCTTTGTAGCAAGTCAACAACGCCAAGGTCTTAGCGGTGTCGTCGGTTGCGGCGTCGACCGCGGTCTTGC
Source organism: Myxococcales bacterium (assembly GCA_009692465.1). Classification (GTDB taxonomy): domain Bacteria; phylum Myxococcota_A; class UBA9042; order UBA9042; family UBA9042; genus SXRM01. The sequence goes on from SHZD01000056.1 coordinate 2,836, forward strand.
ACTTGGTGATCAGATCGATGCGCGCCTTGATCGTCGGGTCGGCGACAAACTTCTTGACGCCCTCCGCCTTGGACTCCGTCATGCCTTTGTTCCAATCTTCAAGATTTTCGGGCTCCACGGCGTACGACATGGAGACCAAAAAATCGGGCTTTTCAGCGTCCGGCAGCTCCGAAAACACCTTGAACATTACGGGCCAAGCGTTAGAAGCTCCTGAAAATGCCAGTGAATTGAAACCAAACGTGCGTTGCTCCACGGTTAGGCCCGAAGATTTGGCATTGGCGGCGATCTGCTCAGCCGCCGGCGCCAGACCTTCACCCATCGCCGCCAGTGCCCACATCGACAACTGCAACCGGCTGGTGATGTAACCGGCGTAGGGCAGCGATTTGCCCATCTTTTGCTCGTAGTCGCCAGGCGAAGTCGAGGCGTCGATCGGCTTGCCCATCATCGCCACCAGATCGAGCGCCGTTGCCGGATCGTGAACGTCGGCCAATACTTGAATGAGCTTGGGCCCTTCTTTCCACTCCCAATCGGCCAGCCCGTACTCTTTGGCCCATTTTTCAAACTCGGGATCGCGCTGGGTATACATCGCCAGCAGTTTTTTGGAGACGATCGCCGGGTCGACCACGCCCAGCGCCAACCGCCCGAGCATAAACGTCTCGGCCCGGATGGCGTCGCGGGTGTACAGCGCCTTGACGAAGGCGTCGAACGCTTTGGGCCCAGTGCCCTTGCTCCAGTCTTTGACCGGCTGACCGGGAGTCGCCCGATAAATCTCGGACAGGTAGGCCAAGGCCTTCATGTTGGTCTCGACGCCCTGATCGGCGGGATCGGTCAACGCCAAGTCGATCAACAAATCTTCGTACTCAAGGCGCTGATCGGCGGTCACCAGCGACACGAACAGGGCTTCGACGAGCAATGCCTTGGTTTCTTTCTTGTATTTACGAATCTTGTCGGCCAGCGCTTGGATGACCGGCTTGGACGGAAAGTACGGGTCGCGACCCGATTCCGCCGATTCAATTCGCCAAGTGCGAATCGTAATCGCGGCCTGTCCGGCGATATCCTCAAAATTGAGGGACTTAATCAGCAGCTTTTCGGATTTGTCGCGCAACCCCTTGCTGCTACGGCCGATGCTCTCAATGGTGGCAATGGCCATCGGCCGCAATTCCTTGGTATCCATGGAGCGGCCAATGCGATCGAATACGTTCTGGTCGTCGCATTTGTGGACATCGCCATACGGAATGCTCTTGATGGTTTCCAGAGCGTCGGCGCGCTTGCGCAAGCTGGCGCCCTTGGCGTCCAAGACCATGCTGTAGTAACGGCATGATTTTTCGCCCTTTTCACAGGCCATCATGACCGGCAGGGCCAGCGTCAGCGCCACCAAAGCACTGATGGTAGAACGCAGCGAAACAGGGACTGGAAAGAGCCAAGTCATGGGTCAACTGCCGATTGCACGTTGGATTTTTAGGCCAACGCCGCCGCTGGGGCCGAGCCCTTGCTATCAAGGAGTCGACGGATAAAATCAAGGAAAAGTCTAGCCGTGTCGGAGCCTTGCACCGCAATCGGCTCAGGCACAGGGCGGGCGATGATACCGGCGGCATTTTTTGGCGTCAAGGCGACAAAGCCTCTGCGATCCCCCGCTTTGGGCGCATCTGTGCGTCGCTGCGTCGCTTTCCTCCTTGCGGCTTACGCAAGTACGCCTTAGTCGTCAAGCCCCTTGCTCCTTGTCGAGCGACAGCGAGCGACAGCGAGCGACAGGGCACTGGCATCCCAAATCGGCGGCCACCGCCAGTCTCAGCGGGGAATTCGCGTTTTGCGGTTGTGCGCGGTCGGACAATTGGGGCGGCCGCGGCGGCGCTTGAGCCCAGACCGAAGCGCGGTGGCCAAGCGCCACGCCGAGGTGGTAGCGTTGCAACTGCGCCGCCATCGCGGCCGACCCAAGGACACCATGCCCTCGCTGTTGCGCCGGTTCAAGAGGCTGCGGGCAATTTCAGGTCGCAGTGGGGTGAGCTGCTGCGCTTGTTGGGCCAATGGCGCGTTCACAGCGACAATGCTGGCGAGCGGGTGTGGCCTGGCCCGGACTTCGCTGGCACGGCTGACCGTCACGCTGGGCGCGGCTTTGCTGGTGGTGCCGGGGCCGGTGTTTGGTCAGGCGCCACTGCCGAAAAATGAGCTGGAAACGGCCGTTAGCTCGTGGGTGGCGCCGCTGCAGCAACGCTTGGTCGTGCGCAATGGTGACGGCGGGTTGGACGTGTGGCTGATCGGCGCAACGGCATTTGAGGTGGCTGTCGAGACCGTCAAGCGCGCGGTGGCGGCGCGCAAAACGCTAGACGGTGGGATTACGCTACAGCGGTGGACCTTTTTGGAGCCTGACAAAAGTTGGCTGCTCGACTTGCAGGTCGCCGACGAAGCGCTGCGCTTGCGGTTGACCCGCCATGTGACTGGCAGCTTGTTTGAGTTGCAACAGACCGGCACGGCAGCCGAGGCCCCGCGTTGGACGCCGCCGTATCGGCCGCAGCCGGTGTATTTGCTGCACGGTGGCGCCGTCCGCTGATTGGATCTTTGCCGATCACGGGGTCAGTTCACCACCAGCAGGTGCCGACGCCAAACTTAGGGCACGGTAAATGAATAAGTCATTCATTTACCGTGCCCGTTTGCTTGCTGCGTGGGTCGCAAGCTCGCGTCTTTACAGCCGACTCGCTGCTCCGTTCTTTTCGCAGATCGATCGAGTTATTCTTTTACACGGCCTTAGCGACTGCCCATCACTTCGCGCGGCTTGTTCGGTCCGCGCGACGGTCCGACTAGGCCTTTGCGCTCCATTTTGTCGATGAGCTTGGCGGCGCGGCCATAGCCGATGCCCAATTTGCGCTGCAAAAAGCTGACAGAGGCCTGACCCGCCTCGGCGACCACCCGCCAAGCGTCGTCGTACAGCTCGTCTAGCGCGCCGTCGTCTTCTTCTTCGACCTCGGCCTCCGGGTCCTTCAAGATGTCCATTTCGAAGCGCGGAGAGCCCTGCTCTTTCCAGTGCTTAGCCAGCGCGGACACTTCCTTTTCGCTAATCCAAGTGCCGTGGCAGCGGCGCAAGATGCCTTCGCCGGGCGGCAACACCAGCATGTCGCCCATGCCGAGCAAGGTTTCGGCGCCCACCGAGTTCAACACCACCCGACTGTCGATCGAAGCCGCCACTTTGAAACTGACTCGCGTCGGGAAATTAGCTTTAATCACACCGGTAATGACGTCCGTGGACGGCCGCTGAGTGGCTAGGATGACGTGAATGCCCGCCGCGCGCGCCTTGGCGGCCAGCCGACCGACCGGTTGCTCGATCTCCTTACCGGACACCGCCAGCAAGTCCGCAAACTCGTCAATCACAATCACAATGTACGGCGGATCCTCGGGCATTTCCAACACCGGGGCCTGGCCGCCCTCGGGCACCGGCATCGACGCTTTGCGCAGCGCTTGTTGACGCAGCTCTGGCAACATCGCCTTATACCCTGCGAGGTTGCGCGCCTCGACCCCGGCCAGCAGACGGTAGCGGCGGTCCATTTCTTGGCACGCCCACTTCATCGCCAGTTCGGCCTTGCGCGCTTCGTCCAACACCGGCAGCAGCAAGTGAGGAATGCCCTCGTAAATGCTCAGTTCCAAGATTTTGGGATCCACCAGAATGAACCGCACATCGTCTGGCGTGCAGCGAAACAACAGCGACGAAATAAAGGTGTTGATTCCCACCGACTTGCCGGTACCGGTCGAACCAGCGACCAACAAGTGCGGGGCCTTGGCCAGATCGAGCATGGTCGGACGGCCCTCGATGTCCTTGCCCAAGATGAGCGACAAGATGCTCTTGGACTCGCGAAACTCCGGCCGCTCCAGCACATCGCGAAAATAGACCATTTGCCGTTCTTTATTCGGCACTTCAATGCCGACAACGTCACGACCGGGCACGGGCGCCACCACCCGCACCCCCAGCGCCGACAGCGACATGGTCAAGTCGTCGCGCAGGCCGACGATCTTGGAGATCTTGACCCCGGCGGCCGGCTTGAATTCATAGGTCGTCACCACCGGGCCGGGCAAAATGTTGGACACTTCGCCAGCGATGCCGAAATCGAGCAGCTTTTGCTGCAAGATCACAGCGTTTTCACGCAGAACCGCTTGGGCGGCGTCGTCGAGGTTGAGCGACTGGCGCGGCGGTTCCTGCAGCAGAGTCGACGGCGGCAACACCCACACTTTGCCGTCGATCTCGAGCGATTGTTGAACCGCCTCAATGACTTGCCCGGCAGGCTGGGCGCGCAAGGCTTCAGTCTCAACGATGCGCGGGCCATCCACGGCCTGCACCGCCGCGACAATCGACCGCGGCACCAGCGACGCCGCCGGGCTGACATCAGCGCCACTGCGGCGAAAACTCGGTGCAGTCTGCGGATCTGCGGTGCGATCGTCGACCACGGGCATCACAAACGCCGCGCCGATTTCAGGCTCTTCGCCTCGGGAGGCACTGGCAAGATCCATAAGTGTTTGGGTCACTTCCACTGCACTCATTCGCGCCGTCGGCCCGGGACCGTTGCGGCTATCGAGCGGGTGGTAGGGCATGGTGGTCCGCACGCCATCGAGGTTCGCTTCGGTCTGCGGCGCGCCCACGGACGACGGCACCCGCAGGGACGGCGCGGTCAACGGCTGAGTCGGCATGGCGCTGACCATCGGCACTGCTGATCCAGCGGCACCGACGCGCGCGACTGCAGTCACCGGCAACGGCGGCGCTATGTCGTCACTGGCATCCCCGGTCATCGCCTGTAACTCGCCCGCCGTAAAGGTCACAACCTGGCTGTAATCCGTTTTGCGGAAATCGGACTGGCTGTCGTCGATTTGGCTGTCCCGTAGCCACTCGTCCGCCACCACTTGATCGTGGGCGCGGGCCGCCTGCTTGAGCTGAGCCCGATTGCGCATGGTGTCGCCCAGCGTTTGCCAAGTGCGCTGCAAGCCATCGGTCGTGGCCACTGCGGCGTGTTCAACGGCCGGCGCCGCCCGGCGCGACACCCAGCGCACAAACATACTGGTCAGCGATTTACCGGACATCAGGGCCAAGGCCGCCAAGAACGCAGTGCTCGCCAGCATCGCGGTACCGGTGGTCTTGAGCATGGCCTTGAGCACCATCGCCACTGCGCCGGGAATCAGGCCCGCAGCCTCCTTGCCCAGCGGCCGCCAGCCCAACGGCTGGGCCATCAAGTGCAGCAGGACCAGCGCCGACAAGCTCGCGCCCACCGCCCCCACAGCCAGACTCAGCCGCGGCGCCCGCATCTTGCCGGTCAGGGTGGCAAAGGCCAGCAGCAGCACCAAAGCGTTGAGCAAAAAGGCCCCAAGCCCGAAAAAGTGCAGCAGCAAATCGGCCATCCGCGCGCCGACAGGTCCCAGCAAATTGACGATCTGTTCGGCGCCCTTGCCGGCGGCGACGTTGGAAATGTCGCGCGGGTCGTGGGTCAACAGCGAAGTAGCAAAGGCCAACCCGGCGAACAGCAGCACGATGCCAGCCATTTCGCCGCGGATTTCCCGTTGCCGCACTTCACCGCGCACCGCTGTTGCGCTCGGATCTGGGGTCGTTGCCGACTTGGCCGACGTAGAGGCGCCTTTGGCCATAACTCACCTTCCAGAGGATGCGGCGTGCGCGGCTCGATAAGCCTGCTGTGCCGACCGGTAAAAAACCGTTGGAATGGACGCGACCCGTGCCGACGCCGAATTGGCGCCTTTGTTGAGATCGCGCGCCACGTTGCGCTGCCTAGCACCACCGTCAAAGCTACCATGCAGCGGCATGCCCGCCAGAAAATGGCAGCGCCGATTTGCAACTATGCAAAATCACAAGGACCGGTGGCGGGTTACGGACAACTCGACTAGTGTAAAATATTGATATTTATCCATTTTTAGGACCGTAGCCGTCGATCGTTATCGGCAGTCACGCCTGACAGTCACCGTGAACCGTGCCGGCCGGTAATGCGTATGTTCAACCGCGCCGCTGGCGGTTTTGCCTTTGGGCTGGCGCGTGCCAAACTCGGCCTTGGCCCAAGCGCTGGCAGCCGGCGCTGTTCCACTGGGAGTACCCGCTTTGAAATCGCATTTTTACGCATGGGCGACGGTCGCCGCGCTCGCACTGTCTGCCTCTGTTTGCGGTCCACTCGCCCGCAGTGCGTGGGCCAAGCCGGAAAAAGCCAAGAAAAAGGCGGTGGCTAAGAAAAAGACGCCAGCCACGGATTCGGCAAACTCCAAGCCCAATTCAGCCGCAGCCAGCGGTGCCAATGCCGCATCTGACCCGGTTGAGCAAGCCAAACCGGCGCCAGCCAGCAAAGCGGCAGCGGAGGCGGCGACCCCCAGCCCTGGGGCCGCTGAAAGACTGGCACCTGCAGGTGACAAAACCGCTCAACAAGTCGCCGACGGTATTTTCGCTTTTTATCAGGCCCAACCGGCGATTGCAGCGGCGTTCACCCAAGTGGTGACCAAAAAGGGTCTGGCCATCGGGCTCAAGCGCGAAGGCATGGCGTGGCTCAAGCGCGGCGACACCGCCAAAGGGCAAGCAGGCAAAATGCGTTGGGATTACCCCAGCGAAGAAGTGTTCTACTTTTGCAACGGCGACGTGCTGTGGTCGTATGAGCGCCGCGAGCGGTTGGCGATCAAGGTCGCGGTCAAAAATAGTCAAATCTATCAGGCCACCGCTTATCTGGTCGGTCAAGGCAATCTGACCGCCGATTTCAACGTTGAGCTGGCCGCCTCGCCGCTGCCGGATGCCTATGCGCTCAAGTTGGTGCCCAAGCAGGGCACCCAGTTGCTGCGGTCGCTGACGCTGGTGGTCGACAAAGCGACTTTTGCGGTGCGGGCGTCAAAACTGATTGATCCGATTGGCGATACCACCGATCTGGTCTGGCGCAGCCCGAAATACGCCGCTGTCGACGACAAGGTTTTTGAGTGGACGCCGCCGGTCGGGGTGACCGTCAAGGATTTGGGCAAGGCTGGCAAGTAGTTGCCGATGCGGTTGCCGGAATTGTCCTCAGCCCAGCTGCTACGAGGTCTTGAGCCCAGCCCGCTACAGTCGAAAATCTTCTTTGTTATCTTTGGCCTTTTTCTTTTCGACCGCTGGCGCCTTCTTGGCGCTCGGGGTCGGCTTGGCCGCGGTCGGTTCTGAAACGACGCTCGGTTTGACTGGCCCAGCAGGTTCGGGCCCAGCAGGTTCGGGCCCAGCAGGTTCGGGCCCAGCAGGTTCGGGCCCAGCAGGTTCGGGCCCAACACTGGGGCTCGCCGCTGCTGGTGCCGCAGCTACAGGCCCAGGCAGGACAGCGGGCGCCGGTGGCGATTGTAGGTAGGCTGGCAGGGCGGGTGGGGCAACGGCTGGGGCTGGGGCAACCGGTTGCGCAACGAGTGTGGCCGCCGCAGCCGGGCCGCCTTTGCGCATGGCATCGGTGGCCACGACTGCTGCCGCCGCTGCGACCACCACAAAAGCAATCCCGCCGCCGACCAGCGCCCACGGAAATGAGCGTGCCGCCGGGCCGCTTGGAGCCAAACCGCTGGCAATTGCCACGGTCGGCCTGGGGGATTCCTCTGTAGCCACATAGGGTTGTATCGCGGTCGGCTGACTAAATGGATGCCGCGTGTCGCCGGCGCCGTCCGTGTCCGGCCCGGCCAGGTCATTTGGCTTGGCGTCGGCGCCAACCGGCGCAGTCACCCGCGTAGCGTCGGCTCGTGCATCGGCCGCAGCTGACGGCACCGTTGCCACGCCCGCTTGGCCAGCGTAGTCCGGATCAGCCACGCCACTGATCTTGGCCGCCGCCTTGAAGCCCAACGCCGTTTGGCGCACAACTGGGGCGCCTACCGTGCCCGGCTGCACTTGGCTGCCGTGTAAGGTAGCCGCGGGCTCGCTGTCTTGGGCGGGTAGGACGACTGACAAGGTGCTGGGCGGTAGCCCTGATCCACGTACCGCGGTCGCTAGTTCCGCTTTGAAGGCCAGCGCCGACCCACAGCGATGGTCGGGATCTTTGCTCAAGCCCTTGCGCACAAAGGCTTCAAGCGCCGCTGGCACGCTCAGCCCCGGGTTGACTTCCTTGAGCAGCGGCGGCCGATCCTTGAGATGTTTGATCAACAAACCAATCGACTGTTCATCTTGAAACGGCGGCGCCCCAGCCACCATCTCAAAAATAATGACCGCCAACGCGTACAAGTCGGCGCCGGGACCGATGTCTAAAGAGCCGTCGATTTGCTCGGGGCTCATGTACAGCGGGGTGCCCATGATCGCGCCGGCTAGGGTCAGCGCGCTTTGGGTGTTTTGGCCTTGGGTGGCGACTTTGGCAATGCCAAAATCCAAGATCTTAACCACATCGACGGCACCGGGCTGGCTGGTGAGCAAGATGTTGTCTGGCTTCAGATCGCGGTGCACGACACCTAAACTGTGAGCCTGAGCCAACGCGTCGCAAATCTGACCGCCAATGGCGGTGACGCGGACCATGTCCATCGGTCCTTGGCAGATTTCGTCGTGCAGCGAGCGGCCGTTGACTAACTCCATCACCAGGTACAAAAGACCATTCGCAGTTTGGCCAAAATCAATCAATTGCACGACGTTACCGTGCGCCAGCTGCGAGATGATCTTGGCCTCGCGGTGAAAGCGCTTGACGACTTCAGCGTCGTGGCCGACATCGGCTTTGATGACCTTGATCGCTACAGTGCGCCCGATCGAAGTCTGTTCGCCGGCGTACACTGCGCCCATCCCGCCCTGACCAAGTAGGCGATCGACGCGAAACCGGCCATCCAATGTGGTGCCCACCAACCCATCGATCTTGTGGTCTTGGACCGCCAGCAAAGGCGCGCCATCGTGGGGACAGCTGGAGAGTTTCTCAGCAAATTCGCGGTCGCACTCGGGGCAAACATAGCGCATGGCCCCAATGGTAGGCTGGGCGACCGGCTCGGGCAAATTCTGCAGCGGCAGTCGGCCCACTAAGTCCTGCTGGCTCGGCTAACTGGGAACTCGAGGCGCGGCGTGCTGCAGCTCTCTAAAGACCGGATTAATATGGGCCACACCGGCGAGAATTGCCAACCAAAACTGCGGCGGCTTGAGGCCCCGGGCGCAAGCTCGCGAGCCATAAAGCAAGCACTGAGACGCCGGGCAAATCCGATTTGCGCGGCTAACTAGAAACTTGGGGGCGCGCCGCCCCTAAACCGCCGCGGTGGTCCGCATTTGCGGCCCACATTGCACCTGCCGCTCCATGAGTTTCAGGCGTCGAGGGTGCCGATCTGGCGGCATGCGGAACGCTCTAGTTGCAGTTCTTGGCCTTGAGTTCATTTTCGTCGTCGGTGCGCCATTTGACGGCGTTGTCGCGAAAACAAGCGGCGGAGGCAAACTTGCCGGTCGGCGTCCACTCGGTGTGCAGGCCTTCGAGCTTGTTGGACTCAAAGTTCTCCTCATACTTTTTCTTGCCACTCTCGTAGTACAGCGTGTGCAAGCCGGTCCGTTTGCCGTCTTTGTGCTCCTGCTCTTCCTTTTTTTGACCATTGGCGTAAAAACTGGTGGTCCGGCCATGGCGCGCGCCGTCCTTCCAACTGCTCTCGTCTAACTTGCGGCCTTCATCGTCCCAACTGCTCGACAAGCCGTGGACTTTTCCTGCCCTGTAGTCGGCCTCCTTGGCCTTCTTGCCTTGCTTGTGCCACTCAATGCACTTGCCTTCTTCGGCGTTGTCCTTGAAATTACACTCCTCTTTCTTTTGGCCGTTTTCAAGCCACGTTTGGCGCTTGCCGTGGCGCTTGCCGTTCTTGTAGCCGGTTTCGCTCTTCTTTTGGCCCGAGGCGTACCAAAACTCCCACCGACCTTCCTTGTTGTAGTTGGGATGGTAGCAATAGCGCTCGATTTTGGTTCGGTGCAAGGTGGTGCCTTCGGCGCACTTGCCATCGGCGTCCTCGGTGGCCGCATCGGCGTCCTGAGGTTTGTCAGGGGCTTTGGGCACCCCCTTGGCGGGTTTGGCCGCTGTGGTCGGCGCCGCGCCTGCGGTACTCGCTACGACCATGCCAGCACACGCAACTAGACAACAATTCAAGATGGTATTCATGGCGTCGGGCGGCGCGCTCCAGTGGGCCGAGGCCGAGAGTATAAGCCAAGCAGCGGCCGGGGACTATCCCCGCACTGCCGCGATTGCTCGCTTTGGGTGCAACATGTTTGGTTCTGTCGGCTTGCTTGACCGCAAGCCTGCTGAGTCCTTGTCGACCGAAAGCGAGCAACAAAGCACTGGCTTGCGAAATCGGGGCTCGCGGAATTTAGAGCCCGAGCCAGAATAATTCGATCGATCCACGATAGGAGTGGAGCGTGCAGGCGGCTTGCAAAGCCGCGAGTGAGCCAGGATTGCCCATCGAAATTCTCCGCGGCCGCCGATTTGGGATGCCAGTGCCCTGTCGCTCGCTGTCGCTCGCTGTCGCTCGACAAGGAGCAAGGAGAAAGGCGACGCCGCGACGCACAGATGCGCCCAAAGCGGGGGATCGCGGTGAGCGACCCACCCAGCAAGCAATGGGCCGAAGTGCAAAATCGACTTGATTTTGGACGGGCCCTTGCGGTGGTGAATGCGGGACTGGGCGAAACCAGTATCGCGCCAAACTGGCATGGCGCCCAAGGACCGCACCGTTTACACTGTCGGGCCGTCGGCCAAGCGCGAAGGCGGTTGTGCACCGACGACCTGCCTGCCAATCACCCTTGCGACCAGACCGGCAACGAGCCCGGCATTTAGGCACATGGACACCTCCATCGAGACAGCTTGGCGACAGTTGACCGCGGCCATCGCGGTCGTTGGAGCCGTCGCCGCTGTCGGTGCCTTCGCGTTCGCTGCCCGACCCGCCAGCGCGGAAATTCGGTTCGAAGGCCCGATTCGCTGGACGCAGTGGGACAGCGGCCTCAAGACAGCGGCGGCCAGGAAAAAGCCAGTACTTTTGCTGTTGTTCACGGACTCGTGCCCCAAGTGCACGCTGCTGGGTGAATTATTCAAAACAAACAAAGATGTCCATAAATTGGCCAGCGAAATGGTCATGATCCACGTCAATAGTGGCACAGCGCCCATGGCCGTGGTCAATCGGTTTGCCCGCTTTGGCAATTACGTGCCGCGCATCGTGTTTTTGCGGCCCGATGGCAGCACGGTCGATGAAATCACCAGCAGCAACGCCGGATTTCCGTACTACTACCAGCCCAGTCGACCCGAATTCTTGATCGCCGCCATGCTCAAGGCCAAAGGGTTCGGAGGCAGCGCCAACGGGGGCAAACGCACCGGCAAGGTCGGAGCAAGCGGCAAGACTGCCACCGGCACCGCAAGCAAGCCGGCTGGCCCCGCTGCTCGGTTAGATGGTGGATCGGGTTGATCGCCAAAGGACTCGCCGGCGTTGGTTGGACTGGCCGTTGCCGTTGCAGTGGCAGTGGCAGTGGCAGTGACAGTGGCAGTGACAGTGGCAGTGACAGTGGCAGTGGCAGTGGCAGTGGCAGTGGCCAATTTACCGGTGAGTTAGGGCGTGTAAAAGAATAACTCGATTAACCCGCGCGAAGACCGGAGCGGCGAGTCAGCTGTAAAGACGCGAACTTGCGACCCACCCACCAAGCAAACGGACATGGTAAGTGAATGATTGGTTCATTTACCAGCCCTTACAGCGGCAACCGATGGGCCGTGACCGCGATCTCGCTGCCTTGAACCGTCGCCCGCAGCAGCGCCCAGTGTCCGGCGTGCATTCGGCAGATCAGCACCACCCCTTCGGCCACTGGCAACACCTTGTGGACGCGGGCAACGCCAGTCAGCGGCACCGGGTCGTCGGCGCGCAGGGTCTTGGCGTGAACCCCCAATAACAGCGCGTCTTCCTTAGGATTGTCCAGCGGCAGCGCGGCAAACCACAGGCGACCCGCGGCGCGATCGAGCGCCCAAGCGTGATCGACGGTCAGCCTGGCCATGGGAAAGAACCGTCGGCGCAAGTCACTGGAACAAAACACCACCCGCTCACCGCGCAAGACCAGCAGCGCCGGTGCCTGCGACAACTGGTCCGGGTTGAAGGGGTCCACCACAGAAAAGCTCGCAAAAATGCGATCTTCCTGCGGCCAGCCCCAGGCACAATCGACCCGGCCAATGTCCAATTCTTCGCTCAGTTGGCGGGTGGACCACTGATGCACGGGGTCGCCTTGCGCATCGACCACCGCCACCGCAAATGCGCCTTTTTGGCGTGCGGCCAGTTGCGTAGTCACCAGCGCTTGGCCGCCAGAGTCGATCACCGCCGTCAGCGACCACAGAGTGGGTACGGTGCGCCGGTGGGCGACCGCCTCCAGACTAGCAGCGGCCAATTGGAGCCAGTGACTGTGCCCAGAGCGGCTGCTGTGGGCCGTCAGCAGGCACAGCGTGTCGGCGCCGGCATCGAGCGCTGCGCCCAGCAACCGGTCGTCGCCGCGCAGGGTGGGCACCCATTGGCACACGGCGGTGGCCATCGGCGCTTGTTGGGGGCTTTGTTCAATCGCGACCAGCGCCCCATCGACCACCCCGAGGAGCCGGGCGACGCTGGCTGGGCTGCCACTACCCAAGCGGGCACCATCGCCAACCGCCAGCTTGCACGCCGCAGGCAACGCAAACGGCTGCAGTCCCATGGTCGCCAACACCACACTGAGCCACATGTCGCCTTGCACCACGATCAAGCGATCGCCGACGATGCCAGCCGCGAAGCCCTGCAGCGGATCCAGCTTTTGCAGGCCGGGCGGCATCGGGCGCGCGGTCAACAACGGTGCCGCTTGCTGGTGCCACTGCTCTTGCAGTTCGGCCAGAGCGGAGGCACTGAGCACCGGGCGCAGGTCAGCCAACAGCGATCGGGCCACGAACCACTGTTTGGCGTCCAGCGCCGCCGCAAAGTCGGTAGTCAACCGCTGGGTCCGCTGGGCTTGCTGCTTGGCGGCACCCAGCTCGGTGTGCAAGGCCCGCACGGCCGCAGTGGCCGGCCCATCGCGTTGCCCCGCCGCCTGCAGCGCTGCCGCCGCCTGCTCCCAGTGACCAAGCGCAAGGTGCAGGCGCACCGCCTCAACTAGAGCCGCAAGGTCGGCCGCACGCTCGGCATGGTGATGGGCTGCGACCTGCTGCCGCGCCAGTTTGAGCGACGGCGCGGCCTGCCACAGCTGCGGCAAACGGCTCAGTAATAGGTGCAAGTCATGCGCTTGAGCACTGGCCGCCAGCGCCGCCCGCAACTCGATCAAGGCCTGCAAAGCCGGCAAGCGCTCCGCCAGCGGCGCGGTCTTGTCGGCGGCATGCGCCTCGCACACTGCCAACCACGCCGGATGCATCGGGTCACTGGCCCCTGCGAACGGAATTGGGGTGCGCACCCCGTGCAGATCCACCCACTGAGCCAGCGCCGTCAACGCCTGCAGCGGATCGCCACTGCGAGCACCCTGGAGCAGTCGCTCCCGATCGCGGCCCTGCACTTGCAGCGCCACGTGGGCCAGCCAGCGCTTGTCGGCATCGGTCGCGCCTTCCAGACCGGCCAGTTGCTCAGCAGCGCTGTGAGCGGCGTCAACGTCGTTAGCGGCCAGCGCCTCATCGACGGCTTGGCGCAGACCGGCAGCAGCTTGAGCCAGTTGCAACTCAGTCAGCTTGGCTGCCAGCCGCTCATAGGCCGTCAACGCGCCGTGGGTGGTGCGCAACAGAGCCAACTGCGTGCGTCCAGCGTACACGTCGCCTCGGGCCACCGCATCCGCCAGCGGTTGCAGCGCGCTCAAGACCTGCGTGTGCCGTTCAGTGCGCAGTTTTTGCACCAGCGCTTGCCCTTGAGGCGGCAGCGCCGTTTCGTGGCTGGTCAGCAGTTGCATGGCCCGATCGCGGTCGCCTGTCGCCATCCAGCGCAAGGCCGTGCGGGTAGCGGCGTGCCCGTCACCGGCGGCGAGCAGGGCGGTGTCGATGGCCGCGCTGCGCCGATGGTCCGTTTGGGCGGCCGCCGAGCCAATCAGCGACCACAAACGCCGCGCCGTTGCCGATTTCCACTCCGCGGGCGGCCCAAACGCCTCGTCGTCGAGCCACGCTGCGCAGGTATCGAGTTGGCCGCAGCGTTCGACCAAAAAAGCCGCGTATTCGCTCAGTTGTTCAATGGCTTGCCCGCCACGGCTGGCGTGGACAGCCGCGAGCCACAGGTCGGCTGCCAGCTCAAAATCGAAGCCCTGTTCGGCCGCCTGAGCTGCTGCGATGCAGTCGCCGACGTCAAGCGTGGTGCTCAGAGTGCATGGCGGCAATCTGGGCTTGGCAAAGCCCGTTGATTTACGCATCGAGTGGGAAGCTTGCACGGCGGTCAAAGGTCCAGCACTGGCACTGGGTTACCTGGCACTGGGCGACCTGGCACTGGGTTACCTGGCACTGGGTGACCTGAAACTGGCACTGGGCGACCTGAAACTGGCACTGGGCGACCTGAAACTGGCACTGGGCGACCTGAAACTGGCACTGGGCGACCTGAAACTGGCACTGGGCGACCTGAAACTGGCACTGGGTGACCTGGCACTGGGTTACCTGACACTGGGTTACCTGGCACTGGTTTACTTAGAAGGGCACTTGCCCGCAGCGCACACTTTGGCGGCACCGCACACGGTGCCGTCAGCCGCTGCGGCGTGCTCACAGCCGGCTCCGGGGGTGCAGGTATCGACCGTACACGGGTTGGCGTCGTTGCAGCTGGGGGTTGGCGGCAAGATCACCAAGCGAAAGGCGTCTGAAGTCTCCGAAAGCTCTGCCAGCGAACCGTAGCCGAGCCAGCCTTCGCCGAAAGCGACCAAACCGCGCAGCAGATCTTTGCCGGTAAGACCGTAGTACCAGACATTTTGGACGACGTCGTCGCTGCCAAACACCCACACCGCGGCATCGGTCACAAAAGCTTTTTCGCTGGTCGACCCCGTCCAGCCGCCTGCCACCACCGAGCCGTCCGCTTGGGCGCGCACGACTTCGATCCGCGAGGTCTTGATGCCACTGAACGCGGGGGCTTGCGGGGTCACTGCCGGGACTATCGTCATCGAGATGACGAGGTTAGCCTTGTCAATCCGCGCCAAAAGGGCTTGGTACGACTTGACCGTAGACTGACCCAAATCGCTGCCGCCGCCGACGACGACACCGCCGCCCACTAGCGCCTGGACGCAGACAAACTGGGTGTTGCTGTTGTCTTTGGCGTAGGCCTTTTCGACCACCACTCCGCCATCGACCGTGCTAAAGCGGATCAGCATGCCGCGCGAGCTGCCACTTTGATCGTCATTGCCAACCGCCACCGCGAGGGTGCCGCCGGGCTCTAGTGCCACATCGAGCAACTGATCGGAACCAAGGCCACCGACAAAGTTGGACCACGACGGATTGCCGTCGTAATCCAAGCGCGCCAACCAGCCGTCCAGACCCAACCCCGTCGCCCCTGGGTCGTAACCGGAGCCAACGACCACCACTTCGGTCTTGCTCACCATCTGCACGCCTTCCAGCTTGGCCGATGCAGTCCCAATTTGCAGCACCTTGCTGGCGATCGTCGAACCATCGGTGGCCGACAACCGCAAATACCAAGCCCCAGTCGTGCCGGGCTTGGAGGTCAGACCGGCGGAGCCGACCGCCACGATTTCATTGCCCGCCACCTGCACCGCCTGCAGCAAGTTGGGCGAGCTGCCGTCGGCGACGATTTTTTCCCACTTGAGCTGACCCAGCTTGTCAAAACGCGCCACGTAGCCGCGCAATTCACCCAGTTGCAATTCGCGGGTCCCGACCACAATGTAGCCGCCGTCGCTGGTTCTTGTGACGTCGGTGCCGATGTCGATGACCGTGGTTGCGCTCGAAGGCAGTCCGACCACCAGCGTCTGGGTCGGCGCAATGCACGCCCCGGTTTTGTCGCAACTTTCGCCCACCGAGCAAAATTCGCTGTCGTCGCACAGCGCGCCCGGCGTCATCACGTTGGCGCATTTGCCGTTCGGACAGATGTCGCTGGTGCATAAATTGCCGTCATTACAAGGCGCTAGACCAGCCGAGGTACAGTCCTTGGGACCGCAGAGCGTGGTCAGCTTGTCGCACTGCTGACTGGAGTTGCATATGGTGTCGTTCAGGCACTCAATACACTTACCGGTTAGGGCCTTGCAGCCGATCAGCTGGTAGGCATTGCTCTCGCCAGCAAAACCGGAAATGCGTACGAAGTACTTGGTCGATTCGTCGGCAGTATAGCTAAATTGCTCCGGCGCCGTCTTGGAAGCACCGACCGCAACCGGCGCGCTGAACTTGTTGACTTTGTACAACCGCATATCCAAGTCACCCAAATTGTGGGTGAACTCCATAGTCACGGTCAGCGTTTCGCCCTTCTTGAGGTCGATGGCATACCAGTCCAACTCATACGGACACAGCGACAGGTCTTTGGTCCGGCCCATCAGCAGCGGCGACGCGATTTGGGGCGCGCCGTTGGGCTCAAAACCATCCTGAATACACAGCTTGATGACTTCGACTGCCGCCGCGTCGGTGTTGTTCAGCTCCTGACTTTCTAGGACCGAATTGGTGGCGTCGGCGGCGACGATCACGTAAGCCGGTCCCGGCTTAGCCTCGGTGGGGACAATGGTTTTGTCGTCGACGTCCTTGCTGGTTTTGCCCAAAAGTCCGCCGGCCATCGGCCGCAGTGACATCAGCGTATCGCCGGGGTCGAGCTTGTTATCGGTCGAGAAATAATAGCCGTACCAGAAATCGCCAGCCGGATCCTGACACTCGTTGCTGAGCTTGACGGTCAGATACACGTCCTCGCCTTGAATGACCTGCGCGGGGAAGATGCTCTTTATCTTGGCTAGCAAATCAACGCCCTTGCCGCCATCAACCTTGAGCGAATAAGCAAATCCTTGCGCGGGCTTACTGCCCGCTGACTTGTAGGAAGCCTGCATCCAATAGGTGCCATCGGCGGGTGCGTTAAAGGTGAAATTGCCATTGCCCGCTTGGGTCTTGAGCGCTGGCAGCGCCGGATTGTTAAACACCTTGAATTGAAACGAGTTGCCCAGATGGTTGAATTCAAACGAAATCGCCTCGTCCTTCTTGAGGGTAATTTTGAACCAATCCTCGTCGCCCAAACACAAGGTCAACGACGCCAAGCCACAGCCAATTTCAAGCGACGATGCCGCAGAATTATTGGACTCATAGGCATCAGCGAGGCAGACGTCGGTCGCTTCCGGTTCGCCGACCGCCACGTTGAGTTCGTAGTCGTAGGGCACCGCTTGGCCGTTTTCAGGCAGCACGTAGGTATGGATGTAAAACACCCCGCCCGCTTGCACATAGGGGATCGTCGCCGCGCTGTTCACCGCCGTCGCCGATCCGGCGATCACCCCGGTCTGGCTACTGTCGACGATTTGTATCCCAACCAAACCCTTGCCCGCCAAGTACTTCCAATTCATCTTGACCGACAGCGCCTTGCCAGTCGGCACCGAAATCGCAAACCAGTCTTCAAGACCGGGGCAAACGTTGAGCTTTTGGATCAAACCCCCGGTTGGCGGCAGGGTCGCGGCATCGTTGGCGGTGTGGTTACCGGCGTATGGATCGGTCTGGCAACTCAGTTCAGTGTTGAGCAACAGCGAGTTGGACACCGCAGCGTTGTTGTTTTCGTTGGTCTCAGCGACCGCGCTCGACACATCGGCCGCCGCCAGCACGAAATACGGCCCGCCTGGCAGCAGTGGCAGCACAAAAGTTTGCGTAATATCAACAGCTTCAGCCGCAGCGATCCCCTTGGCGAAGATCAAATCCTTGAGCACCGGGTCGGTGGCGTCCAGCTTGGCGTCTTTGCTCAGCGCATAGCGAATCGCAAAGGGTCCCGCGGGCTTGTCGCCTAAATTGGTCAGCTTGAGCTTGGTCTTGATCAGCGCGCCAGGAAAAGTCGCGTTGGGATTGA
This sequence comes from Myxococcales bacterium, assembly GCA_009692465.1. GTDB lineage: Bacteria > Myxococcota_A > UBA9042 > UBA9042 > UBA9042 > SXRM01. Next base: position 20,695 of record SHZD01000056.1, read on the forward strand.
TGGTCAGCGCGCCCGCATACAGATCGGTGCCAGCAGCCGGCGGAACGACCTGAATTTGCAATGTATACTGGGCTTTAGACCCATTGCTCTTGGGCTGGATCTGCAGGTACCACGTGCCACCAGTCTGGACCGTCAGCGCCGACGCCTTCTTGACCGCTGACTGCAGTTTTTGGGCGTCGACCACCGTCTTGCCGTCGGGGGCGTAAATCAGAAGGTCCAAATCGGCCGGAATCGGCGTAGTCGCAAACAGCGGGGTAGCCGCCAGCGTCGCAAACACCGAATGTCCCTTGGGTACATTGACTTTGTACCAGTCATCGTTGCCGCACGAACCCAAATTGTGCGTTTCGTTCAGGGCCAGCGCGACCGCGGTGGGCTGGCTGTTATTGCCCGGCGCATCGTCGAGCTTGTCTTCAAAGCAGCCACCCTTGGCCCCGGTCACGGTCAATTGCGTCGCCGAAACTCCATTATTGTTCAACGGGTTTTGCTCTTTGGTGTTGGCCTTTTTGACATCGAGCATCACGCACAGGTAGTACTTGTCGATCAGGTGGTCCAAGCCCAACGGCAAGGTCACGACTTCGACCACGTCGCCTTCGGACAGCGCGTCGACGCCGCCTGACACCACTTCTTTGACCACCACATTGCCGCCGGTATTGACCAGCAACGGCCCGCAGTCCATAGTCGGCGACAGCGCAATCCAAGTGGTGTAGGCCGCGGCGCCAGTGGTCCCGCCATTTTTGACGGTATAGCTCATCTTGAACGTGGCCCCCGCCGCCGCAGTCACCGGGTGAAAGCCAATATCGGCCACTGCCAGATCGACATTTTGGGTCGCAGTGATGATCAACTTATCGAACAGCCCGACATTATTGCCTTCGTCCAACTCCAACACCTTGTTATCGGGGTCCAGCCGCAAGTAGATGTAGTAGTCCTTGACCGGCGTCAGGATCGATATTGTCACCAGTTCGGTGCCGATTTTCGTCTCACCGGCAGCCAACGGCGGGATCGTAAAGTTCTTTTGGTTGGTGACACACTGAACTTTGTTGAACGCCTTATCGGGGCAAAAGTAGATGGCGCCCACGGACGACTGTTCCAGCGGTTGATTGCCTGAGTTTTTGACCGTCCAGTTCAGGCCGACTTGGCCGCCCAAAAAGGTGCCCTTGGGCTTAACCGTCATCGCCACCAGATTCAAGTCCACGCCAAGCTTAACGAATTTCTTGACTTGCACCTTGAGCGATGACACGGCGGTGTTGTTGATTTCGTTGGTCTCGACCACGGCATCAAGAACGTCAATTTTGGCGATCAGGAAATACTCGCCGTCGGGCACGTCGGGGATCTCGACCGAATACACCAAGGGCAACGACGACTTGGAATTGAGCTTGAGCAAATTCGAGGTGCCCAACTTGGTCAACATCTTGTCCACTTGGGCCGGATTGTCGGCGCAGTTTTTGCCCTTTTCGTCGCACACTTCCTTGAGTTCAAAGTCGTAATCGATCTGCTGGTCCTTGGATAAAAACACCGCGAACTTGATGGATTTGGCGTCGCCTTCGCCAATATTGGCGACTTCTTGTTCGTAAGGCAGTGAATCTCCCTGCGAATACGACAGCAGGTGATTGAAGGTCGGCGCAGTAATCACCAAATCTGGCTTGGCTGCCACTTTGGTGTCGACCTTGAGCAGCGAGGTGGCGTAGCCTTCGTTGTCGGTCCGGTTGATTTCATTGAGAGTTTTCTTGGGATCCACCGCGACGTGGATGAAATAGTCGCCGTCGGCGATGCCGACCTTAGGGACCAAAAATGTATAGGGATTGTTCTTGTTGTCCTTGTTTTCTGGAGTGAACACCCAACTGATCTTCGATTCCGAAGTTTGGCCGGCCGACAGCGATTTGACAGTTTGGGTGTGGACAAGCACCGCGGTGTCGTCAAAAGTTTGGGTTGCCGACAAGTAAGCGTTGACCTCAAACGGAACGGCAGCTTCTTCGCCGGTGTTGATCACTGCAAAAGTCAGCGACACGTCGCCACCCAAGCCAACCGTCGGCGCCGACACCAGTTCGATCGTCGTCAGAGCCAACGCGACTGGATCTTTGACGTTGATCGTGGTCTGGCAGTCCCCGTGGTACTTGCCACCCTTTTTGCGCCAGATCACCGAAGCCTTGACCTGATAAGAGCCCTTAAACGCGAACTCGTGGCTCACCTTGTCGCCGTCCTGTTGCAGAGGATCGGCCAAGTCATAGTCTGTTACCGGGGCGCCCTCACCAAAGTCCCAGCGAATAAACACATTTTCGCGGGCGGTGCCCTCAAAGGTCACCGCGAGTTTGACCGGCAATGGCGCATTGCCCACCGCGGGATCGGCGGCCAGCTTGCAGGTAATCGTGGGCGGCTGCTCGATTTCGGGCAGGATTAGCCCATCTTCCTCACCGCTATCCGGCTTGGAAACCTCGGCCGCGGCATCGGTGGTCCCCTGCGCAACAGGGTCCGTGCAGGCGGCGCTGACAAGGCTGATAGCCACTACCACGGCCGCGTGCCCAAAATACTGCGTTAACTGCATGAGTTGGAACCTGTTGCGAAAAGGTGGAGCCTGCCAGATCACCAGAGTCGGCCGCAGTTTGGCCCCGACCGGGTCCTAGCGCGCCAGAACCGGAAACTTTACACGAAACCATGATTGGGGCGCCAGCGGTTGCTGCTGCCCGCTTGACTGTTTATTCTGTCGCCGTGACGGCTACAACCCGCATTGACTTGCCCACCTCTGCCGCTTTGGGCGCGGCCGTCGCTGTCGTCACGTGCCTGCGCAACCACGGATTCTCGGCTTATTTTGTCGGTGGCTGCGTGCGCGATGCCCTGCTCGGGCTGACACCCAAAGACTATGACATCGCCACTTCGGCACGCCCGCGACAAGTGTGCGCCGTGTTTGCAGATGTCGTGCAAGTAGGTATTTCTTTTGGAGTTGTTCGGGTGCGCCAGCCCTGCGACAGCGGCGAGGTCGTTGAGATCGAAGTGGCGACCTTTCGCGCCGATGGGCGCTACAGCGACGGCCGGCGACCCGACAGTGTGCGTTTTGCCGATGCGCAACAGGACGTGTTGCGCCGAGATTTCACGATCAACGGCCTGCTCCTGGATCCGTGTGGTCCAGCAAAGGGCGAAATCCACGATTGGGTCGGCGGGCTGGCCGATCTGCGCGATCGGCAACTGCGGGCCATCGGCGACCCGCTAAAGCGCTTTGGCGAAGATGCGTTGCGGCTGTTGCGCGCCCCGCGGTTTGCCGCGCGCTTTGGTTTGCAGGTGCATGCCGACACCGCCGCGGCGATTCGGCGTCTAGCACCGACCTTGGCGCAAGTCTCCGTCGAGCGCATCACCGCCGAACTGACCGCAATGGTGATCGCGCCAACGGCTCCAGCTGCGCTAGATCTGTTGGTGGATCTCAATCTGTGCACGCAGTTATGGCCCCAGTTGCTAGCAGCTGACCCGCACTTGACCGCGGCAAAACTGCGGCTGGTGCGGGCCCGCACCGAGCTTGAGCGGCCCATTGCCCGCAATCACTGGCCGGTGAGCACGGCCCTGACCTTGCCGTTGGTGTTGGCGTTGCTGGCCGACGACCTGCGCAATTGGCCAGATAGCGCTGAGTTTACAAGAAGTTGGCGGCTATCGCGGCAGGACTTGGCGGCGGTACGCCAGTTGATCGCGCTGGTCGCCACCTGTCCGCTGGAGCCCACGCCGCTAGAGCGCGCGCCGCTGCTGCCGCCGTGGCCTGCGCCAGTGGCCCGGTGGCTGCGTCAGCCGTTGGCCGATGCTGCGCTGATCGCTGTGATCAGCCGACCGGGCGGCCATCGCTGGCTGCAGTGGCGGCAAGCGCGCGCCGATTGGCCGCATGAAAACGCTTTTCCTGACCTTGGTTTTGACGGTTTGACGGTCCAGCGCTGGGGCTATGCCCCTGGACCGGCCTTTGCGCGCGCACTGCGGGCGGCCGAGGACGTGCGCCTGTCCGGCGGCTCGGGTGAGCAAGCCGAAGCGGCGGCCCGTTCGGTGTTGCAGGCGGCGGCTAGAGCCAGTTGATCGACGGGCTTAAGCGCGGGCTGGGGGCGATCGTGTCCACCGCTCGGCGCTGGCGCTTGGGCACCTGCGCACTGGCCACACCGCGCGGGCCGTCGCCATTTGCGCCACAGCCAACCTGCTGCCGCGCCGACGATCACCACCACCAGAGCTTCGTTCATGGCTAGCTGTACCCCAAGGCGCGACCGGCTTGATACACCGCCAGCGACGCCAGCCACGCCAGCGAATTGAGGTAGACCAGCGCCAGGGCCGGCCACCGCCACGACTGGGTCTCGCGGCGCATGGTCGCCAGCGTGCTCAGACACTGCATGGCAATCGCAAAAAATACCATCAGCGACAAGCCCTTGAGCGGCGTCAGCGCCCCAGCCTTGGCCATGGTGTGGCCGATGTCAGCGGCAAAGCGATCATCGACGTCGGCGCCGCTGCCACGCCCATACACTTGCGCCATCACCGGTACCAGCACTTCGCGCGCGGCTAGCGAGCCAATCAGCCCAATGCCAATCCGCCAATCGAAGCCCAGTGGCGCGATGGCCGGTTCCAGTGCCCGCCCCAACTGCCCGGCAATACTGTGCTGCAAGCGGGTCTGGGCGGCCGTCGCCTCCGCCGCGGCCAACGCGCTCTGGCTGGCGATGGGATCGGCGATCGTGGTCAGGATATGCTGCCGCGCCGCCTGATGGGCCACGGTATCGTGGTCCAAACGCGGAAAGGTCATCAGCACCCACAACAGCACCGACAGCGCGACGATGGTGGTACCGGTTTCGGTGACGAACAAGCGCCCGCGCTCCCACAGCACCCGAAGCAAATTGCGCAGTTGCGGTCGCCGAAAGGGCGGCATTTCCAGCAGCAGCGGCGCGCCGTGGCCCGGCAGCAGCGTGCGTCTAAACACCGCGCCTACCGCCAGCGCCAGCAAGAAACTGAGCACATACATGGCGGCCACCACCAGCCCGCCGACAGCCAATACCCCGCCAACCTTGGGTATTTCGGCAAATACGGCGGCCGTCACCATGGTATACACCGGCAACCGCGCCGAACAGGACATCAGCGGGGCAATCAGAATCGTCAGCAGCCGATCGCGCGGATCGGCCAGCGTGCGCGCCGCCATGATCCCCGGCACTGCACAGGCGTAGCTCGACAACAACGGCACGAACGCCTTACCAGGCAGGCCGATACGGGCCATGGTCCGGTCGATCAAAAATGCCGCCCGCGCCAGGTAGCCGCTGTCTTCCAACAAAGCGATACCCATAAAAAGAATCAGGATTTGCGGCAAAAACACCAGCGTACCGCCAATACCCGCCAACACCCCATCGACCAGCACGTCGCGGCCCAGACCGGCCGGCAAGTGCCCGCGCGCCAGCTCTGCCAGCCCGCCCATGGCCGCGTTGACGGCATCGGTCATCGGCGTCGCCCACGCAAACACAGCTTGAAACAGCAGCGTCATGGCGGCGAGGAAAAGCACCGATCCCCACAGGGGATGCAGCAGCACCCGATCGAGGCGGTCAGTGTGGCTCGGTGTAGTCACTTGAGGGGGTTGCACACACTGGCCTACCCAAGAATCGATCAATCGATAGCGGTCGTGCACCAGTTGCCGGCGCAAGCGATCGCCCGCCGCAATCTGCACTTGGCCAGCAGGGCCACCACTAGCGCCTGTGCTGGCGGCCATGCGCGGTGACGGTTGCACATCTGTGCCCAACTGCCACACCAGTTCACCGTCCGTAGCGGCGACCGGGTGGTCGGTGCGCCGCTGCGCCGCGATCGCGGTTTGGACTTCCAGCGACCACTGCGGCTGCGGCCCCCGTCCTTGCTGGGGGTCGTGCGCAACGTGCTCCACCGCCAGCCGCAATGCGTCCACGCCCCGGCCTGATCGCGCCGCCATCGGCACCAGCGGGCAGCCCAACACCGTTGTCATCTTAGCGATATCGATGACCCAACCGTCGTGCTCGGCGGCGTCCATCAGATTCAGCGCTGCGACAACTGGAATCTGCAACTCGGCAATTTGCAATAGTAAAAACAGGTTTCGCCCCAGATTGGTGGCATCGAGCACCACCACGGCCACGTCGGGTTTGGGGCCATCCAAACGACCGGTTAGGGCCAAGAACGCCAATTGTTCCTCGGGGCTGTGGGCCGTCAGGCTGTAGCAACCGGGCAAGTCGTGGACAAGCCAGCGTAAAGTCGGTCCGCGGTGCGCGCCAGTCCTGCGCTCGACGGTGATGCCAGGGTAGTTGCCGACTTGGGCGTTGGCGCCGGTCAGCACGTTATACACGGTGGTCTTGCCAGTATTCGGGTTGCCGCACAGGGCAACGTGCAGTGGCTCAGTACGCCGAACATGGGGCCCGGCGTTCAGCGCCCCAGTTGGCACCCCAGTCACTTGTGGTGAATCAGCGGGGGCGCCGGTGGTCGGCTGCAGCGGACCACTCCGGCCCGGCGTGGTCAGTGTGGCCGGCGTGGTCAGTGTGGCCGGCGTGGTCAGTGTGGCCGGCGTGGTCAGTGTGGCCGGCGTGGTCAGTGTGGCCGGCGTGGTCAGTGTGGCTGGTGTGGTCGGTGAATTCGATTCAGTGACCGGCAATTCCATCGCCAATTACCGAGGGCCAACCGCAACGGGTCGCACCACAACCGCCGCGGCCTCGCTCAGGCGCAGCGACAGTGAAAAATCGCGCACCCGCACCAGCATCGGCCCGCCAAACGGAGCCCTGCGCAACACCTTAAGCGGCACTCCCGGAGTCAGACCCATTTCGGCCAACCGCTCGCCAATCGCGTCAAAGCGAGCCACCTGCACCACATGGCCATGGGCACCAGGCCGCCAGTTTATCAACGACTCACCACTGGCCTCACCAGGCGTCCATTGCGCTATGCCGTCTGCCATTGCCGACCTCGAACCCTAACGCGCATCTGCCCGCATCAGTCTCAGCAAATGATAACGACTTTCAATTTCAAAATCAAGCGGCGGCGACAACCACTGTATTCACGGCACTTTCGGCAGCAGCATCGACGCCGGCCGGCAAAACCTCGGGCGCCACGCTTACTTGGACGGCATCCAAGGCGGTGTCCGCGTTCAACTCGCCAATTGCCACCGCGGCCGGCTCTGGTGCGTTGACTTCAAGTGGGGGGCTGGATGGCAATTGGCCCGCCAACTCGGCACTTTGTGGGGCATCGATCTCGGGTTCTTGCGCAGCAGCCACGGCGTCAGCGGTCCCGGTAGCCAGATCGGCGCCAGCAGTCACAGTAGCTAGGGCGGCGTCAGCGGCGGCTTGGGCGCCAGCGCGTTCTTCGGCGGTGGCTGCGTGATCGACCGGCACCTCGGCAGTAGGACCGTCTCGGTCATCGCTCACAGCCAGCTCGTTGCCGTCATCGTCGTAGCGTGCCACGAATTCGGGCCGCTCGCGGCCGTGTTTGAGGCGATACAGCTCGTCTTCGGCCAGATCCAGTGCCCCAAGGGTCATCATATAAGCGCGCCGATTGTGCTCCGCCTTGCGCTCCAGAATCCGCAAATCCAGTTCGCGCACGAAAACCAAGTGTTTGAGGTGCTCGCGCTGGTCTTTGAGCTGAGCAATGAACTCTTGATCCTTGGACTCCTGGCGCGCTGCACGGGCGGCATCGCGTTCAGCCCGGGCTTGTTCAGCCTCGGCCAGCCGCGCGGTCCGCTCCGCTTCCAGTTCAGCTCGGCGCGCTGCGGAGCGCTCCATGCGCTCTTCGCGATCCGCATCCAGTTCGGGCTCGCGTTCGGGCACTGGTGGCGGGGCGGGCGCCTCTTCGATGACAACGGCTGCGAGGGCGACCTTTTTGGGCGGATGGTGCAACGCGTTGCCCAGTTCTTCGACCCGCGCTTCGGCGCGCCGCAGCTTGATCTGGCTGTCGTTATTTTCGATTTCGCCACGCTTGACCGCCGCTTGCAGTTGCTTGACTTGTTCACGCGCGGCCACCAATTGGGCTTTGATGTCCTTATCGTCGCGACCCGGCTTGTCGTCTTTGCTGGCGGCCCCAGACCGCGGAGAGTCGAGTTTTTTGCGCAGCGCTTCGGCGCGGTCGGCTTCTTTTTTGGCATCGGCGCGGGCGTGCTCACCGTCGTGGCGAAGCTGCTTGATCGTGTCATGCAACTTGGACTGGGCAGCGAACAAGTAGATCGCGAAACCACCGCAAGCGGCGGCCAGAAGGGCTAAAACCGTGATATTCATTGTTATATTACCGTGCGCTCCATAAGGCCCACCGGCATGGCAAGTCTGTAGCGCGGCGGCGATCTAGCACGCAGTCAGGCTGCACACAAGCTCATTTTTGGCCGTCTGGATTTGGCAACGATTTGCAGGCCATGGAACTACGGCGCTTGCTTCAGTGCGACAGGTAGCCCAAACTGGCGGCCAGCGGAGTGTGCATGTCGTCCAATCAACCACCTGAAAATAGTGATAAAACTGCGGGGAATTTGGCGCCGCACGTGCACCAAGCGATGTCGCTGCAGACGTGGCTCGATCGCGTCGACGAGGCCATCGTTCGCGATCGCCAGCGCCCGACCAAACAGCGGCGGCTGATTGCACATATTCTCTACGATCACCGGCACCTCAATGTCGAAGAACTGCATCGCGCAGTGCGATCGCGCGACGAGTCGGTCGGCCCGGCCACGGTCTACCGCACCGTCAAGCTGTTGGAGAAGGTCGGCCTGGTCAATGTCGGCCATTTTGGTGACGGCACCGCCCGCTACGAAGTGGCGATTGGCGATGAAGACCATCACGACCACTTGATTTGCACCCGCTGCGGCCGAATCGTCGAGTTTGAAAACGACGACATCGAGGCCCTACAACGGCAAGTTGCGGTCGGCCACGGCTACGTCTTGACGGCGCACCGCATGGATTTATTTGGGATTTGTGGCGATTGCCAGCGCAAGGCAAAGTAGCGGTCCAACCGCAGTGCCGTCGCCGCTGCTGTCGACCAAGTTGCCGATGGGCTGCGGATCTGGCGCTCGGACATGGCTAGCCCGGATTGAACACAAACGGCCACTGGATCACGCACACACCGGCTTCTGGCTTGAGAAAGCGAATGCGGCGAATGGTGCGCAACACGCAGTCCGTGACGGAGCTGTTTTTCATGGTGTCGTCGACGATCTTGTCGCTGGCCACCGAACCGTCGGCGGTGATCGTCCATTGGACCGTGACCTTGCCCGCCAAATCGGGCTTGGCCATGAGCTGGGTTTCGTAACAAGCACGCAAACTTGCGGCGCGCGCCCGCACGTTCTTGCTGATGTCGCCCTTGTCGCAACCGCCGG
>SHZD01000057.1 GCA_009692465.1 Myxococcales bacterium
CGCCAGTGTTCGCGCTGTCTTGTGAACCAGTTGTGCCGCCAGTGCCAACTGGGCCGGTGCCGGCGGCCGTGCAACCAAGCGCGAATGCGGTCACGACACACATTAAGTGGGAATAATTCTTGAAACAGTTCACGTTGCCTCCTCGCAGAACGGCGCGCCTCAGCGCGATTCAGGCAAAAACAGCACCAACTGGTGAGCCCGCTGCTAGTAGCACCGACAACGCGCCCCATCTGCAACGGGAGGCAACAGAGCGTCGAGGCAGTGCCTCAGATCTGCTGCACAGTCGCGGCACTGTAGCGCGCCAGTCGCGGACCGGCAAGGGCGCTCTCAGAGCACCGGATCGTGCTCAGCGTGCTTGACCAGCATAGTCGGCGATGCTAGTGGCCTCAAGTGCCGCGGTTGTCACGGCACAGGCGCACGATGAGGCTGTCAGGTAAAACCACGAAATGCTGTATTGTATTTAGTATCAATATGTTGTTCGCGATCAGTGTGCGCGGGGCTGAAAAGTCGACCCCTTTTTCCACGAGTCGACCGGAGAAGGCAGTCGTCATCGGCGGGTCGATTTCGCGTTTTTATGCAGGCAATTTTGGACAGTTTTTGCAATTTGGTTGCCCCAACCTCGAAGTGGTCAATCGTGGTCAAGTGGGCGCGGGAGCGGCGCGGATGCTGCAAAATTTTCGCGAAGGTGTCCTGGCGCCAGACGGCCTGCTCGCGCACATGCCAGCCGACCATCGCTGGCTGATTGTCCAAGGTGGCCTCAATTCCGTGTGGTTGCCGCAGGCGACTAGCAGGTCACTGAGTCGGCTATTTGTTGACGCCCACGATGCCGGCATTGCCGTGGTTGCGCTGTCGCTGACACCGTGGGGCGATGGTGCTGACAGCCGCTTTGTCGGGTGGAAAGCGCTGCGCCTACATCAAGCGACGGCCCACGTCGTTGATTTTGTCATGGGCAGGCTAAGCCCCGCGCAGGCATTTGGAGCGCGGTCGGGCCGCAGTCAGCCTGCGTCGCTGGATTGGTTGTCAGGACAATTGCCCAAGGTGGGGATAGATTTGTGGAATTCAGATCTGCGTGCCGGGACTGCGGTGCCGTTGCGCGCGGAAGCTGAACTCGCCGACTCGTTTAGTTCGAGCCCCTTTCGCAAACGTTCGCAGGACCGCGACGCTCTCGTGGCGGCCGCACGCGCCGTCGATCGTCAGTTTCTCGCAGCCCGTTTTCGCAGCTTCGACCATGCTCACCCCAACACTGCAGGGCATCGACTCATAGCAGCACTGGTTTGTCAGCACGCGCCGGCGGTATGGGCTTGCGATTGCGACGCAATTCGACGGGCAGAGTGGAAAAGGGGCAAAGTCAGTGCCGGGCTCTGAGGCCCGTTGCGCATTTCTCGTCGTCAGCAGGTCAAGGCAAGGCCCGCTGGGTCCCAACCGTGTCCCGCTGATGCCGAGAATCTGGAATGATAGAATGAATTTAGCCAGGTCGGCGACTTTAGCGCTGTGGCGAAACTGTCGTTGTCCTATGGGACGCCTGCCTTCTGGCGGCCGCACATGAGCCAGTATTGACGGACGGGAATGTGAAATTGCCTGCCGGGCGAATTGTGTGATAATGTATGGCCGTGGCGGTACATTGGCCGCAGGTGAGTGCCTTGGCAACAGGATTCTCGCGTAATGACCCGCCGTTAGAGGGCGGGGACACCGACGATGCCCCGCGAGTTGGCGCAGGCGCGCTTGGGCTCGTGCGGCCATCTGCCGGTGGAGTCGCAACCGAATCCATTGGCAGTGGTGCTACTTCAGGCGCCAGTCGCTCCACGCGCCGCGGCGTTTCGGGCTTGACATCTCTGGTGCCGACGGATTCGCTAAACGAGAGCATTCGACCTTTCGTCCCGGGAGCGGCGCCTCCGCCTGGAACTCAAATTGCGACCAGCCGCGGCTCAACTGCGGTTCAGCAGGCTGAATCTGTGGGCAATCTTCGCCCGCACTCCTCCGTATCTTACCAACCCGGGGGCGGAACTTCTCGCCAAGGTGCGGCGCCAATCCACCATCCTGATCAGCAGAATTACCCAAGCGGCGGTTTATCCGGCCCTTCATCAAGTTCGGATATGGATTCCGGCTTTGGCGCCAATTCACACAGTCGAGCGCCTGGCGCGAACCCTTATTTACACAGCACTGCCAGTCGGGCTGCCGACCCAAGCGCTGCGCCAGTTAATTACGACCCGTTTTCGCCCGCACGCCACCCTGAAGGAGGACAAACGCCGCAACGTGCCATGCATCCGGCGTCAGGCGGATCTGCCCCGCACAATCCCAATCAGGGTCATCCGGGTCAGCAGGCAGGTGCTCTGGGCCGCAAGCCTTTTGGTTCTGGCCAGTATACGGCGGCGCCAACCAGTCGACCGGTCTACGATCCTTTTCAACCTCAAGCTCAACAATATCCGCCACCTGGGCTGCCGAGTAGTCGGCCGGCAATGGATCCCAGCGCACCTCACCAGCGCGTGAACCCGCAAGCGCAGCAGCAGCAAAGCCGCTCCGAGCATCAAAGTTACGCGGCACCGAATCGACCGGCGAGTCAATTCACGCCCAGTCAGCAACATCCCAGTGCGCACCAGCAAAATCCTCAACACCACGTCAACCAAGGCTTGGCGGCAGGTGGGCGCCAGCCCGTACCCGCGGGAGGCATTCCTCAGGGCGGCTCCGGCGCGTTGCGGCCCCACTCAGCGATCCCGAGTGGAAATTGGTCACCAGATCTCGCCCCTCAGCAACAACAATACCCGCGGCCCGTGGTTCGACCCAATTCGGATGCAATAAACGCCCGCCCGGCAGGCCCAATTGGCCGACCGGGGCTCGATCCCCCTGCTGGCCGACCGGTAGTCGCTCAAGGTATGCGCCCCGACGCGGCGGCGGCGCGCCATGGCCCGCCCTCGACGGCTGCCGCTGGATCGGGCTCACAGCATGGCCCAATTGGCCGACCGGGCCTAGAGGCCCATGGCGCGGCCGCCAGACTCGGTGTCGGCGGGGCCAGCGCCGCAAGTCGCCCCGCCATGGATCCTTACCATCCCAGTCAGGGCAGACCCAGCAGCAAACCGCAATACAACTTGCAGCCGGAGGCGAATCCAGGCGGAACGGGGGCGCTAGTCCGGGCGCAAGATTCTGACTTTCGTGAAGTTCTCGATCGACTGGCCATCGAGCCGCCGCTGGGTGATGCTGAACTACAAGCGTTGGCGGGAGCCTTGTTTCGCTGCACAGTCGGCGCTAATAAGGTCGTGTTTGGACAGGGAGAAAAGGCTGACACTACCTACTTTTTGGCCTCTGGTTTGGCCCGCATGGAGTTTGCAGCTCCAGGTTGGCCGGTTGAAGCCGTTGGATCTGTAAAGCCTGGGGATATCATTGGAGAATGCGCAATTGTTGGCGGTGATAGCCACATCTTGACCGTGGTGGCCGGCACGGAGTGTGTCTTCTTTGCGCTGGGTACTGCGCAGTTCGCGGAATTGACCCGCAGCAGCCCTGGAGTGGCGGTGCGGTTATTGGCAGTGACGGCGATGCAACAAGTACGCCGCTTGCGCGCCGACGCTCGCAAAGTCGGTCAGTTTGCCGCAGGCGTTCTGGGCATTGTTGCCCCGGCTGCAGCGGCGGCAGACCCTGCAGTTGCACCAACTGCCCTCGGTCGGTTGTTTCAGCGTTTCTCAGGCTCCGGCAAAGACGAGTAAATTGAGCCGATTATTGCTTGCCTCAGCGGCAAGGCGGTTTGCGATTCGGCATTGGAATAGTGCTTCAGTTTCGGTCTTAACAAATCGGTTCTCGATATTCTGCGAGAATGGGTAGACTATGCCTTGGGCCGCAGATGCAGCGGTCGGCATGTGGTTCGTTAGCAAGGTCGTCCAGCCTGAAATCGGTGGACAGCAACCAGCACAGCAACCAGCACAGCAACCAGCACAGCAACCAGCACAGCAACCAGCACAGCAACCAGCACAGCAGCCAGCACAGCAGCCAGCGGAGGAACGATGACCCCCAATCAAATTCGCACGGTTCCAGGTTGGGAGGACGCAAACGACGGCGAAATCCAAATGCTATTGAACGCCTGCGCGGAGCGATGGCACCGCGGAGGTACTGTTCTCATCGACGGCGCCAAGCCTGCCATCGGCGCGATGCTCATTGTGTCCGGCGAACTGCAGAGTTCCGTCGAAGTGGGCGACATGGCCATGCCCGTCGAGGTGCTTGGTCCAGGTCATTGGATCGGTACGGTCAGTGCTCTGGACGAAGGGGTTGAAGGTCTGACGATTCGGGCAGTTTCCGAGGCGCGGGTCTTGGTGATGGGCCGCGAAGGACTTGAGCGTTTTCGGTCCCAGCCGTCGCCGATGGCCCTACGTGCCTACCGGATGATGGTCAGGTCGATGTACAGGTCGATGGGCAAGCTCACCGCGTCGGTGGCCCAAGTTCAGCGTGCTCAAGCGCAAAAGAAGAAAATGACCCGCAGTGAGATGACAAATATTGGGTTTTCGCGGCTATCTCAGTTGGCGCAGCAGGCGGCCGGACGCGATGCAGTCCCCTCGCAACGCAATGTCGAGATTGTCCAGCACGAAGGCGCGCCGGTCGCGGCGAACTTTCGGGCGGTGCGATAACCCCGAGAGCCAAGCAATTAGTATTTGCTGGGCGCCTCTTTGCTTACTTTGTGGGTCGCGATCGATCGCCTTGGGCGTCTTGTCGCTCCATTTTTGTTCGGCAATTCTCGCTGAAGCAGCGTTGATTCCTCTGGTCTGACCACAATCTTGGGGGCGCTCTGCCAAACCCCTGCGGTAGTCCGTAGCTGCGGCCCACATTTCACATGCCGCTCAGAGAGTTTCATGCATCGAGGGTGCCGATTTGGCGGCATGCGCAACCTCTCGAGAGCCGATCAGTTTGGATTTGTTCGGCGTTGAGGTGCTTGCGATGTGAGTCGCGAGCGATTGGCGCTCATTCAGTTGCCAGAGGGCACGCTATACTCGATCGCCGAAGTCCGGCACCATGAGCCGGACCGGCAATCGAGTGCTCGCTGGGTGGGTCGCCAAGCTCGCTTCTGCTGCGCAGCCGACTCGCGGCCTCGGCCAAGGTTTGATCTCGGATTTTGGTGACTATGTATAACGCCTTAATATTGCTAGTTTATTCAGCAATTGCCAAACGCTTGGGCAGGGTCACGGGGCTGCGCACGATCCATTTCGCGCGCCGCTGCACGTGGGGCAGTTGGGGCGTCCAGTGCCGCGGCGATGGAAGAAGCGCAATCATCGTGGCAGATTGCACAAGTGTCAGGTTGTGGCATGGCTTAGCAAACCAATGTTGGGACGCAGCGCCGACGCCAAAGACCATCGGGCCCATTTCTGCAATGTTGACATACACCTCTAGGATTCGCCGCTTCGAAACCAGCGCCTCGAGCCAAATTGTGTACCACGCTTCAAGTCCTTTGCGCAGCCAGGACCGGTTCTGAGCCAAAAACGCATTGCGGGCGACCTGTTGCGATATTGTACTGCCGCCAACCAAACGGGCCGTAGGTTTAGTTTGGTAGCGATGCCACGCTCGACGAATTGCCACCCAATCGAATCCGTCGTGGCTCAGAAACGAACGATCTTCACTCGACATTGCCGCCGTCGGCACACTGCGAGGCATGTCCTCCAAGTCGACCCAAGTGTAGGCGGGCAGGGTCCAGTCGCCGGTTGTGTCCCAGTGTTGCCAAGTTCGCTGCAGCATGGTGCCGGTTACCGGCGGGTCGACCCAGTTGAGCACGGCGCATTGCAGCGGCGGACCCACAAGGACCATCGCCACCAACGCTACCACAGTCCGTTTGAGCCGGCGTCGCCAGTTTCCGTGAAGTTGTGCCGACTTTGCGCCGCTGTCTTGCCTGTGTTCAGCTGCGTTCCCTTTACTAGCGGCCGCCGGCGACTGGGTGCCCAACTCGCTCACGGAGCCTGCTTAGCCGGCTGACGTAGAGTAATCTTGAGTAGTTGCCGCAATCTGCTCAGCGCACTCCACTCGTCACGCGTCGACCAATCGGGTCGGCTGCGACCCAGCGTCACTGCGGCAACGGCGTGAGCGTCGGCGACGTGGCCTGCCTGCAACAGGAACTCCGCATAGCGTGCGAGAGAAAGCCCAGGAGGTGTGCGCGCTTGCACAGATGGCGCAACAGTCGCGGCCAGTGCCCGCTTGAGCGTTTCGATGGCGGCGGCGACGTGGCCTGCCTGATGGCGCACCGCGGCCAGCGTGTCCAGAGCCGCGGCCGCAGCGGAGTCGCCCGACGCGCCGCGCTCGGCAACCAGAGCATGCGCCATGGATTCACTCGGCGGACGGCCAGCCAAGTACATGGCGTAGCTCAGGTTATTGTGGTGGCCCGTTGTGTGCGGCTGGTTGGCCAAGGCAGCGGCGGTGACGTGCATGCCAAGATCGGCCAGACCCAAAATTCCCAGATCCTCCAACGCGGTGAGGATCAGGCTATCGCTGCGGGCTGGAGACAATTGCGCGATCGCCGACCGTAACCACTGACCCAGCCGGGCGACATCGCCTGCGGACATCAGCTGGCGCCGCGTCGCCGCCGCCGCAACAAACTCGATTTGATTGGACGAAGCCGCCACTATCAACGCTTGAGCAATGGCGGCCGTTGCCGTTGATTCAGCGCTTGTCGCGACAAACATTGCTAAATCCGCCATTTCGTCCGTAGATAGACTGTCCAGAGTACGGCCGCGCCGACAACCGCCAATATCGGTGCCAGTACCGTGCGAAAGGCCCATGCACACCAGCAAATTGGCCGGGGCGCCAGTTCGGGCTGCACGCTCGGTCGCCAACTGCGCCAATGCTGTTTCTCCAAAATCCAACGCCCTCCTGCTCAGTTCGATCCAGACTCGCCACGCCTCGTTGCCGGCGGCCACCATGCGCTCCGCTAGGCCGACAGCCATGGTTGGGGACGCGGCAACCGCCAATGGCAAAGCGGACGCCAGCACCTCAACGGCTGGCAAGTCGCGGCTGGCTAGCAAATCGGTGACAGCAGAGCGGTCCCATGCTGCAATTCGGGTCGCCATGGTTGCATTCGGGCCGTCCACGTTGAGCCCTTTTGGCAAGGCGACACTTGGTTCTGCCCGCCGCAACTCCAGCGCCAAAAGCCGCGCGGCGTCAACTCTGCCCGCACTAATCAGCACGCTAAACACGTCGTCGCTTGGGCTCATCACTTCGCGCTTGCCCGGGTCTCTGGCGATTTGGCTGCGATTGCCCCGCAGGAAAAGCAACGCAGCATCAGCGACTTGTTGCGCAGAGCCGACGCCAACATAGGCCAGCATTCGGCGCTGAAGCAGGTCCGCGGTCGTGCCGGCAAACTTGACAGGCGCTGCTTGCAAACACCGGACCGCTAGTTCAGGATGACCCTGCCTAACCAGCTCTGCCGCAAGGAAAATCGCGAAATCGACGCCGAACCCTGCATCCAACCACTTACTGAGCCAAGTGCTTGCAACTGCAGTTGCTTCGGTCGCGCCCGCTTTCGGTGTTGCAGCTGGACCTTGCAAGGCTGCCAATGTAAGCGCCATTGCTCGGATAACTTTGGGCAAATTGCCGTCCTGGCACGCCATAGGTCGGTCACCCAGCAAGAGCGCCGCGCTATCGCCATCGCCGCGCCCAGCGTATTGAATCGCCATCTCAGTTCGCATCAGACTAGAACTATGGGTCAATTGGCCCAATAGCTCCGCCAGAGGCGCCGACCGCGGGCGCAGGTCAGGGGTTGATCCCAAGGCCTTGCCCAGCCACCACGGTATCGTTCGCACGCCAGCCGCTGCCCGCTCCAACGCCATGGAACTACTGGAGTCTGTGCTCAGGCCCGCGACGTCGGCGATCGCTTGTTCGCCGAGATCGCGGGCTAACCGATCCGCGGTATTGTCAAACGAATCTGGCCAGTTCTTCAGCGTCGAATGGGCCCGAACCATCGCGGCCAGCGCCTGCTCAGCTGTACCGCGCCGCACCTGGTGACTGACAAAGTGATGAACGACCCACCCACTTGTGGGCGCCAACTGCATCAACCCGCTCAAATAGTCGCGCTGCAGGTCGAACTCGCCAACGCTCTCTAGACTGCTGATCATCCAGTTCAGCGCGCGCAGGCGCTCGGGCAGGTTAATGGGCAAAGAAAGGTCCAAATTACGAACATACTCAAGCACTTTTGGATCCACCACCAACGCGGCGTACAGCATTTGCCACACCCGCCGCGCCTCGTCTGGGTCGCCAGATTGCCAAGCCAAAGATGCGCGCAGGGCTACAAAGGTCAGGTCCTGAGCAAGGGAAAAACGGCGTGCAAAAACAAGCCCTTCAACGGGAAGGTCGTGACGGCCAAGCTCCTGTGCAGCCAGAGCAGCAGCATGTTCGGGCCGAGCCGCGCGCGCCACTAACAACCGCGCGATGCCAAGCGCTTCTGGGGCCGAAGTCGGATCACGGCGCACGTCGAGTGCGGAAGACAGCAAGTTTTCGCTATCGTCTTGAGCACCTACCGGTTCTGATGACGCCAAGCTGTCCTCGGCAATCTCACGGGCTTGGGTGTAGTCGCCCACGCGCTGAAGCCAGACCACAGCCTCCGCACCCAGCGCAGCACCCTTGGAGCGAAGTCGGCGGATCGCCGCCATAAGAGCTTTCTTATCACCAAGATCCGCAGCAAGGTCGGCGCGAAAACGCTCCAAATCGCGATCCGCGTCTGTCACAGCGAGCGCCGCGGCCAGCATGGACGTCTGGCAATGAACGCGGCGGGCTACTTCTAGTATAATATCATAGTCTTGCTGGGTTCCGCCCAGTTTAGCCAAACTGGTCAACGCTTCGCTGCTGTCGGCGACGCGGCCCAGACGCAGCAGGGTTACGATGGTGCGAACGCGCAACCGTGAACTGTCATGGTCAGCCAGCGCGGCCGCCACGTAGAAGGGCAGGGCAGCTTCCAGTTTACCATAATCATCGAGGAGCTCAGCCGATCGCAGCCAAATTCGCGCCGATCTGGGATTGAGTTCGCTGGATTTTTGCAAAGTCGCGACGGCCTCTTGAACCTGGCCCAGGGCCAAGTGAGCCCGGGCCCAAGCGTGGCTGACATCTTCGCCAACAGGTCGAATTTGCTGAAGTTGTAGCGCGATCTTGACGGCAAGCTCGTCAAACCCAGTTGCCGCCAGCTGCTGGACCAACACCTCCAAGCGAGTTGGGTCAATACGTTGGCCGAAGGCACCCTTAACGATTTCAAGTGCCTGTGCCTCGTCCTGCAAGCGGCGAGCGCAGTCCAATCCGCGCGAGACGACGTGCTTATAAAGGTACAGGTCAGGCTCCGCGAGCATGCGCGGAACCATCGCCGCGACGCTCGAGCACAAGTTGTTGCTGGAGGCCACATCAAACAGTACCTTGAAACTACGTGGATTTTGAGGGATCGCGTCAAGCAAGGCCTGCAAGTCGCGACCAGCCGCGGCAACTTGGCCCAACTCCAAACGCGCCCTGACTAGCGCCGGACCATCCGCCAGCGCCAAGGCCGGTGAACGAAAAACGCGAGCCGCCAAGCGATCAATGACTAAGTCCGCCGACCCATTGGACACGAAGTGGTCAATCTCCGGGGTCAAAAGTTCATCAGTTGGAAAGGCGATCAATGCGCGTTCCAGAACGATGCGGCCCAATGCTCCCATTTGGCCCAGCATCAGCTTGTCAGCGATGGCCTTGAGTTCGCGGCGACTGTCCCAATCGCGGTAGCTTGCCTCAGCGAACCAACGCGCTAGCGCCGGCGGGTGGTGCTCCAAATTGGCGATGAGCTCAGCGCGCCCCTGCGGCTCGGCTAAATCGGCGCTGGCCAAGTTTCTAGCGGCGGTGTCCGTGGCCAATGCGGCCGAAACGTCACCGCGGCTGGCCTGTAGAGTGGCCAACCGCCGCAACACCGTGGCATCAGCAACGCCGGCCTTGGCCCAAGCTTGCAACCCATCAATCAGCGTAGCGGTTTGTCCGGCGACAAACGGATATCTCGATAACGTGCGGCGCAAATCGGCAACGGCTGGTTCAGGCTCGTCGGCGAACACCTGCGCTGCCGGCAACGACGTAGTCGTCAGCAAACCGACCAAAGTCTGGACTGCCTCAAGGCTGCCGCGACTGCCCGCGCGGGCCGCAGTTTGCGAAAACGCCCGCAATCTCGAGGCAGTCAGCTGACCACTACCAGCAGTTCGCGCCGCCAAACCCAGCAGGGCGTCGGAACCGACCACGTCCGTTCGCCACCAAAACTGGGCCAAAATCAGGGCGCCCAGACTGACATCGCCTGTCACTCGCCCGCTCAGCAAACGATCCTTGAATGCAGCGGTTGGCTGACGTCGTTGCCGAGCAATTTCAGCGTCCAACGCCACTGCGATCGCATTGTCGGCCGCGCCCGCGGCAGCTAGCCACTTTTCTGCCTCAGCCAAAGCGTCGACGCGCAGGAGCGACCGCGCAAGAGCCAGACGAGCCTCACTGCTCACGAATTTGTCAACGTGCTCGATTGCAAGCGCCCGCAATGCGCGCTTGTCGTCAACTCGGGCGTACGCCCAGGCAAGCCACTGGAAAGCCTTTGAGGAATCAGCAGTTGCAAAGTCAGTTGCAAAGTCGACCCCTTTTTCCGTGGCCACTTTGAGCAATTGCACGGCGAGTGCACGATCATTGCCAATCGCTGCAGAAGTGCCCAATTCAATGAGTAATTGTTGCGACGGATTCGCCGCAAGTACGGATTGAAGCCAGACAGCTCGACCTTGGCCGCCACCTAACCGCACCGCCACGCTTGGCAAGTACGCGAGCCACGAATCCGAGTTCAAGCCAGCCTCGCGGGCTTCAGCTTCCAACAGCGAGCGAACAGACGCCTCGTCAAGGCCTGGAATTTTCAACAGGATGGCCGCCAGCCACTGAGCCCGGCTAGCGCGCAAGGTCGCCACGGGTGCGGCCATACGGGCTGCAGTGAGCCATTGGGGCTGCGCGGCAGTGCCAGAAATCGCCCGCGCGGCTAGCTGGCACGCCGACGCAGTCAGGCACCCCTTTGCCACGATTGGCGCCAACAACCGCCAGGCGGACGGGGCGTCGTCGCGACCCAAAAGGTGCCAGCGAGCCAACTCCAGCACCTCATCGGCATCGCCCGCGCGGTTGAGCAGCACTTGGTCTTCCGCGGCAATCGCCAGCGCGCGTCGATCCAGCAGCCACAGAGCCCGAATTCGATACACCCTAGCCGATTCCGGCTCGGTCGGATTGGCCGGCAGTGCCATCGGGTTATCTGTCAAATCGACGATCTGTTGCCACTGACCGCGCGCCGCGAGATTGCGCAGTCTGCCGATGGTGGGCGGAGCCTTCGCAGCAGCCTGCTCCGAAACTATTGATAGTGTTGAGAGTTGACCTGCTGTGCACCCAGCAGCCAGCGCCAGCCATGTCGCGCTCCAAGGCGCGCACCAAGTCGCACACCAAGTCGCACACCAAGTCGCACGACTGAACATGCGAACCACCGCTGCTGCGCGCCTAGACCTGATTGGCATGGCGGACGCCGCGGTCGTAGTCGAAGGCGTTTCCGGCAAACCCTCGAAACTGTAGGACATGGTCGTGGCTGGCCTCCAAATAATCGGGCCACAGCGGAATCTTGCCGCCTCCCTCTAGGTCGACGCAGAATTTTGGCACTGCCATCCCGCTGCAAAAGCCGATGAGCTGACGCATCAACTCCAAACCTTGGTCTACGCTGGTGCGCAAGTGATCGGTCCCCGTAACCGGGTCGCAGTGAAAGAGGTAATACGGACGAACCCGCGCCGACAACATCGCATAAAACGTGTCACGCAAGGTCATTGCGTTGTCGTTCACCCCCCGCAGCAGCACCGCTTGGCCGCCAAGAGGCACCCCAGCATCCGCCAAAGTCGCCAAGGCTTGGCGGGTTGGCTCGGCTAACTCGCGATAATGATTGCAATGAACGTTGACATAAGTCGGAATTCGCCGAGGCCGCAAGGCAAGAGCCAACTGGGCGTCGACCCGCATCGGCAAGAATACCGGCACTCGGGTGCCAATACGGATAAAGCGCAGGTGATCGATGGCCGCCAAGCGGTCCAGCAGAGAATCAAGCCGGGCGCTAGACAGCAAGAGCGGATCGCCGCCCGAAACCAGCACATCTACAATGTCGCGGTGGTCAGCGATGTAGGCAATCGCCGCATCTAACTGATTGGAATTAAGGTTTTCCTGCCCGGATGCCACCCATCGAGCGCGGGTGCAATATCGGCAATACGCAGCACAAGTGTCCGTGACCAAAAGCAGCACACGGTCTGGGTATTTATGAACAATACCTTGTACTTTTCGATGCGGATCCTCGCCTAACGGATCGGCGCGCTCATGTGGTTGGGTCGAGGACTCTTCGGTGCTGGGCAGGACTTGCCGCAATAGCGGGCAATCCGGGTTGCCATGGTCAAAAAGGCTGGCGAAATATGGGGTTATCCCAACTTCAAAAGCAGCGCCGGTACCGAGCCAAGTCGACAGGGCAGGGTCAATCGTCGCGATAAGCTGCAGTTCTGATGGGGATTTCAGGCGATTGCGCAGCTGCCAGCGCCAATCCAGCCAATCGCTGCTAGCCACAGACTGCCACGGTCCACAGGGTTGACCTGCGCCAGCAGCTGACGGCATTAACGGTTGAGAGTGCCTAGTAATCACTTGGTTTTGCCGGCCAGCATCGGCCGTCGCCCACAGCAGCCGTTCCGTGGTCGGCGACCGCTGGCAAAAGCTAGCATCTGCACTGTCATTGTCCACGGCGCGCGCGACGACACTTGGCTAAAGGCAGTTCACTCTTTGACGGAGTTGATGATGCTGCCCGACCGGAAGCGCGAATTTGAGGAACTCAGGGTGCCCCGTAGGAGAATTGAACTCCTGTCCCAGCCTTGAGAGGGCCGTGTCCTGACCGCTAGACTAACGGGGCTATTGCCAAAAGCGATAGGTTTCGCCAGAGTCAATCGGGATGTACTGAAGGTGCATGAGCAGCGCTGGTCGAGCGGTGCCGATCACTTCCCTTTTGGAACAACGACACAGCACAGCAACTGCTTGCGCCCGTGTATTCGGTGTCGGCAATCAGGTCGGCAATCAGGTCGGCAATCAGGTCGGCAATCAGCTCGCCGCACCCAATCAAAGCACCTTTGATATCCGCCGATATCGGCATGTTATCAGCATCTTATGTGCGCATTCGCAACGATTTCGTGCAAAATCGCAGCTAACACGCACGTATTATTGTGGATAATCAAAAAATTGCCGCCGTGCGCACCGAAAAATCGGTGCCACCAATCGACAACACAGCGCAGGACCAAGCCGTTAAAACTCGCTGCGCCACAGGGTTAGCTGTGAAACGCCAGCGCGCGGCTGGGGGACTAGGATTCGAACCTAGATAAGCAGATTCAGAGTCTGCGGTCCTGCCATTAGACGATCCCCCAGTGGTCGATCGGCCCGGTGCATCAAGATGCGTGGACCGCCGCGCTTGGCCGGACCGCCAGAGTTGAACGTTGAGCGTTCATCCCTAACGGTTTGGTCAATTCTGGTTTGATTCTCGCGGATTATACTAAACGAACGGCGCACGCCCGCCCCGCGACGGACCGGCAATTTACAGGGCAATTGATCGCGGGTCAAGCTCAGCCGCTGGGGCCAATGGCGTCGCCTGTGCACTTTTGTTGGCCGCGCGCTCAAAAAACAGCCCTAGCGCATCGCGAGCCACAGTTGGGGCTTTCACCTTCCATTTCCAGCCATTGATGACCATCGCGGCAATCGCGACTTTGGGCTGATGGGCCGGGGCGAAACCGACAAACCACGAGACATGGCGGTAGATTTCGCCCTCTGACGCCGACAATGAACCGGTCTTGCCACCAATGGCCATTCCGCGCAGTGCGTGCGGACGACGGGCAAAGCTGTGGCGACCGGTGCCTATTTCAGTAGTCGCCACCATCATTTGGCGCAGGGTTGCCGCTACGCTGGGCTTGATCGTGGGCGCATCGACTGGCCCAATGTCGGCGGCAGCGGACAGAGTAAGGGCTGGATCCCATGCAGAAATTCTCTTCAGTTTTCCGTCGCTGGCGACTACAGCCGCTAACCACGCCGCGTGCAGTGGACTCAGCGATGAACCCGCGAAGCCGGTCGCAGCGCGCGCGCGATCCAGATCCGAACCCGTGTCCTCAAACCTGGACGGTTGATAGGCCACATCACTCGGCACTTTCCGATTGAATCCAAATGCCTCCGCGGCCTTGTGCAAGGCGCCCGCAGGAAGGTCGCGCAGGGCAAACCGAGCGATCGCTGCATTGGAGGACCGTGCCAGAGCCAATGTCAGCGTTTCGCACCTGCGGTCCGTGGGTCGCTGCTTCAGATGCGAAGCGTCCAGACCGTGCAGGCCACCGTGGAAGCAAGCCAGATCGTCCGGACTGACGCCGTTATCAAGCAACGCCGCCGCTGTGACTACCTTGATCACGCTCGCCGCCGGGACAGTCGGTTTGGTCAGACTGCCGATGGCACCGACTGGATCGTCGGGCTGTCGCGCCTCGGCCATCGCCAAAACTTGGCCCGTCTGCGGGTCAATGAGCACAACGCTGCCGTAGGCCACGCCAATTTGGTCGAGCATCCGCTGGATGTCGCGCTGCAACAGGCTGTCAAGGCTCGTCGCTTGCGGCTGCGCAGTGCGAGCGATGACCAAATTGCCCGTGGGTCCGGCTACAGCATGGCGCAATTCGTCCTCCCGGATTGGCAGCGGCTGCGGCTTGACGATCGGCTTTGGAGGCAGTGCAGGGGGCGGTGACGATTTTGCGCTGCGCGAAACTGGCACCGAGGGCGGGTTTTGGTTGCGCACCGCATACAGCGCAACCGCGGCAATTGCTAACGCTGCAATGACGCTGAGCGGCATCCACATGCTGCGTTCAGCATCGGATTTGGTTCGAAGGCCAGGCGCCGGATATCGGCGGGGATGCGTGTTCTTGAGCTTGGCCAAAGTCGCCTCGCGAAGCAGAGGTATCGGCGTCAGTGCCGCAGTGAGGGCATACGCGGATGGTAAGCCTAGATCGACGTGGCTATGACGCAAGAAAGTTGTATACAGCGCGGTGTGGCGGCTTGGACCGTCGAAATGAGGCTTGAGTGGCACTGGACGATGACGGCCGTTTATTGGCGCTTGAGGCGATGGTTGCTGAGGATCCTGACAACGAATTGGCCTTGTTTTCGCTGGGTCAGGTTCTGTTTGAACGATCCAATTATGCGGCTGCGCAAGAGGCATTTGGCCGGGCGTGCTTGCTGCAGCCGGACTTGATGATGGCCCATCTGCGCCGCGGCGAGTGCCTAGTTCGGCTCAAGCGGCTGGTGGAGGCTCAGAAATGCCTTGAAAGTGCACGAGATCTTGCCATTGCCCAAAACCACACGGGCCCGCGCGGCGATGCCGATGATCTGTTGGAGGAGATCGCTGACGAGCTCGATTGAGACGGCGGTGATCATCGGCGGCGCGGTTTTGGCATCGTTGAAACTATAGGTCAAATGCTGGCCGGCGCCCGCAGAGCAGCGTTGCTGTTTTGACCGGGGAGGAGCATTTTGAAAACGATGGTTGACACATTCGTTGACCTGGTCTAAAACGCCTGACTGCGGGGTGGAGCAGCCCGGTAGCTCGTCGGGCTCATAACCCGAAGGTCGTAGGTTCAAATCCTACCCCCGCGACTCAAGAAAATCAAGTAGTTAGGCGACAACGGACAGCAAGACAAAGTGCAAGGGTAACACGGCAGGGTAACACGGCAGGGTAACACGGCAGGGTAACACAAGGCCGCGAAACCAGTCTGGAATCAGCCGATCAGTCAGAAACGAAGAAGCCCCGGTCACACGCCCCCAAAGGCAAGTGATCGGGGCTTCTTGGTTTTTCAGGCTTCTTCTCCGGCACTGCCCCAAACTGGACGGCCCGGCTGTGGCCTATCGGAGCTTGACCGGGAACGACAACACCGCCGCCTTCTTGTCGCCCTCAGAAACGCCGTAGTAGCGGGCGGTCATCTCCTCGGTCGTGTGGCCCATGATGGCTCGCACCGTCAGGCGATCGACAGCGCGCCGCAGCAGGTTGGAATTCATCGACCGCCGCCGGACTTGCGGGCCGATCTTGATGTCGATGCCCGTGGCCTTCCTGATGGCCTTGAACGCCTTCTGCAAGGTGTTCGGCGTGCGAGGCGTGCCCTTCTCCGACGGGAATACCAAGCCCAGATTCAGCCCCGGCACCTGATTCTTGAGCTGTTCGTGGCGGTGGGTCTTCAGCAGCTCGGCCACCAGAGGGTGCAGCGGCACCGTCCATTGGGCCTTGGTCTTGGTCGTTTCTGTCAGCACCTTCAAGGAGTAGGTGTCCCGACACCAAAATGCGATTAGTTTCCATCGAGAACGGAGCGGCGAGGAGCCCCGCGGCGCGAACTCGCGTCCCACGAAACAAGCAGTGAGCACCGGATCAGTTGGAATCTGACCGGTGCCTTAGTCGCCCTCTTTTGTTTCGCCATCAGCCCGAATCTCGAGTTGCGTGCTCACCATGCGAGTTCCGGTATCCAAAAGCCCCTGCTCCTCCATTTTTTTTGCCCAATTGACCAGCGTGTTCAGCGCAGCCGGATCTTGCTGCCGCAACCAGCGCAGTCCCAAGCCACGCCGATCCACATCGCCTTTGGCCGACACATAAACGACTTCGCCTTGAACTACGATGTCGGGTCGGGACGCACGGCGCGGCTGAATAGAAACATCCACGATGTCGCCAAGTTTCGCCACAACCGGGCAGCGCAAAAAGCCTCCCTCGCTGCTGACATTGGTGCAAACGGCGACCACGGAATCGCCGCCGAAACGCACGATTGCCGGTCGCTGGACCGGAAAGCGCTCGGAGGCGCGGCGGTTATCGCTCATCGTCAACTCCGTCAGGTGCTAAATCAGGTGCTGAATCAAGTAGCAAATCAGGTCCGCGGTGTTTGTCGTGATCGGATTGATTATTGTTCAATCAGATAAACCTATCCAAAGGCGTCGCGGACCTTGCCGCGACTTTGGTGGCTGTAAGTTTCTTCAGGGTTGCCAACCAGCCCTTCGAAACTCAAGCCGCACTGCGGGCAACTCACTCGAACCCAGTTGTCTTCACCCATCTCTGCGTCCAGATTGCCTTTTTCGCAAATTGGGCACCGCAAATTCTCTGGATGCCCAGACGCCACGGACGTCAGGACATCCTGCAGAGCCAGCAAGATTTCTTCCTTTTCGAGATCTTGGGGTCGCATAGTCTGCTCATTTGACCGCGACAGGGCGCAGCGTAGCCAAGGGTTTAGGCCATTGCCCGCGAACATGCAACCGCTGCTGAAAACCGGTGAACTCAACACCAGGTTGCCAGCAATTAGCCGCATAAAAACAGCTCTGAAAAATCGACCCCATTTTCTGGTCCATGAAATTACGCGAGATCGGTTTTCGGGGCCCAGCTTGCCCGCGCGCGCAAGCAGCGGCAGTGCGAAATCGACCAGAACCTGTACGAGCCCTAACGCCCCGGCCGTACCCCACGCGGCGCCGGATTGAACGCCGGTTTCCACGGCCTGTCGGCTTCGTACTGCTCAAGCGAAATCGACTCATCGCGCAGCAGCTTGTCCATGTATTTGCCGACTTTCATCTCATACCACTCGCCCCAACCGTTAGCCCGCATCGTCCCCCAACCTGAGCGCGGCGACGGCTTGATAATCGCTAGGTACACAGCCTCTTTAGGTCGCAATTCGTTGGGCTGTTTCTGAAAAAACTCCCATGCTGCGCGGGTGATGCCGTAGATGCGCGGCCCAAACTCGACACCATTGACGTAAATCTCCAAGATCCGCGCCTTGCCGAGCGCCTTTTCCATCTGCCAAACGATGAGCATCTCCTCAAACTTGCGCGACAAGGCCTTGGTACGCCGCAAATACAGGTTCTTGACCAACTGTTGGGTGATCGTCGAACCACCATAGGTAAATCGACCGGTCGCCAGGTCGATCCCGATGGCCTTTTCCAGCAAAGACTCTGAAATACCACGATGTTTGAGAAACGGATCCTCCGTCGCCCACATGACGTAGTGGACGTAACCCGGCATATTCATAGTCGAAGTCCACGACCCAGAGCCTGGACCAATTTGTACATCCTGCAGGATCTTGCCGTTTTCGTTGACCGGTCGGGTCCAATCGGGGCGCTTGAACTCGCCAAAGTCAATGTCGCCGAGCCTGTCGACGGTGCAAAACGTGTCGCCCAGAGACAAATCAACAGCAACAGCACCTACTTGCGGGAAGGCAACGTCAAGGCCGACATGCCAATCGAGCACCCCATGGGCGTCGATCCGACCAATTGTGGGCACCAACGATGGCGGAATTGAGGCGAGCATTCGCCCGCAGTCCTGCATCGGGGCGTCCAAACGCAAGGCAAAATGCGGGCTGCCCGCCATATTGGTCAGCGCCAGCGAGCCATGCAGCTGAGCCTCGCCGACCTGCAATTGGGGGGTACGAAACACGATCTGGGTCGGTGTCACGCTCAGTTCGAACACGAACGACGCCGCAAAATCAGCAATCGGTCTGTCGGCAAGTCGCCACCATTGTATGCCCATCTTTTCGACCGATGCGCGGCCGGCAATGCGCAGGTTCTGGTCCTCTTTGACATCAACGCTAAACTGAACGTCCAGATCGGCGCCATCACCGACTGAAAGCCCGCTAAGCTGGCTGCCAATCACCTGAGCGACGCCGCCACCTGCGAGTTGGACGTCAAGATGGTGACCGTCAGGCAAGCGGCGCCAGCGTACTCCTGTGCGGCCCCAACTCCCTTTGCGATCAAAGAGCTCCATCCCGAGCCCTACACCATCAGCTGCCAGTTTCGCGCCGTCCACTATCGCGCTCACTGTGCGGATGCCGACAAGTGGTTGACCGTCGTCGCCCAGCACCACCGCCGCGCCATTGGCCACGCTGATGTGTAGCCACCCAGGCCACTTTGAAAATGGCCAGTTGCGACCAATATGATCATGAATTCCCAAAATTTTCTTGTGCAGTGCCTTGAACTGACGAGTCATGCGCTGCGGCGGTCGCTCGCGAGCGTCACCTTTGGCCGTCGCGGAAGGCACCAGCGATGGCACGATTGTCGGTAGGTCCGGTTCAGGCTTTGCCGGCACGGCGTCCTG
This sequence comes from Myxococcales bacterium, assembly GCA_009692465.1. Classification (GTDB taxonomy): domain Bacteria; phylum Myxococcota_A; class UBA9042; order UBA9042; family UBA9042; genus SXRM01. Next base: position 19,100 of record SHZD01000057.1, read on the forward strand.
GTCATCGTCCTCGTCTTCCGGCGCAGGATCAGACACTTGTCTGGCCCCGAGGACGCCATCGACCACCGCCGTGGCGCGGCCTGCAGGAACCAACTTGCGCGGCAATTCCACAAACGGACCATCGAGTTGCACGGTTACCGGTTCGCGTTGTCCCTGAGCATTTTTCGGGCCTACTTCGAGGCGCAACGTGTTAAAACCCAAACGAACTCCATTGTTGCCCACCACTGCCTTGTGCACATCCACCACAGCACCACCACCGCGTTTGGCCACATGAACATTCAACAGCGTGCCGTCAAAGTCGGCCAAAGCGGCAACTGCGGTCCATTCGTGGGGCAGGGTGGCCGGATGAGCCGCGGCCCTCTTTTCCAGCTGCGGCCACCAACGGTCTTTGCGTACATGCACTTGGAGGTGATGTAGGGTCAAGGCCGTCGAATCCAATACACTAATTGTCTGCGCCGCCATCAACTGCGCCGCACTTGCATCAGCTGCCAAATCGATAATGCGCACGTCGTGCAGGACTGGCGACTGATTCGGCGTCCAACTGGCGCCGGCAACCTGCAGAGCGAGCTCTTTGGGCAGCCATTCGCTTGCGAGATCCGGCGGCAGGTAGCGCGCAGCCGGTTCACACTTCAACTCAACCGTCGACGGCTGCCCCGCAGTCATGCCCAGAGTGACCAACGCAGCGCCACCGCCAAAAGTGCGCGGCAGATTGAAACTAGCGATTCCACCAGTGGCCGTGTCCAAATCTACATTAGCGTCATGCACATGCAAATCCGTACCCAACAACCACACCTGCTTGCCCAACACCTTAATCTTGAGCACACCTTGCCGAATCGTCACCTTGCCGACGCGATCCGCCAGCGACTTGCGCTCCACATCCTCATTCGATTGTGGCGTCTTTTTGACGGCTTGCGCCAGTCGCTGCCATGCAACAAGCTTGCCCTCAAACACATCAGCCCACACGATCGGCTCGGTAATCGCCAACCAATTGAGACGCTTGGTGCCCCGCAGCAGCGTCCACAGCGACAGTTGAGCGCGCGCGGACCTGACCGTCAGAAGCGTTGAATTTCCCTCGCGAATCGCCACATCATCTACTTCAATCGTGCCGTCGAGATGGCCAACCATTCGGCCCCAAGCCACCGAAAAGCCCGAATTGGCCAGACGAGCGTCAACCGCCGCGCGCACTTGCGCCTCGATTTGGGCCATGCCCCACATCGTCGTGGCAAGACCAGCGAGCGTCAGCATCACTGCTGCTAGCGTCAAACGATTCCAGAATTGGCGTGACGAAAGTTGCAATCACCGCTCACAGTGGCGTCTAAGTTGCCAATTTGGGCGCCGCACGCTAGTCGGGCACGCACAGCGCGCAGTACGGGCTCGCGGTGTGCTCGTGGGCGTATCCAGCGTTGCGGGCACGTCGCTACAAGAAAAGTCTTTGTGTTTCACAGTATTTGCGTACAGCAGACTTGGCACCACCGCGAATCTGGCCATACCAAGTCTTAGCCCCGCTGAGGTCGCCCCGTTGGCAATGAACCTTGGCAAGCAAGCCAAATGCGTCGGCGGAGGGCGACTGGGTGAGCGAACGCGCAGCATGGCGCTCAGCTTGCAGGTAATCGCCCGCCGCAAACGCCGCCTGCGCTTTGGCCAAGTCGGTTGCCAAGTCTTCAACGCTTACATCGGGTTGTGTTGTGAGAACCGCAGCGTCAGCGTCAGGTTTGGCGGTTGTCGCCTCATCTACGGGTTGTGCCAAATGGGCGGCGCTACCTGAATCCTTGGTAGCGATTTGCGGCTCGGCAAAACCAAGGTCGGTCAGCGTCGTTGGGTGGGTGGCCCGCTCTTGTGCAGGCGCCGCCGCTTGGCCTGCCGTTGCGGCAACGGGCAGGGCAGCAAGCAATGCCGCATCAGGTCGCGCATCTGGCAATTCGGCCAGGGTCCGCGCTTGGGCGGTGGCGGGCGGCGCTCGTTTGCTAGCTACGACTAGCGTGATGGCTACAACCAGAGCGGTCACAACCATGCCAACGATCCAACGCCCCGCCTTGGCTTTGTCTGGCGCCGCTAGCGGCCCATCCGGCACAGTTGAAGCAATTGCCGGTCGCGCGGGCATCTCAAACTGTACTTTGGCCGGGTCTGCCGCGACACGGGAGGGCGGCAGCGCAGCCATTGCCTTGGGCTGGACAGCTTGGGGAGCCACTTGCGTCGGTGCGTCCGTGTTCAGTGTGCCATCCATCGTGGCCATTTCCGTTTCAGCTGAAGCGACGTGGTCGTCTTGATTGGTCGATACTGCGGTCGGGCCGGTTTTTCGAAACTGGGCGCCATAGTTGCGGGTTTCACTTTTTCTGGTCTGCAAAGCGGCCAACGGCGACCCTGTCAGGGCTTCAACAAACTCACACACATCACCAAAACGCTCAGTGGCGTTCTTGGACAGCGCTTTCTCAATTGCCGCCACCGCATGCTGAGGCAAGTCGGCAGCATGGCTGCCCAACGCCGGTGTCGGCGAGTGAACAACCTGAAACAACAGACCAAGTGGCGTGTCTGACTGCCAAGGCGGCCGACCGGTGATCATTTCGTAGACCATCACTGCCAAGGCAAACTGATCGGTACGGGCATCTACATCTTGATTACGACCGGATGCCTGCTCCGGTGCCATGTATTGCGGCGTGCCCAAAAGCGTGGCCTCTTGCGTCTGGACCGTCTGCGACCCGCGCAACTTGGAAATCCCGAAATCGAGGACCTTGACGTGTTCGCGGATCACGCCGCCCGAATCCGTCGGCACCAAGTACACGTTTTCAGGTTTAAGATCGCGATGCACAACATCGTGGCGGTGGGCGGCGTACAGCGCAGAGCCGATTTGCCTTGTAATTGCACAAGTATCCTCAAAACTGAGGGCGCCATACTTGCGCAACCGGGCGCGCAAATCCTCCCCCTGTAGGTACTCAAGCACAATGTACGGCTCGCCAGACGCCAGGCAGTCCATGTCGATGACGTCGACGATGTTCGGGTGACCGATGCGGGTCGCGATTTCTGCTTCGCGGGCGAAGCGCAAATAGGCCTCGTCGCGCAAGCCGGTGCCCAAAAGCACCTTGATCGCCGCGTATTTGTCCGGCAACCGTTGGTGGCGCGCCAACCACACCGCACCCATGCCGCCCTTGCCAAGCAGGCGTTCGACCAGCCAAGTGCCGCCAATCACAGCGCCAGGCGCTAAACCGCCGAGCGAAATGCTGTTGAGTTCTGATGGTTTACTGTTCGAGTCGGCCATAACCACTCTCAGCCGTATGCGGTCGCCGCGCACCAAACGTGCGTGGCTGACTGCTGCGATGGTGGCATGGTTCACTGCCTAGGTTCAATGGACATCTAGGACCGCGACCCCCGCTTTGGGCGCATCTCTGTGTCACTGCGTCACTTTTCTGTCAGGGACGTCCAAGAGTACGCCCCTGACAGAAAAGCTCCTTGCTCCTTGTCGAGCGACAGCGAGCGACAGGGCACTGGCATCCCAAATCGGGGGCCGCGGGGAATTTCGATGGGGAATCCTGGAGGATCCGTCGCCAAGCCCAAAGCGCATAACTGGGCTTGAACGCAGCAATTGAGTCGCAACTGAGCCGTAACTGAGCCGTAACTGAGCCGTAACTGAGCCGTAACTGAGCCGTCGCAAGGACTAGTCGCCAGTGCCGCCGCGCTTGCGTCGATGTCGCCCTATACGGGGTCTTTTCGCCGGCAACTTGCTTTGATGTCGGTCATTTACTACCTTTAGCTTCAAGGTGCCGGTTGGGCCCCGAGGTTTGGTGTGTCTACTGCCACTGTCAAAGTTGTGCGAATTGTTGCACCTGCGGCCGCCCTCGGCTTGGTCGCGACTTTGCTGTGGTGGGGCAATGCCGCGCAGCAGCCTGTGCTGCCGCGGTCAATAGTCGCTATTGGCAGTGGTAATGCCATCGAAGCACCCCTAAACATGCAACCATTTGATCGCCGTGACGCTATCTACGTAGTCGCCACAGTCCGGTGGGGACAGACGGGGGCTGGCGAACTGGAACCTTCAACGAGTCGCGCCGCAGAAATCGGTTGGGACGGCTACGCGGCTTTAGATTGCGGCAGTATCGAAGACGCGGATGCGCTCGGCTTGGAACCACTGGTCGCCAAGACTACCGGCGCCGCTGGGGCTGGAGGTGACCGTTTGGGCCCCGTCGTCCGCGCTGACAATGGCGATGCCCGAGTTTATTGGCGCTCCTCGACTCGCGGCGATTGGGACGGTGTTCGTTTGCACATCGCTGCCTGTAAGGCTGGCCCAGGTCACGAAACCGGCGCGACGTTGCGCATCGTCACTCCGCGCAAGTCGTGGCTCGCGCGCTTGGACGCTAACTTGGAGGCCTTTGTCTCGGTGCCTGCAGGCAAGGAGGCCGCCATCGATGTTCATTTGGCGACGGTCAAAGATGTTGAGGCGCTGCAACGGGCGCGCATTTCCCAAGCCCCGAACACCGGCTCGCGCAATGCGCTGTTGGCCATTGACGATGAGCCCAAACCTGACCAACAGGTGCCGCATCTGTAAAGGCGTGTAAACGCGGCGGTTCAGTACGCGATTTGGGTCTTGGATTTTGTATCGACACCAGCAAACGAAAACGCGATACTGCTGCGTTGGCGTGCGCCAAGGCGGTTGGCGACAACGCCACACTTGGCCTTGGCCGGTATAGCTTCAGTTGGCTGGCGCGCTGTGATCCAATTGTCAATCATGGCAAGAGATTTGGTCGCGTTTTGGCGTCAACGTGGCGTTTTCGTGCGTGTTCAGAGTTGGCACGGGCAAGTTGGCACCGGTCTGGGCGTCGCGAGTCTGGCTCTGGCGGTTTTCGGCTGTACTACCTTGGCCACGCCAACGGCCGTATGTGTGACCAACGCCGATTGTCCTAGCGGTTTGTGCTTGGCTGGTGCCTGCGCGACGGTTGCCGATGCGCTAAGCCCGTCCACCGGCTCGGATGCCTTGCAACCCGGTGACAGCGCCGATAGTGCGGACTTGGCCGATGCCAGCGCCTGCACCTCCACTTTGCAATGCGTTCTGGCAGATTATTCAGTGCCTTGCGCCACTTGGCAATGTGTCGGCGGGCGTTGCACGGCGGTTCAGCTTGCCGACGGTACTACCTGCACCACCGCCAAAGTGTGCCCCGCGGCTGGAGTTTGCAAAAAAGGAGCCTGTTCGGCCGTCGGCGATGTCTGTGACGACGGCAACGACTGCACGCTCGATGTTTGCAAAAACAATGGCTGCAACCATGACCCCTTTTTGGCCGGCAGCTCCTGTGTGAGCAAGACTGGCGGCGCTTGTCACACCGCCGTATGCAACAGCCTAGGCGGCTGTTCTGCGGTGCTCATGCCGGGCCATTGTTGGATCGACGGTCAGTGTAACACTGCGGGCGCGGCTCAAAAAGGTGAACCCTGCGCCCAATGCCTACCCGAAGAGGCCACCAGCACATGGACTGTGGTCGACACCGGACCCTGCAGCGACGGCGACAACTGCACATCAGGGGACCACTGCGAAGATGGCGGCAATTGCAGCGGAAAGGCGCTGGAGTGTCCGGGAAGTACCGCCTGCGCCTCAGCCCAATGTGATGCAAAACTGGGTTGCGTGTCCTTGCCGATCGCCGGCACCTGTACCGACAGTGATCCGTGCACCGAGGGCGATGCGTGCGTGGATTTGCTGTGCAAAGGCAGTGGATCGTTAGATTGCGAAGACGGAAACCCTTGTACCAAGGATAGTTGCACCGCCGGATTTGGCTGCTTGCATACCCCTCAGTCTGGCCCTTGTGCGTTTGACGCGGACCCTTGCACCGAAGACGCCTGCATCGCCGGCGAATGTAAGGGCAAAGAACTGTTTTCCGTGTGCCAAATCGCCGGAAAGTGCGTCCCCGTTGGCGGCAAACCCGAAAACCAGCCGTGTTTGGTCTGCGACCCGGGATTTTCAGTTACTAGCTGGAAATTGCTCAATGGCACCGCTTGCAGCGACGGCAGCGCCTGCACCCAATTTGACATGTGCGGTGGCGGCAAATGTGCCGGATCCGTCGTCGATTGCGTCGACAAAAACACCTGCACTTCGGATAGTTGTGATCCCGCCAAAGGGTGCGTATTTGCGCCGATGGAGGGTGAATGTACCGACAAGAACGCTTGCACTATCAACGACTTGTGCCTGAACGGCAAATGCACTGGTACCGCCGTCGTTGCGGCGATGTGTGACGACAAGAATCCATGTACAACGGAAAGTTGTGCACAAGCGTTTGGTTGCACGAGCGCGCCCAACACGAAACCTTGCGACGATGGCGACCCGTGCACCAAATTCGACGCCTGTACGGCTGGCAAGTGCATTCCGGGCACCATCATTTGCCCGTGTGCTGGCGACCAAGACTGCAACGACAAGAACCCGTGCACCTTGGATGCCTGTATCTCCAGCGGTTGCAACAACCAAACGGTGGGCACCGGGGCCTGCAACGACAACAATGCCTGCACCGCCTCCGACGGTTGCAATGGCGTCACTTGTTCTGGAGTCGCGATGGTGTGTGACGACGGCAATTCCTGCACGCTGGACACTTGCATTGCCGAAAAAGGCTGCGTCGCGCAACCGCTTCAAGGTCAGCCTTGTACCGACACCAACCTGTGCACTTCTGCCGACTTGTGCATCGACGGCAACTGCACGGGTACCCCAAAGAACTGCGACGACAACAACCCGTGTACTCTGGACCTGTGCACCGCCACCAAGGGCACTTGCGACCACCCGGCCTTTGGCGATGGCACCGCGTGTACCAGTGACGATGTGGCGTGCACTTTGGATATCTGCGTCGGCATCCAGTGCACCCACAGCAAGGTCAGCGCAGATTGGTGTTTAATTACAGGCACATGCTTGAGCGGCGGCGCTATCCATGCCGTGGATCCGTGCTTGGGCTGCTTGCCCAAAATCAGCCAACAGGCGTGGTCGCCGCGCACCAATCTGACCTGCTCCGACGGCAACATTTGCACCGCAAAGGACACCTGTTTGGCCAGCGGCAAATGCATAGGCGCCGCCCTCGATTGCGGAGACGGCAACGCCTGCACCGTCGACAGCTGCAACCCCCAAAATAGCAAGTCGCCGTGTTTTTCAGTATCTAGTGGCGGACCGTGCAATGACGGCAGCGTGTGTACTGCCGAAGACACCTGCATTCAGGCTGTGTGCGCTGGCGTGCCGGTCAATTGCAACGACAATAAGCCTTGCACAGTCGATGGTTGCGCAGCTGTCGGCGGGTGCACCCACAGCAACGCCGCTAACGGGTTGAGCTGCACCGCCGACGATTTGCCTTGTACTGACAACAGTTGCGCCGAAGGACTGTGTATTGCCGTTGTTGGCAGCAACTGGTGCGTGATCGACGGTCAGTGCCGCACGGCCAACCAATCGGCCGCCGGCCAAGTGTGCCTGAGCTGTCAACCTGGGAATTCACAATCCAATTGGTCGCCTTTGACCGGGAGCCCCTGCGACGACGGCAATCCGTGCTCGAGCGGCGACGCCTGCCAAAAGGGCCTGTGCACGCCTGCCGACGCGGGTACCTGCGATGATTCGAACCCATGCACCACCGATTTATGTTCGACATCCACAGGTTGCAGCCACGTCGCGGTCAACGGCGGCAATTGCTCCGATGACAGTTTTTGCACGGTTTCAGACAGTTGCCAAGCGGGCAAATGCGTTGGCAAGGCGGTCGTGTGCTCAGCGTCAAGTGCTGACATCGCCGCCTGTAAAGTCGCCTCCTGCGAAGCGAAATCAGGGTGTGTCGTCGTTTCGACCTGCCCCACGTCGCACGCGTGTTTTGCTGGCAAGTGCTTATCGACCGTCGGCGGGCAAAAAGCGCAGCCGATGCCCGTGGCGTTTTCCAACCCGGCCGGGACTAAGCCGATCAATCCGACCCTGCGCTGGCACGATGCTGGCAATGATGCCTTGGGTCCGGTACCGCGATTGTGGGTAGCGGCGCAGTCGACGAACTGTGGCGGCAGTGGTGCGGCGGGTTCATCTGTTGTCATCACGTATTTGCCGCCGGGTGGTCAGCCGGCCAAGATGCAGACCTTGCCTTTGATGGTGGCGAAGGCAGGCTGCGCTCAGAACCCGCAACTGATGGTGCATCCAGGCAGTTTTTCGCAATTGGCTCTGGTCTGGCAGGAGACCGACGGTGTATGCCCAACTACTCTAGTCCGTATGGGGATTGTCGCGCCCGAATCGAAGTCTTTTGGCCCAGCTACCGGTTGCCTGCCGCTGGCGACGGGGCGACCTGCCGTGGCAATTAAGGCGCTGAGCGCCGATTTCGCTTCGCCCAACAGCTTGGGCGGCAATTTGGCGGCCGTTGATGGCGCGGCCGCGTGGCTGCTCAGCGGTACCTACCCGTTGGAATGGAGCAAACCTGAATACCTAAAAGGCATCGGTGGCCTCACTTCTTCGGTTGCCACCTTGACCGGTCGGCCGGCGATGGTCGCGACCAGCAATGCGGTGTACCTGTTGACACCATTGACCTTTGTCCCCGCGGCGGCGACTGGCTTGGACGCGATGCCGACGTTGCAACTGGACAAAGTATTGCTGACAGGCAACGCGAATTCTACCAAGATGGCAGCCCAAGATATTGATGCCGTCGCGAAAAACCTAAGTTATTTCGCGGTTGAAGCGACTTGGGACCCAGAAAGTAACCGCATTGGCGCCATACTGTCTGGAACGATGCAGCAATCCGGTCAGGCCATCGGCTTCTTGGCGTGGCTGCGACTCGACATCACTGCGGCTGCGGTGGCGGTTCCAACTTTGCTACAGACCTTTGACGCTGGGAAGCCATCGAACGCTCCCTTGGCTGCCTTTCGGTTGGCAGAGTTGCCGGGCTCATCCGATTTCTTGGTGGCGTGGGCCTTTCCGGGGTCAGTTAACTTGAATTTAGCTCGGATTAAGCCCTTAGATGATAAGAAAGTGTTAACGGTATGGACTCAAACTGTGGCAAATGATTATCAATCTGCTTCGGTTGGCCTGCCGTTGGCTGGTTCCGGCGGCTTGTCGGAATTGGTCGTTGCGCCCAAAGGTGACCGGTTTTCGCTGGCCTATGAGACCGCGGTCGGAATTTCGCTGGTCACTCTGCCTGTCACCGGACCGTAAGCAAACTATCCGGCGCAGAATTCGAGCTTCAATGCAACTGTGGTCCGTGGTCCGACTTCGCCGGAACAGTCGTCTGCTCTTGACCTGCCAGGCGAACGGCCAGCAGCAATAGAAGCAACGCGTGGGCAAAGTAGTGGTAATTAGTAAATGATTGCCGCGCAGTCAGGAAAAGCGCCCATAAGGCCAGCACCACCCCGGCCAGCGCCCGGTCCAACTGGCCGCGCCGCGCCCAAATCACCGCTAGGCCAAACGGTGCCGCCAACGACAGCAGCGTCAACAAGGGCGGCAACTGCAATCCGGCTTCGTTGAAGGTCACTGTCCACAGCGAAAATCCATCAGTTCTCGGCGGCATCGCCGCAAAAACGAGCACCGTCGATTGCAAAAATGCCTGTGGTGCCAGCACTGCAAACGGCAACACCGTCGCAAGTGCAATGCCTGCGGCCACTAGCCAGGTCTTGAGCGGTGCCCTTGCCGTCCATACCAAGGGCACAAACAGCAGGTTGGTCTGTTTGGCCGCCACAAGCAGCGCATAACCAACGCCCGCAACCGTATGCTTTGCTTGCGCTAGGTGCAGGGCTAGACACGCTGTCAAGAACAGCAGCGGCTCGCTCCAGCAGTTTTCAATTACGAACGCGCCTGCATCGGGTTGGCTACAAAGGCCGCCGCAAGGGCCAGCGCAGTTAGCCGGTGCGCTGGTTCGCGGCGGTTGCCGCTGGCAATGCGAACCAGCAACTACGCCGCCAGAGCGTCGGCCACGACATAACCAAACGGCACGTCGCCCAAAAGCTTGGCGAAAGGCAGCGTCCACAGGCCGACCGAGGGCAAATAGCCAAAGTGCGACACGTAGCCATAGTGCTCTTGCGGGTAAATCTGTGTATAGACTTGACTATAGGGATTGCGCCCGCTGGCCAGGAAGTCGGCCGCCTCCTGTTGCAGCGACCACGAGTCAATGTACGGAACGGGTGAAAACACCGGCACCAGCGCGTGAAAGGCGACCAGCATCACAACAGCGGTCAAAGTCAGGCGAATGGGCCAAAGGCTTGGCCCATTCTGCTCCAGCTTGTGCCGACAATGGCCGACCAACGCTGCAGCAAGCAACACTGCCGCGCAACCCTGACTGGCCAAATACAGCCAGCAAGTCCGAAACTTGGTGACGTACAGAAACCGCGGTTCGACCGCCCCAATTACGCACAGCACTACAGCAAAGGCTAGCAATATGCGGGGCATGCGCGTTGCCGAATCGGCTCCGGTCCATCGCCATAACCAGTCCAACGCCAGGCCGCCAGCAAACGCGACGAATGCCAGCAGTGAAACAGCAATAGCTACGAGGTCATAGCGACCCAACGACGGGTAAAGTGCGACGGCAGCCACCATCCACAGGCACGCCAAAGTCTCTAGGGTTGGCCAACCAAAGCGCTGCCACGTGGGCGAAGCAGGGACGGCGGGATCAATGGGTGCCAACACGGCGCTCTAGTCATCGCCGGTCCGCTGGCGAGTGCCGCAATGGTGGCATGTTGGGCGGCGCGCACAACCGCGATCCCCCGCTTTGGGCGCAGCTCGGCGTCACTGCGTCGCTTTTCGCCCAGTGGCGTACTCGCGTCGCAAGATTGATCGCATGTATGAATTATCCCGTATTATTAGCAGCTAACAGCCAGACTTGCTCCGCCAGCAGGAGCACCTCCAACCCGGCGCCGAGCAGTTGCCAGCCGGGCGGTCCGTTGTTTTTGAGGTGGCCTGCGAGCGCCGCAATT
>SHZD01000287.1 GCA_009692465.1 Myxococcales bacterium
TTGCCCATTTTCTGCCTTGGAGATGCCGCCGTTCATTCTCAATTGCAAGCGCTTACCGCTGGTGGCAGAAGGGCAGCCGAGGAACTCGGCAAGCTCAGTGACGAGAGTTGCGAAAGTCGAGCGTTGAGCCACCGGTTCCGATCACACTCAACTACGCGTTACGTGTTGACAAACGGAAACCTTCGTTCTATTATGCGACCCACCCGCCGACCCACCCGCCGGCCCACCCGCCGGCATTTCGAGGTTCTCGATGTCCTGCGGCTGTAGCAAGTCTGTTTCACTGGCGCAAAGCGTCCAACTTCACACCAACCCCGATGGCTCGCCGCGGATCTATTGGTCAGCTGCCATGCCGTTTGACCCGGCGGCGATTTTCATTCGTGCGTTGCTCCTCAACAACAACAATGGCGAAATCCGCTTCACGGGTCGGTACACGCTCGACGGCGTCACCTGGACCCCAGCGGGCTCGACCGGCTATGTGGACGCCCAGACGGCGGGCTACGCGGCGCTAGGTGGCCTGTCGTTTCAATTCCTCGGCGACGCCGACATGCGTGGCCCACAGTTCCAAATTGGCATCGAAGTCAACAGCCAGAATGGGACCAGCGAGGGCATGGTCACGCTGTCCGCCGATGCCGCGTTCGGCGCGATTCGGCCGGAGCGCGTCGATCTAACGCCTACCGCCGCTGCCCTGCCGCAGCAAACCCCGACCGCGGCGCTGATCCCCGGGGCGGATACTATTTCGACCTACGGCTGTGGCCGCGTGCGCATCGAAATCGAATTCAACTCGGCCCCGGCGCAGGCGGTGGTGTTGTATCTCGCCACGGGCAACTCAACCTCAACCCTGACGGTGGACTCGCAGGTTGGCGCGGGCCTTCTCTCTACCAGCCAGCTTACGCTGAGTTTCTTGGTCGAAGCCCCAAGCGCCTATTCGACCGTGTACTATACCGCGCCGGCCGCGACCACCGGCTCGGTCAGCCCACTTGCCATCGTCCGGATGCCCTAACCGTGACCACCATGCGCGAACAGCACTGGCAACTGCCCGCCAAAGTCGAGCCGAACCAGCCGTATCGCGGGTGGACCGTCTTGACCTCCGACGATGTGCCGTCTGGCCAGTATCGCTTGCCGCAAGCCCGAGCTGCGACCGTAGCGGGGCGTTCGGCATCAGGGAACTTGTCGCGCGGGGCAAGACCCCAACCGCTCCTAGCAGGCCATTTGGGCGCACACCCGTGTCAAAGCGGCGGATCCTGCCAGTGTAACGGTGCGTGCAAGGCCGGCAGAAAGGGTGCCGTGTGGGCAGCCGACGGTGCGATTCGGCAGTTCGCCAGCCATTCGGCGCGTGGCGCCACGCCTGCCGCAGGCACGAGCCCACGCGTTGGCGCGGGCGGCCCAACGCCCAGCACAAGCCTGGGCACCGCGCGGAACATCGCAACGATCCAGGTGAATGCTTGGTCGCTGGTTGCCGAACAGGCGCGACAGTTCGGCGCCCGCGGGGCTAGCTCAGCGCCGATGGTGCTCGGCGCGCCATCCAAGCCGCCCTGTCCAGTGCCAACCGCCCCCGGGGAACCGTGTCCCACCGAGTTCCGCTTGCCGCCTGCGCCGCCAGATCAGCCGCCAAACAGCGGGTCGCCCCAGGTGCCAGGAACAACGCCACCGAGTGCGTGTGCCGGTTGTCCAACCAGTGGCTCGCCAGCGGCACCGTGCTCCATCCAGTGCTTGCAGAACGGATGTTGCGCACCCCAGCCTGGTGTTTCTCAAGGCAGTTTCGGCCCAATCTCGCCGTTGTGGGTGTCGGCGACGTGTAACCCGCCGTGCAAGCGATGCCAGGAATGCGTGGTCGCGCGCGATGGCAAGAAGGCCAATTGCCAGCCAGCACTGCTGCCTTGCCAGCAGTGCGGTCCAAACAAGACCGTCGTCCCCGTCCAGTGCGCGAACTGTGGTTCCTGCAACCCGAACCTTGGACCCAACGGCAGTTGTGTGCCACCGGCGCTTGGGCCGTGCCAGCAATGCAGGCAAGGCAAAGTTGTCGCCAGCCCTTGCAGCCCAGGCTGCCCTTGCCCCGCTGGCCAAGCCTGCGTCAACGGCGCCTGTGTGTGCGTCCCAACCTGCACCGGGCTTTCCTGCGGTTCGGATGGTTGCGGTGGCAGTTGCGGCCAGTGCGCGGCGGCCATGGTTTGCTTGGCGAACGGTAGCTGTGGCTGTCCGCCCCAACAGGCTCAGTGGCAGGCCGTCGGCCTCGGTCTGCCCTGCGGCAATGCCTCCTGCACCAACTGCACCCAAGGCCTCAGCTGCAACAATGGCGTTTGCGGCTGCAATCCGGCCTGCGCGTTGCCGTTCGTCTGTCAGCCAGATGGGGCGTGCGGATGCCCACCGGCAACGCAATGGCCCACTGCGGCGGTCGGCCAGCCCTGCGGCAATGCGACCTGTACGGCGTGCGCAGCCGGCCTTAGCTGCACCAACGGCATCTGCACAGCGCAGTGTGTTCCCGCTTGTCAGGCGCCTATGGCGTGCACCAATGGCGTCTGCGGGTGTCCGCCCCCTTGGATGTGGCAGAACGTCGGGTCAGGACAGCCGTGCGGCCCAACGGTTTGTGCCAACTGCCAAGGCAGTCTGGCGTGCACCAACGGGACTTGCCAGTGCGCGCCCCAGTGCGGCGGCAAGGTGTGCGGCGCAGATGGCTGCGGCGGATCATGCGGATCGTGTCCGCCGCCCATGGGCTGCAACAGCGTTGCCGGTGCGTGTGCGTGTCCAGCGGGGACGGCACTGGGCACGCCTTGCAGCGCGCAGTGCCCTTGCCAAGGCCAATGGCAGCAATGCGTCAACGGCGTTTGCGTCAGCACCGGTACAACGCCAACTGGCGGCGCCTGCGAGCAGGACAACGAGTGCGCAGGACAGAACCAGTGTTTGCCATTTGGTCCGCAGAACGTGCCGTTTCCCCAAAAGGTGTGCTCTTGCAATGCGGCCGTGACGGACATCGGCCAAGGTCAGTTCTACGGGTGCGACCCGACAGGGTGTGGGTGCCCGCTGCAGTTTAGTGAATCGACGGGGAAGTGCGCGAAGACGATTTGTATGTTGGCCGGGCAGTCAGGCTACAAGCTGTGCATCGGAGCGGAACTGGCAGGTACAGGCGTAACCAAAATGCGTTGTGTATGCGGCGCCAATGCGGATAACACACCTTGCCCGTGTGCAGGTGCAAACCCACCTCCCGCGTGCTTTGTACCCTGAGGTTTTGCCATGCTGGTGATGCATCGCAGCCGCTCGCCGGCTCTGGCGCAGTGGGTATCTCGACTAGCCTTCGCTGCAGCAATCGTTTTATGCGCCCGATGCAGCGATCATTCCCTGACGTCGCCGGTGACCGCTGTGTCGACGGCAGACGCAATGGATGTTGTCGCCAGGGTCGAGGTCCAGCCGACAATCGACCGCCCGCCGCTTGATGCCGTGGATAGCAAGGACAATCTGGATGTCGCTACGCTACTGGACGCGACGAGCATCGCAACTGCGGCAAAGTGCCCGCTAGCAGCAACCCAGGTGCCGTTCATGCAGTGTTCGGCCGTGGCGAGTTGGGGCCAGAACAAAGGGTTGGTGGTCACGCCCTCGGCGATATTGGTTGGGGATGGACGATCGAAGGTTTTTCCAGCGAATCTGGATCATTCAACAGATGCCTATCACTTCTACCAATTGGCGCGACCAGACTTGAAGTTGCAATTCTTCCAAGAACTTTGGTTCCCGGACGGGCAGCGAGGCGCATTCACCGCGATAGGCGGATCCGGTTTCGCAGCCATGAATGGCTTGCTGAGCGCCCCGGAAAAATGGAACCCAAAGAGCTTAGCGTTCTGTGCTTGGGCAGGTGGCTTGGCGGCACCCAGTTGCGTGACCGCCACCATGGGCGACACTGAGCCCACCTTTGCCTCGTTCAGGTACAACATCGCCGGCGAGCTTTTCGTGATCGGAAACCATGGCGGCACAACATCCGCGTGGGGCGAGTGGAAGGCGACAATTACGCCGAAACTAGTGCTATCCGGTCCATTTATCAAGTACCCATTGCCCGACGGATTCGTTCCGCACGAACCTGCGCCAACCGACGCCGATGGCTCTTTCATTCTGGTCGGCTTCGATGATCTTTTCTCCCCAAACGCGAAATCTATGGTGGCGTTGATGGCGACGGCCAGTACGGTCAAGTGGCTCAAGCACGCCAACATGGCGCCATGGAAGACTTACACGGGCAATCTGAAGTCGGTGGTTGGTTTGCCAACGCTGGGTGTAGTCTTGTTGTGGGAAGAAATAGGGTGGTTGCCAGAGGGATCGCCCAAGTACCTAGCCGTGCTCATGCTGGATTACATGTCAGGGACCAAGCTCGGCGTTGTGTTGTTGCCGTCCCTGGGCGATCAATACCTCGACACCCCGATCCTGGCCTCACTCGATGTCGTGGCTTTCTGGAGTACGATCGGCCAATTTAGCAAGAATTGGCTAGCTGAGCTCTTCCCCAACCAACCCCCAGGCCCAGCAGGCCGAATCACCTTCCTCTCCAAGTCGGGGTTTGTCATCGGCCAAAAGACCATCGAAACCGGCCCCTTCGGCGGCAATCTCAGCGCCATCGTGCACGACCCGCCGACCAACACCATCTGGTGGCGCAGCAACGTCTTCAAGCCAGACAACACCTGCGATTCCTACCTCGGCAGCGCCGACATCTGGGGCAACTTCTCTTGCGCGACTTCAGGGCCGTGTTGGCAAAAAGCCTACGCCGACTGCGTGGACACCAACCCGTGCACGAGCGATCTTTGTGACGCGGACCACGCCGGCTGCTACCACGTGCCGCTGCCCGATGGCATCACATGCGCCACCGGCAAGGCTTGCCAAGCCGGCGCTTGCCAGTAGACCAGACCAGCAACGGCGCATGGTGTACAACGCGCTGGCGATTTTTCGGTCTGTGACTACGCGCGCGGAGACCAAGCGCGCCATCACCTGGCCAGAACTGCTGCATAACATCTACGACGCGCTCATCCGTGCGACGCAGGCAACGGTGGAGGGCATTCGTAAGCGCGAAGCTGTCTTAGGCTGATGTCGCCGGAGGCGTAAACCGGCCGATAACGCCAAAGATTTGCAGCACATTGCCCGCTTTGCGGATTTGTGCACCCCATCGGTGCCGACCGCGGTGCATGTGTAGATCTGCGCAAAGTTAGGGATTCTGAGGCGGGTACGGTCAAGCGAGGCGTATCGAGGTCGGGCAAGAGGCTTTTTCGGGGCGAGGTCGATCGGGCTAGGAGCGTGTCGGAGTATTCCGACTCGCTCCTAGCGCCGTCTGGCTAGACGGCGGCAACTGTCCGAAACTGCGCGGATTCACTCCGGGCAGTTCTCGGACAGTTGAGAATAGTTGACTGGCAAGGAGCCTGTCGGATCGTAATAGAT
>SHZD01000288.1 GCA_009692465.1 Myxococcales bacterium
TACCAGTCGCCATGGCTGGTGTTTTTGCCATTGACTGGTGTTTTTGCCATTGACTGGTGTTTTTGCCTTTCACTGGTGTTTTTGCCATTCAATGGGACCAAAGAGGCAACTCAAAGTCCTATACAATATTTACTCTTTTTCTCTAGTTTCGAGGCAGGTGCCTCCAACTAACTCGGCGCTTCAACTTGGTGCGGTCGCCATAGCCAACACGCCGATTTTGATGGATTCCGGTCGCAGACTGGCGTTGGCCTAATGAACTCTCATGTTCTCTCAGGTCGCCAGCTATGCCGCTGCAAGACTTCAGTCACTCCGATAGACTCCTAGCCACCGCCGTCTCCTCACGGGAGCGCACCACCGAGGTCATCCATGCCAGCAAACCCCACATCGCAGCCCAGGGCATTAGGCGCAAGCGGCGAAGCCGATAACAATTCCGCAGTGCCAGCAGCCAGTTCCACGAACAATAAGCCGCTAAATCCGCGCCCAACTACACTGGAGGGCGAGCGCAAAGTTCTGCAATACGTACTCGATCAACTTGGCGACGCGGAGTCCGTATGCGTGCCTCTTGGCGATCTCGCGGAAGTAGTCAAAATGACTAAGGAAACTATGCGGCTGCGCATCGATTCTTTGCGGGATGATGGCCGATTGCGTCGCGAACCGTGCTGGTGCGCCAAGTTCGGAATTCCGCATGCTCGCTTTCACCGCCCAGAAGCCGGCGTACTTGAGGCTGCCGCAGCCGCCGTTGTGATCGCAACTGAGGCCTTTGCGCTCAAAGCCGAAGAACGCGCCGCAGCCTTGGCAGAAGAGAAGGCCGCAAAGGCGAAGCCAGCCACACCGACAGATATTTCTGAGGCTGTCACTTCGTTAATTGACCTGCCTGCTGATTTCAAGCCTGGTCGTCCTCGCCAAAATCCGCTGCCGGGCTATGTCAGCGAAGCCGCGCCAGTCGAGGCTGCGCCCGCAGTCGCCCCGCCTGTTGCACCCAAGCCCGCGCTCGCTGCGGCGGTCGTTGCCGTGCCAGCGCGCGCTGCGTCAGTCGCAGCAGTGCCAGCGCGCGCTGCGTCAGTCGCAGCAGTGCCAGCCGCATCGGCGCCAATCGCTGCGCCATCAGCCGCCGCCATTGTAGCGGCGCCCAGCAAGTTGCCAGTAGCTGTCGTTAAAGCGCCGGCAGTGCTGACCCCCGCCGCGGCCCCCACTGCTCTTGCTGTTGCCACGCCCGTGGCCCCAGTAGCCGCCGCTTCAGCCGTTGGCGCCTCCGTTCCCCAAGGCGTGGCTGAGGGATTTAGTCAAGTTTTCGCGGCACAGCCGGATTCTTGGGCCTTATATCGAGTGGGTTCGGCCGTATGGCGGGATCCAATCGTGGCGTGGGGAGTGTGGGCAGAGAAATCGGCGACCGGTTTCAAAAATGTCGCTGGGCCGCTGGTTTTTGGCAACGCGGGCTTGGTAGCGGCCAACTCCGTCGCTGGATTTGTCGGGGTTCGCCTCGGTACCTACCGCGTTTTGGAGGGCGAACGCAGTTTCGACTCGGCAGCCCAAGCCGTCGAACCAGCGTAATCTAAAGACATTTCCGGTGCGCGGCACCAAGACAGCCGGTCGTGTTCTCGCTCGGCAGTTGGCCACCTTGCCGATACTTTGCTGTCGTGCCCGCGGTCAAGTTAGGGCGGGTAAAATAACAAGCAGATTGATCCGCGAGCATTGCAGAGCAGCGATTCAGCTGTAAAAACGCGAGCTTGCGACCGCCCTGCCAGCTACCGGGCAGGGTAAATAAATGCCCCTTTCATTTGCGAGCCTTTACGGGTTGCGCACCAATACGAAATAGTGATCGAGCGCCTTCTCACCTTTGTAGGCGGCGCCGATGGTCACCCAATCGCTGACCCGGCGCATGAAATCACGAGTGCCGGCAAAGACAAACATCTGCAACCCGCGACTGTTGGACACGACCGCCGGCCAGCCATCGACAACCGGGCCGTCGGGCACCTGATAATAGTCGACGACCACGGCGCCGCGCGCCTGCCATTGGGCATTGCCCAATGTCGGCACCGCCACAAAGTAGCCGGGTCCAATTAATGAGCGCGTGCTGCCTTCGTTGAAGCCGAACAGGCGCTGCGTGTCATCTTGAGGCCGACAAAACCGCTTTTCAAACTTGCGCAATCCGGTTGGCAACGGCAGCGTGTTCATGCCAAATTGAATCACTTCGGTGCACGGCGCGACTCCTTTGGGCACCAAGTCAGCCAAAGTAACCGCCTCGGGCGAGGCCAAGTTGAACAGCGCGCGCTGCGAATTGCGGTTCAGGCTGCGGCACTGATCCAGTCGCACTTGGTGGTTCAGTCCATCCAGATGGCGGGCGACAGCCTCTAGCGAGGCGTTTTGATCAAGCAAAGTGGCGAGGGCGGTCTGAGTGTCCATCTTGTCCCGAGCGCGGTTTGGCTGTCCGGTGTCCGCGAGACTGCCGAATTTCTGCCTTTCTGGGCGTCCGGTCAAATTGCCTGGCTTGCGCAACGCCTCGCGACAGCCCAAAATCCGCCCGCTCGCGCATGTGACGGCGAGTTGTCCGATTGGTCCCTAGGAGCCTGTCGGAAGTCAATCGGTTATGAAATGTCTATCAGGTTATACACAATGAATCTATTACGATCCGACAGACTCCTAGCCTGTCAAATATTCTCAACTGTCCGAGAACTGCTCGGAGTGAATCCGTGCAGTTTCGGACAGTTGCCGCCGTCTAGCCAGACGGCGCTAGGAGCGAGTCGGAATACTCCGACACGCTCCTAGATTCGCGGTTCCCAGCCGAGGTTTTTCAGTGCACTCTATTTTGAAAATTAGCGTAATTATGGCCATATTGGTCGAGAGTTCAGGCTGCGAGAAGCCTCAACGGCCTCTACCCCACGGACCGGGGGCAACGGCTGACAAGCTGGCGGCACCGCTCGACCGGGTGCCAAAAGTCGCGGAAACGGCGAAGAATTCGTCGCTAACAACAGAGCAACGCTCAGTAATCGTGGCCAAGATCGGCGAGCGCTCGATTACGCTGGGTGAACTGGAATCACGGTTGGAAGCCGAGCCCTTTGCGGTTCACAGCCAATTCGCGAGCGTGCAGAAGCGCAAAGAATACTTGGCAAAACTGGTTCAGTTTGAGGTGCTGGTCCAAGAAGCGCAGCGGCAAGGGCTGGACAAGGACCCCGAAGTGCTAGAGGCCGCCCGGCAGGCCATGGTGCGCAAGTACATGCAGGAGGAAGGCAAAGACGAAGTCGCCCCCGAATCAGTGCCAAGTGCCGATATCAAAGCCTTTTACGACGCCAATCCCGCAGTGTTTCACAAGCCGGAAACGGCAGAGCTGAGCCACATGCTTTTTGCGGACAAGGCCAAGGCCGAACAGGTCAAGCTTGAACTGGAAAAGGGCGCGGAAGGCAACACGCCTCGGCTCGTATCACTTTGGAATGATTACGTAGTGCGAATGTCCGAAGACAAAGTCTCCGCGCCGTATTTAGGGGCCTTGGGCGCCGTGTCCAAACTGCCGCCGCCAGCCGCGTCTGAGGCCGAGTTGCAACGGCGCACCCAGATTCCTTCGGCTTTGGTGGACGCCGCATTTACGCTCGATCCCTTCACGATCGGCCCCGTTGTGCATAGTGCTCAGGGCTGGCATGTGTGGATGACGACGTCGCGATCACCGGCGGTGGAAAAGTCGCTTGAGCAAGCTGAGGAGTCCATCCGTGCGCGGATCGTCAAACGCGAACGCGACCTTAAGAGGCAGAAACTCATCGACACCCTCAAGGGCAAGGCCAAGGTGAGCGTCGATGACGATGCCGTGCGTTTGATTGTTTCAGCCAAAATGGAGCGACCGGCCAAGGTAGAGTCCAAAGATGCGGCCGTCCCGCCGATGGCCAAGGCGCCGACGGCGGTGGCCCCATGAACGAGATAACTTATCACTTTGCCGCAGTTCGTCTCAGAATCACTGGCAATTCTCGGTTCAAGGCCACCTCGACCGTAGTGCTAGCAGCGATGATTTCTTACCTATCCTTGGTGACTTCGAGTCTTGCCAACGAACCGCGGCGTGCCAAACTGCCCGCTCAGTATGAGGAAGTCGAAGGCGTGGCCGCAGTGGTCGGCGACACCATCATTACACTTAGCGAATTGCGCCGGGCGATGGGCAGCCAAGTCAGCGCCCAGCAAGTAGTGCCCACCGATATCGAAAAGCCTCGCTCTTTGGCTGAGTTGCGCTTACAAGTGCTGCAAACACTGGTGGATAACGCACTGGTGCTGCGCGCTGCCAAAGACCTGGGCGTCAACGTGGATGACAAAGATGTGGAGCAACAAGTTGCTGAAGTTAAACGCCGCAACAGTTGGGACGACGACGATATGGAACAGGCCGTCCGCCGCTTGGGCTTTGCCAGTTTGGTCGGCTATCGGTTGCACGTGCGCAGCGAACTGGTCCGCCTGCAAATGCTCAAGGTCAAACTGGGCTCGCGGCTGCGCATTACCGAAGAGGAAATAAAAAAGGTCTTGGATTTAGAGCATTGCAACGGCACTTGCGAAGAGGAAGTTCACGCTCGCCACATTATGGTTGAGGTGCGCGGCGACGATAGCCCGCGAAAAGTGCACGAAAAGCGCGAAAAAGCGTGGCTAGTCCATGACTTGCTCGTCGATGGCAAGGAGCCGTTTGCCACGTTGGCCGAAAAGTACAATGACGACCGCGGCGCCCCTGATGGCGATCTGGGCTGGCAGCGCCGGTGGACCTTAGAGCCGAGTTTGGCCAATAAGCTGTGGTCACTGAAGAAAAACGAGATTTCTGCCGTTGTGCAGACCCCGTTTGGATTTCATGTGTTGCAGCTGCTGGAGCGGCGCAAATCGCCGGCCAAGGACAAGGATATGCTCGGCGATCTGGTGCGGGGCAAGTTGCAGGAGGAGCAACTGGTCAAGCTGTACAAGGCGTGGATGGATGAGCTGCGGCGCATCACCCACGTTGACATCCGGATCTAGAGAGCCGATCAAATAAGATTTGCTCGGCGTCTCAGTGCTTGCATTGTGGGTCGCGAGCCTGCGCCACTTATTCAGTGGCCTGCGGGTTGGCGTCAGGCCGCTCCGTTTTGTTTGGGTATTCTTTGAGGTTCGGCGTTAATTGGTCGGGTCTCTAGGGTTGCGCGGCCGCGAGCAGATCCTGAACGACAGCGGTTATCATTCGTGGCCAAGGCGGTTGGTCCCGGGTCCTAGGAGCCTGTCGGAAATCAATCGGTTATAAAATGTCTATCAGGTTATACACAATGAATCTATTACGATCCGGCAGGCTCCTAGCCAGTCAAATATTCTCAACTGTCCGAGAACTGCCCGGAGTGAATCCGTGCAGTTTCGGACA
>SHZD01000289.1 GCA_009692465.1 Myxococcales bacterium
TGGCCGTGAAGTGGCTATAATCACTCCAACCTAGGCCCTGCTTGACCCACCGGTCCATCGAACCCTCGCCGCCCATCAAGCCCCGGGTGTCGAAGAATAGACACTTGGATTCTTGAGCCACGCGCCGCTGCCAACGAATCAGCTTGACGATGGCGGGATCGCTGACGACAACGCCTTTTTCGCGCACGCCGTGGTCCGAGGGGCCAAAGACCAAACACGCTACGTTGGTGCGGTTGGCTTTGAGAAGGCTCACCACATCGTTCATGCGCTGGACGTAGGTCCCTTCTGCCAGTTTGTCCAACCGCTCGTTGCCGCCATAATTGACAATAATCGCGTCGGGCTTGCGCAAGGCCATCATCGCCTGCATGTGGCTGCTGTCGGCGTTTTTCCAGCGGACGCCGCGCGCGCCCACTTCACCTAGCGAATCGTAGACCACCCCCGATTCACGCTCAAGCGCCACCCCGAATAGCCGGACTTTGCCCGCCGCCAGTCGCACCGTCAGCGCATGTTTGCCGTCAGTTGCTGCAAACGAATGAGCCAATTCTGTTGGCGATCCCGCGGCAATTTCGTACTTTTGCCCGGCCTTGTTGTCGATTTTGCCCACCAATTGGGCTTTGCCTTTGCTGCGCAGGTACACCGTGGCGACGCTCCAAGTCGCTTTGCCGGTTGCCGACCACGTCACCGAATCGCCGGCGTCGCCGTCCAGCCCGACTCCGCCGTAGCCATAGGCGCCGTCTTTAGCGTTGCCATTCAAGAAGTTGACCATGGTCCAACCGTCGCTTGGCTGCAGATCGATGCCTTTGTGGCTGTACCACTCCGTTCGCCCTTGGGGCAACACAAAACCGTGCCCGCCGTCGCCAAAGCGCTTCTGCAACAACAATCGGGTCACATGGGTGATGCCGTCGTTGGCGATGTGCGAATCGCCGTAGTGGGCAATGCGCACGTGACGCCGGCGCCCGCCCGCCAAATCCACCAGAGCTTGAAACAGGGGCGCGCCGTGCTCTAAGTCGCCTTGCAGCCACACTTTTTGATCCGCCAATGCCGCGTCGTCGATGTTCAACGGGTTGTCCGATGTCGCGTCGCCAGCAAGACCTGCCACCGCTTGACCAGCCGATGCGTCCGCAGCCAGCGCTGCGGGCCGACTGTGCAAACCAGCCATTCGAGTCACTGCATCGTCGTCGAGCTCATCACCCTCATTGGCCTTGGGCGCATCAGTGGCGGTCACGACTTCCGGCGGCAGCGGTTGCGCAAGGCCCACTGCGCGGCCTATTGGCGTCCAATCGAACCGTTCCCAGTACCGATATTCATCTAAGACAGGATGCACAAAGGGCCCCAAGCTCGCCGCAATTAGCACAGCGAGCACTTGAGCCAAGCGCACCAGCGGCTGGCGCGGAAATTCCGCCACAGGAACCGCTTCGCCGGGCGCGGGCGCAAAAGCATCGCTGGCCACCCTGCCGACTTGCGAGGGCCGCGTGGACTCCAAAACTTGGGGTTCGGTAGGTTCAGTCACGTCAAAACTGGAAGTAAATAAAGGGGACGGCGTCAGTTTCAGCGACCAATGCCAGGGTAACTGCCGCACAGGTTAGCGCCAGCCCTTGGCGGTAGGCTGGCATCGCCACAAAGCGTACCCGAACGCGATCAAGCCACTGCACCGGAGCAAAGTGGATGGCGTAGCCAATGCCCAAGATCGCCCAAGTTCCGCTGTCGATGCGCGCCAGACCCCAGCCGTTTTCGACCAGCGACAGCGTCAGCTTGCCAGCGGTGTCCAGGCTGGGCGCTCGAAAGAGTATGCGGGCCAACACTACGAAATGAAAAGTCAAAGCCACCCGCCATAGGTTCGATGTCCACGGCAAAACGTCGTGAGTCCAGCCTTTGGGCAGCTTGCGGTGCCGAGTGCGATTGATCGCAATAGCGACGCCGTGCAGTAAGCCATACAGCACAAAGGTCCAGTTGGCGCCGTGCCAGAGTCCGATTAATGCTAATGTTATCAACGTATTGCGGTGCGCCATCCACACGGAGCCTTTCGATCCTCCCAGCGGAAAAAACACGTAATGCCGCAACCACGTCGACAAGGTCATGTGCCAGCGCCGCCAAAACTCGGCCACTGACCGTGCCTGATACGGACGGTTGAAGTTCTCCGGCAGGCGCACCCCGAGCAAGCGCGCTGAGCCAATCGCGATGTCGGTATACCCTGAGAAATCGCAGTAAATTTGCAGCGTATAGGCGTACAAGCCAACCATAATCTCGGAGCCGGAATACACGTTGGGATTCGAAAACACCCGGTCCACCAAGTTGACGGCCAGCCAGTCCGCGATGCACACCTTCTTGATCAAGCCGCGAGCGATCCGAAACAAGGCCTCGCCGACGTCGTTCTCGTCCAATTGCGGGGTCCGGTGCAGCTGCGGCAACAACAGGTGCGCGCGCGAGATCGGGCCGGCCACCAATTGCGGAAAAAAGGTCGCAAACAACCAGAAACGCAATAAATTCGGTTCAGCGGCGATCTCGCGGCGCCAGACGTCGATCACATAGGCCATCGACTGAAATGTAAAAAAACTAATGCCAACAGGCAGTACCGTGCGAGTGATGTTCAGGCTTAGCTCAATGCCTACGCTGTGGCATAGGGCGACCAAGTTTTCAGCGAAAAATCCGACATACTTGTAATAGCAGAGTAATCCAAGATTGACGCCGATCGACAACAGCAACAAGACCCGTCGCTTATTTGTCTGGCTATCCGGGGTGTCGGCGATGAGCCGGGCCATGCCCCAGTCCCACACCGCGGCGCCCAGGATCAACGCGACATACGCCGGGCTCCACGCCATGTAGAACAGGCAACTACTGGCAAACAAAAATGCCGCGCGCGCTGTGGGCTTGCGCACCAATGCCCATGACACGCCGACGACGATGGCGAGAAAGACAAAATAAAGTAGTGAGTTAAATAGCATGACCGTGCAAAATCTGGCTGAACATGCGCAGGGTGATAGCCGGAACTGCGCTGCGGTGCCCGCGGGCCTGGAGCTCGCGTCGATTCATCCGCCTCGCCC
Organism: Myxococcales bacterium; assembly: GCA_009692465.1. Classification (GTDB taxonomy): domain Bacteria; phylum Myxococcota_A; class UBA9042; order UBA9042; family UBA9042; genus SXRM01. Next base: position 3,042 of record SHZD01000289.1, read on the forward strand.
CGCCGACCTTGCCCAAAATCATTGAGTTAGGATATGTCCTTAAATAACTCAATCGACTCGCGCAACACTGGAGCGGCGAGTCGGGCTTTGAGGCCGCGAGCTTAGCGACCCACAAAGCAAGCAAACGGAACCAGTCTCAGAATGACTTATTCTGGGACAGTTCCTTAGCCCACTGCAATTCGTCAGCCCTGCGGCGGAGTGGCCACCCACGCTCGCATCGCCTCGCGCACCGGTGCCCAACTTTGTTCAGTTTTGCGCAAGCGAACGAAATGCAGGTACAGGCCATCAACGACGGCCTCAAGTTGGTCGAGCAATCCCACCCGTTCGTCTAGGCCGGCCGCATCGCGAAGACCCAAGACTGTCGGCAACTTGGCGTTGGACAGGGCCAGTGTTTCGGCGTCCAAATTGACCGTAAATTGCTTGTCGCCGACGTCCAGCACCAGCCGAGCCTTGGCCACTTTCTTGCCCACCCGCAGCGCAGTGCGCGCCTCTTGCGCTTGGGCTGGCGCCTCCGATTGCACCGACGACCCTTCCTTGAGCGTGCCGCCACTTTCCAGCACCAGCCGCTGGGCGAAATCGACCCCGTACTCACCATCGGCAGTGGCCACTCGACCACCGGAGCGCTCCGACTCGAACCACAGCCAAGTCAAGAACTCGCGACCCAGAAACGAAAAACGATCACCACCAGCCATATTCAAATCCTTGTCTGCTGACCCGTTCGGTTCGGAACTCTTTGGGTCTCATGGCTTGCTTTGGGGGTCGCCAGCCTTCGCCCGTCTATTCACGTGCTCGCGGGTCTGCGGCTCAACGCACTAGTTTTGTTGGGGACCGCCAATGTGACGAGCCCAAATTGCCGGTCTAGTTCTCAATCAGGTGAAATCGCTCGGCGTCAATCAGCGACAGTGAGTCGATTTCCTCCTGGGCCATACCGCGCAACGGCAGGACCTCCAACAAGCCGACATACTGCAGCTTGCGCTCAAAACTCTTTTCAAAGGTCTCGGCAAAAAGCGTCGCCGAACCCTTCGAAGTTGTGAACAAGCGCACTTCTCCAGAGTGAATATTCCATGCAATTTCAATAAGTTGCAATCGTGGAAGCGACCGCACCCGCAGCTGCTTATTCACTTCTAGTTTCAATACATCCAGTTCCTTGCGGGCCAGCTGGTCGCGGCCGTCGCGCTTGGCACGCTCGCGCGCCGCTTGATCGACGTACGCCTTGAGCGTTGACGCAGGTATTTTGAGCGTATCTACGCGCAAGCGAAACAGAATCTGCCCTGACGGCGGCACCAAAACTGCCGGGTCGATTTCGCCAGAAAATGCATCGTCAAAGCGAACCCAGCCGTGCGCCTTTTCGACTTCGGAGCGCGGGTCAATTTCCATAAAGCGATGATTATACATCGCTTCACAAAAACGCTCTTCAAAACCCTCTGTCACCGGTTCGGCGACAAATCGCAGGTAACTAACGCTGCCGCTTGCGATTCCCATCCTAGTTGACTCCGAGTCCGGATCCGTGCGTAGCGGTCACGGGGCGCGCGATTTAGCCCGTTGGCGGCGGGCAAGTCAATTCAAACCTAGTCAAGTCAGGGCGATCGCAAACTCCGGAACCGGATCACATCTTGACGGTTTCCGGTGATTGCGATCGCCCTGTGCTGCAGTTCCGAAATTCACCACCGAAATTCCCCGCGACCCCCGATTTGGGATGCCAGTGCTCTGTCGCTCGCTGTCGCTCGCTGTCGCTCGACAAGGAGCAAGGAGCTTTTCTGTCAGGGGCGTACTCTCGTACGTCCCTGACAGAAAAGTGACGCAGTGACACCGAGATGCGCCCAAAGCGGGGGTCGCGGAGTTGCCGCAATCTTGCCGCAGAGCGCCCCGCAGGCTAGACTTCCGCGCCCTTTGCGGGCCGTGGCCATGGAGAAATTGCTGTGTCTCTAGCTGAAAAAATTGCCGACAAGAGCGCAAAAATAGTAGTCGTTGGGCTAGGTTATGTCGGACTGCCATTGGCCGCCCGCATGGCCGGAGTCGGACTGCGAACCATGGGCATTGACATTGCGCAAGCGCGAGTCGACACTGTAAACAAAGGCATTTCCGATATTGCCGACGTGCCTACCGCGATCTTGGCGCCTTTGGTGGCGGCTGGGACCCTGACGGCCCACAGCGATTTCGAGGTGGTGGCCAACGCAGACGCAGTGGTGATTTGCGTACCGACGCCGCTGTCGAAGACACGTGACCCAGATAATAGCTATATTGTCAATGCATTAGACGCGATTGGTCCGCATGTGGCCCGCGGACAGTTGTTCG
>SHZD01000058.1 GCA_009692465.1 Myxococcales bacterium
TGCGCTTGGTTTGGTCGATGGCAAAGGCATCTTCGACCGTGCCGATGCAGCCCGAACGGGCGATCGATCCCGAAATCTTGTGCGCGGTGCCCTTGGCCGCAGTAAAACCGGCATCCATCAACACCAGACCGCCCTTATGGCTGAATTTGAGCGTCTTGAGCTTAGAAACCAACTGGATCGTGACATCTTTGCCACCCTTGACCGCGGCAGGTAATGGAATCGGTTGGTTGATCGCAAACTGATTGACCAAGCCGCCGATCAGTTTGGGGATGGCGTCGTTCATGGCCTTGACGATGGCGTCGGCGATTTGACCCTCATAGGCGTCCAGCACCATGTTGAACAGGAAGTCGAACAAACCGGCGATGCCGTCGACGTGCAACTTCATGGTCTCGATCGTGGCTTTGGATTTGGTGACCTTGGTTTCGACAAAACCGTTGAACACCGCCATCCCCATGCCGGCGTCAATGATCAGCTTGCCAATTTTGATGTCGCCAGTGATCTTGATGGTCACAGAGATCGGCCCAATTTTCTGTTTGGCCTTGACCGCGATGTCGGTGCTGATGTGGGCGATCTTGACTTGCATGTCCAGTCCACCATCGACTGTCTGCAATGAAACCAAGGGCTTATCAAACTTGATGTTGCTCAGCGTGACTTCAACGCCGCCGGAGTTGAGCCCGCCTGAAGGCAGCAACGTGTTCATGTCGAGGCCGGCCAAAGCGATTTCCATCAACGTCGCTAGATCATTTGGTTTTTGTGGGTTGTGATCGCCGTCGTCAAAAAAGTCGTGGCCCAAGAAAATCTGCATTCCGTCGGGCACCAGCGCGGAGTCTGGCTTGGTGCCGTCGATGGGGTAGTACTTGCCGGAATAGTAAAAGCCGCGGGTGGCGCGGGCCGACTCGCCGCCGACGTCGCTGGTTTTGGCTTCGACGCGATTGAGCCCGTGCTTAGCCGGAAATTGGTTGACCCACGTGCCCACGGTGCAGGTGTACGTTTCGGGGTTGCACACGCCGGCGGTGCAGTCGGTGTCCAACTGGCAGGATTTGTTGGAGACGTAAGCGCTCTTGCCGTTGACGAGCAATGACTTGATGCCGCTGGTCGCATCGCCCGCCGTGCCCTTGACTGGCACCGACGCCTTGCCCTCCAAGGTGCTGCCCCACGGCGGATATTCGATGGTCAGCAGCGGCGGGGTGCCGTCGACGATAATGGTGCGGTCTTCTTGCAGTTGGCTGGCTTGAGCAACTTCGAAATGCAGCTTGTACTTGGCGTCGCTGGCAAACTTGACGGTCTTATCATCAAGTAATTTCCAGCCCTTAGCTGGCGCCTGCACTGTTAGCACCACGGTGGCCTGTGGAATCAGGTTGCCAAAGCTGTCTTTGACCGCCGACACGAAAAGCACCTTTTCTTCTTGTTTGTAGACCGGTTTATTGGGCACTGCCAGCACTTCAAGCTGGTGTGGCGGCCCCGGTACGACCTGAAGTGTCGCCGGATGCAGCGTGAACAAGTTCCAGTCCAATGTTTCGGGCACGCAGGTGAGCTTGTGGGCGCCGGCCACGGTTGAGGTGGCATACGTGGCCTTAATCGTGATTGTTTTGGGATGGTCCAATGCAAATGGAAAATCAGCAATGGCGTTGCCCCAGCCGTCATTGGCCACACAAGTCAGTTGACTGGCGTTGCCGGCCACGATCGTGAGCGGTTCAAGCAGCGTAAACAAATGGCGCGGAACGTCGGCAATGACCGCGATCGAAATCGGGGTCTTATCCGTCAGTCCTTCGTTTTCGCAAGCGATTTGCAGTGGGCCCGCGGCAATGGCCGCGGCCACTAAGCCACTAGGCGCGACCCCTTGATCGGGCGCCACCGCCAGCGCAAAACCGTGTTCAAAGGCATTGCCGTAGCTGTCTTGAGCCGTGCAAGCGCACTGCAACAGCGAGCCAGCGGTCACCTGTGCGGGCTGTGGCGACGGCGGCTGACCGTAAATGCCCACCCAAGCGGTGTCGACCGCGACTGGCGGGCCTGGAACAACATAAAGTGTTGGTGGAATCACATCTTGCAGCCCAAGCGTGGCAATCTTGCAGGCGACTACGTAAGAACCGGTCTTGGCCAGTCGCAGTTCGTTTAATTTGATGGCTAGCGGTGGCGCAGGGCCGCTGACGACCACTAACGTCGCCGGGGCCGGCAGTTCTACTTCCGCGCCAGCTTCGCCAGCGGCGGCAGTGGCGGCGGCGGGCGCGAACGCGCGACACCCGACTTTAGCTGGCAAACCGGCCCGCACTTCGCCGCTGCCAACATCGGTTCGCAAGATCAGGGTCTTGACGTCGACTTTGGCAGGCCCAGTGCCGCCGGCGGCCGCGCCGCTGCCGACGACAGTACCGCTGGAGCTGTCGTTGGCACAGGCACTCGACAGCGCCAACACCGCCGAGGTGATCGCGAGCAAAATCAAGTGGCTGCAAGTGCTAGTCGTCAACGCGGGTACCGAGCCTCTTGGGGGCGGCAGTGGTCCAGCGTAGCATGCCGGGTGGCGGCGGCAACGGCAAATCGCATAGCGGCAGAAGCATATGAATATGTGCCGGTTTTGTGGGGGCTATACACAGTCTCCCAATTTCGAGATCAACCTTGGATCGGAGCTGCGAGTCGGCTGCACAGCAGACGCGAGCTTGGCGACCCACCCAGCAAGCACGAGATCGCCGATCCGGCACATGGTGCCGGACTTGGGCGATCGAGTATAGCCGCGCAAGCCTAACCGCGGTGCCCTTACAGGTTCAATCGGTACAAGCCGAGGGCAAACGCGGGGCCATCGCCCCAGTAGCCGTAGGCGTTGTCGCCATGATTGACCGCCCGTTGTTCCAAGACCGCCGTCCAGCGGTGGGCGCTCAACAGCGACTGGCAACCGACGCCCATCATGGTGGCGGTACTGCCGTTGCGGCCATTGGCGTGGGCGGCCCAACAGCGGTGATCCACTAGCAAAAATGTGCCATTGGCACACTGCGGATGACCGGCACGCCGCCAAGTGGTGTGATCTACCGCGGTGACGTCGCGATGCGGCGGCCGCAGCAGGTACAATGGTTGCGCTCGTTGCGTCTTGTGCGGCGGCGGTAGGTCGCCGGCGCTCAGGTAGATCAAACACGCGCCTGTGGCCGGCAGTGCGGCAAAGGCCCGACGCACGAACAGATCGGCGTCGTTCTCATTGGTGTCAGCACAGACCTGAGGCAGGGTCGGCAGCGCGGTCAAGACACACAGCGCGACCGCGCCGATTCTGAGCCACAGTCTTGAAAACTGGGCGATCGCCAACGCTGCAGTCAAGGTCAGCAGCAGCACCGCTGGAGCGTGCAACCGCGGGATCGACGGTTCGGGCAGATCGAGCGCGGGCAACGCCATCCACACCAGCGCAACCGTGAGCAACACCCGAGCAGTGCGCCGACTGTGCACTCCATCGAGCACGGCCCACAGGCCAAATCCCGCGACCGCGACGGGCACCAACTGCGGCTGCAACGGCGCTGCAGCACTGAGCGCCGCCACCACATCGCCCACGGCCCCCCAGCCCAGCGGCGGCAAGGCTCCGGTGGCGATGTCAGAAGCCGCTGCCGAGAGCAAGTGCTCAACTTGCAAAGCAATGGCCGCAGCCAGGATCAGCACCGGGCCCGCCACGATTGGCCAACCCGGCACCGGCTGAGGGCGGCGCAGCACCAGCCAAGCCACCACCAACACCGGCACCATGATCGGCAGCTCCGGTCGCGCCATCGCCGCCAGTCCACCGCAACAGCTGGCCAACCACAGGTAGCGCACGCGCCCAGACGTTAGCCCGTGGTCCAATTGGACCAGACCCGCCGCCAGCCACAGCAGGGGCGGCAGCATATTGCTTTCGGTTGCCGCATCCCGAACCAGCAACGGCAGACACGCCAACAGCCAAGCGGCGTGACCCACCGCGCCCGGCGGGGGCTGCAGGCGCGCCAGCAGCGCCAACCACAGCGGCAAGGCCAAAATGGCACACCAGCGATGTAGGTCGACCACCAGACTGTGATCGGCAGCGGCCACAGCAAAGGCCAAGCGGTGCAACACGAAGGTGCCCGCTCCATACTTGGGGACGGCGATCGCCACCGCCACGTCCTCGGCTTGGCGGTAGGCCGAAAAAATCATCACCAGGCGCTCGGGGGCCACCAAGCGCAAGGCTATGCCGAGCAAGCAGAAACCGAGGGCGACATTGCGTTCAGTCGCCGGCAACGCTGCCAGCGAACGCCAAGCCAACCGCAGCGTCGCGGGCAACGCCAAGGCGACAACCAGCAAAAACGCCATAGCAATCAAGATGTGAGCCCGGTCCAGCGTCGACCACCACGTCCACTGGGCGGCTAAGGTGGTGGGCAGGACAGGATCGGTCATGGCTGCCCGGCTAAGGAACTGTGACAATTTAAGTCGATCGATTTGATTTTTGCCGGAGCGGCGAGTCGCCTTGCAAAGTCGCGAGCTTGCGACCCACCTAGCAAGCAAATGGAACCCTGTGACAGAACAACTTGTTCTGTCACAGTTCCTAAGTGCGAGAGCAAGAACAAGTCGATCGATTTAGCCCGGGAACGGGACGGGCAGTGGGCTGGCTCAGGATTCCCCATCGAAACTCTCCGCGGCCACCGATTTGGGAGGCCAGGGCCCTGTCGCTCGACAAGGAGCAAGGAGAAAGGCGACGCCGCGACGCACAGATGCGCCCAAAGCGGGGGATCGCGGTGGCAAAGCCGCGAGTCTGCGACCCTGTAGGCAAGCAAGGGGCCGAGTTGGACAATCGACTTGATTTTGCATAGCCCTAACTCAGCCGTCGGCGGCGCCATGCCAAAACCAATAGTGTGATCGCCCCCACGCCGGCAGCCAGCCACGGCCCAAGTTGGCGCAGTTGGCTCAGCCATTGGTCTGTTTGGACACACTGGCCGACGTCGCGGGCGCCACGGCAGGCCAGCAAACTGACCAGCCACCCTTGGACACGGGCTTGCTTGGGCGCGTAGGTTTCGACCGAACCGGCAGTCATGGTCAAATAGTGCTGCAAATCCGCGACCGCGCCGCTGGCATTATTGGCGCCCACCCGTACATGGGCCCGGCAATAGTAGACATCCGGATCGCGGTCACTGATGGCAAACGCGCGTTCAATGCCAGCTTCGGCTTGCGGTTGGTGGGCCAAATGCAGTTCATTCATGGCCATGTACAAGTGCAAGCGCGGTTGCCGTTCCATCGCCACCGCCGTTCGCGCCAAGTACACATTGGACGCCGTCCACTGGCCGTGATGGTGCAGTTCCGTCCCCGCCACGAAGGCGGCAACCACGTCGTGCGGATTGGCGTCCGAGCGCTGACGGAATTGAACCAGCCGGTCTGGATCGGGCACATCCAGATAGATCCGCGACACATCGACCAGCAACTGGGGGTCGACAGGCGGTTGCCACTGCAGTTTGGCTAGTGCTGCCATCGCAGCCGGGCCGCGCCCAGCGCTGGCATGCAATTGCGCGACATCGACGGCAAGGCGGGCCAACGTCGGGGTGTCCGCAAGCGGCGAGCGGTTGAGCACTTGTTGCAGCAACGGAAGAGCGCGATCGGCCAGAGCGAACCGGCGACCAATGCGGGCGACCACCAGCGCCGCTTCCAAGCAGTTCGGCGCGCGATCAACAAACGCTTGCATCCGCTCAATCGCGGCAGGGCCACGCTTGGCCAACTGCAGGTCTTCGGCAAAATGGACGGCTCCAAGGCAAGCCGCGGGCGCAGTGGCCACCTGCAGCAACGACTGCCAAGCGTGATCCACGGCGGCCGCGTCATTTTGGGCATCCGCCAAGCGCAGCAGCAATGCCGTAGTTGAAACGTTACGGTTGAGTGCAGCGGTCAACGTCGCGGCTTGGGCAAGGGTTGCCGGTAGATCGGGATGATTGCAGGCCTTTTGGCGGGCGGCCAAGGTGACTGCGGCCCATGCGTAGACTTCTGGGGTTTCGCCCGCGCCCAGCGCTTGCAGACTAGGCATGCGCTGGATGGCGGCGGCACGGTTGCCTGACTCGATCGCTTCGGCCACTTGGGCAAGCAACTCCGCGGCGCGCGGCAGTGGACCAGCAGCTGCGGCCGATGGGTTGTCCTGCAGTTTGGACGCTGAGCTGGACTGGGGTCTGGCCCTAGGTGCCTGCCACACAAACTCCGATTCACGCTGCCGAAGTTGCTTGAGCAACGCTTGGACCAGCACCGCACCAGCAGGGTCGGCGACTAAGGCAAAACGCATCGACTTGGCAACTGCGTTGGATGCCTGATCCGGATGGATCAACCGCACGGTCGCCGTTTGGGCGTCGGCTGCTGCGTACTGGCAAACAATCGTGTTGCGTTCAATGGCCGCATTGCGCAGCGACCACCCGGCTGCAAAATCGGGCCCCGGCGCGACCATTGCCGCCACCAGTGCCTCTTGGCCGGACGGGATGACCCACCCGGTGGCCGTCACCGCGCTCGGCAGATCTGGCGACCCCGTCGGCGCTGCACCGGCAGCCGAACTGTAAAGCAGTAGCAAAAATAGCCCGTACCGGATCAATTTGGGCATCGCCTTGAGGCATGAACGCTCGCCGTGGCGTCGCGGCAGGCCATCTTGCACAGTGCCATCGCAGTGTGTCAACTCCAGCAGCCGCCCGCGATTCCCCGCTTTGGGCGCATCTCGGCGTCGCTGCGGCGCTTTCCTCCTTGCGGCGCACACAAGTACGCCTCAGTCGTCAAGCCCCTTGTCCCTTGATCTGCATCCCAAATCGGGGCTCGCGGGGAATTTCGGTGGGCAATTTGGGACGCTGATTTTGGCTGGGACGCTAGACCCAAATTCCCCAACGCGTCTTTCGCGAGCCCCGATTTTGGATGCAAATCAAGGAGAAGCGAAGCCCGAAGCGGAAACGGCCTTCGCGGCCGTTGAGCATCGGACTGGAGCGCCGACGCCGATATGCGCCCAAAGCGGGGGATCGCGGAACAGCAAGGCCTTGCAGGCCAGTGACATCGCCCGTATGGTGGCGGCGCGCCCTGCGGCGCTGGTCAACATTGTGAGCCATGCGCCATCGATTGCTGTAGTGCGCCTAGACAGCATACGCGACGCCGATTTGCCGTTGCCGCACTACGCCACAAGTGGCGCGGCAGGGGCGGACGTGTGCGCGGCGCTGACCGAACCGGTGCAGGTGCTGCCCATGGGTCGGGTGCGGGTGCCGACAGGGCTAATACTTCAAATTCCCGAAGGTTTTGAGGTCCAAGTGCGACCGCGATCTGGGCTAGCTTGGCGATCGGGCCTGACCGTTCTCAACGCACCCGGAACGATCGACTCCGACTACCGCGGTGAATTACAAGTCCTTTTGGTCAATCTTGGCCCGACGACGGCCACGATCGCCCGCGGCGACCGCATTGCCCAGTTGGTGGTCGCTCGCGTGCAGCGCGCTCAATTTGCACTGAGTGACCACCTGTCGGCGACCGTCCGCGCCGATGGCGGCTTTGGCTCAACGGGGACCTAAAGCATGATTTCTGTGCCAAGTCCTGCTCGTCAGCCCACTGCGCGACGGTACCGCTGGCAAACGGTGACGGCAACGGCAGTGTGCGCGCTGTTTTGGGCCAACCTGGGCTCAGCACAGCCGACGCCAACGCCCATCGAACCCCCGCAGATCACCAAAACGGTCGAACCCGTCTATCCGCCAGCCATGCACGACAAGGGCGTCGCAGGCACCGTGGTAGTCGAGTTTGACATCGACGTCGTCGGCAAAGTCAGCAAAGTCAAAGTGGTCCAGTCAGCGGGGCCCGATTTCGATCACGCTGCGGTGACTGCGGCCACTGCGCTGCAATTTGATCCAGCGCGCCAAGACGGCAAGGCGGTGGCGGTGCGCATCACCTATCGCTTCAAGTTTGCCGCACACATGCCGGCAGTTCGGCGCACCACGGCGGCAGGGCAGAGCCCATTTGGGCGCCGCGACATTGAGCGAGCCCCGGCCGGGTTTTCCAGTCTGCGCGGGGTAGTTGTCGAAAAGGGCACCGGCCGCCCGGTCATGGGCGCAACGGTGACCATTGCGGGCCAAGACGCCGACGTGACCACCGACGGTGACGGTCACTTTCAATTCGGCCTGCTGCGGCCAGGTGCCGTTGAGTTGTACTTGCCAGGCACCGATCACAAGCCGCTGCGCCAGACGACGGCAATTACCGAAGGCAAGACCACCAGCGTGCGCCTGCGGGCTGAGCGCCTGAGCTACACCGTGTACCGCGCTACGGCGAGTGCGCCGCCGGAACCGGGCCAGATGGCGCGCCGCAGCCTAGGCGTCGAAGAGATCCAACGTATTCCCGGGGTTCAGGGTGACGCTTTCAAGGTGGTGCAGAACTTGCCGGGGGTGGCGCGCGGCACGGCTGGTTCAGGTCTGTTGGTGGTGCGCGGTTCGGCGCCGCTCGACACCATTATCAATGTGGAGGGCGTGCGGGTCCCGTTGATCTACCATTTCGGCGGGGTCTACTCCATTATTAACACAGACTTACTGGAGTCGATCGACTTCTATCCCGGCGGTTTCAGCGCGCGCTACGGTCGCCAGACGGGTGGCTTGCTGAACGCTCGATTGGCGCTGCCCAAGAAGGAAGAAGGTTGGCACGGCTATCTGGAATCCAATGTCTATCACACCGGATTCTTGCTCAAAGGCCCGCTTGGCGAGGACACCAGCGTAGCGCTGGCGGGGCGGCGGTCGTACATCGATGCCTTCTTGAGTCTGGACATTATCGCTAAGCAACTGCCGTTGACCTTGGCGCCGCGCTATTGGGACTACCAGCTTAAGCTCGATCACCGCGTCAACAGTCGCACTTCTATGATATTGTTCTGGTTTGGCACCGATGACGGCTTGACCGCCGTCCTCAAAGAGCCGCCGCCTGGCTTTCCCCAAGCGCGTGGCGAGCTCGCCAGCCACACTTCGTTTCACACCCTAGTCGGCATCGTGCGCCACGACGGCGGCGATTGGACCTCGAACACGACCATCGGCGCGACATTGGGCCTGGGCGACTTCGCGTTTGGTGACCTGTTTCGTTTTGAGCTCTCCAACCGCGATTACACGCTGCGCCAAGATTTCACGATTGGCACCGGTCGTTTGGTGCTGCGACCCGGTTTGGACGTGTTCATCAATCCGTATGACGTCGAGATCTACGCGCCGCTGTTTCAGACGACCGGCGAGCGCGGCACTTTTGGCGGTGGTGGCGGTGGCGTCCCCTCTCGACGCGTTCAGATTAAGCAGTCGGGCGCGTTTGTGTCGCCTGCCGCTTATTTTGATGCGGTGTTCAAGTTGCGTTCCGACTTAGAAGTGGTCCCGGGTCTGCGTTTCGACTTGTTCCGTGGCGATTCGGGGGGTGAAGCGCTGACTCCGCGCCTCAATCTGCGCTGGGCCGTCGACCACCAGTGGACCGCCAAGTTTGCCGCCGGTGAACTGGTGCAACGCCCGCAACCGCCCGAAGTCGCCAAACGCGTTGGCAATCCAGCGCTTCTGCCGTTTCGCAGTTACGAAGTCGCGGCCGGTGCGGAATACAAACTGAGCGAAGCCGTCGACATCGACCTGCAGTTTTTTCGAAAGGAACTGCGCGATCTGGTGGTGTACCGTCGCGGGGTGGTGCCGTCACCGCCGATCAATGCGGGCAAGGGTGAGATCATGGGCGCCGAATTGCTGGTGCGCCACAAGCCGGTTGGGCGCTTTTTTGGGTGGGTGGCCTACACCTTGCTGCGCGCGCTGCGCCAAGACGAGCCGCACTTGCCCGAGCGGCCCTTTGGGTGGGACCAAACGCATATTTTCACCGCTTTGGGTAGCTACAAGCTGGACAACAACTGGGAAGTGGGGGCGCGCTTTCGGGTCGTCACCGGCAATCCGACGACGCCCCTGTCGACCGCCGTCTACAACGAGGCCAACGATACCTATAGTCGCATTCAATCCGCTGATTTATTGAGTGATCGCCTGCCCGCCTTTCACCAGCTCGACCTTCGCATCGACAAGAAGTTCATTTTCGAGGATTGGCTGCTCAACCTCTATTTGGACGTCCAAAACGTCTACAACCACGGTAACCCCGAAAATATCCAATACAACTATGACGCTACGGCCAGTCAGTACCAAACTGGATTGCCGATAATTCCCAGTTTGGGCGTGCGCGGCGAATTCTAAGCTCTGCCAGAATTCGGCCACTAAGCCCTTGACGACGACCGTGCCATCCCTACCTTGTCGGGCATTTTGGCAGGTTTTCCGGCCCGCGTGGGCCAGCGATCTCACCTACATCGTTGCAATACTGGCTGTTTCAACGTTGAGTCGCGATCATGGATCGCAAGCCCGGTGGACCACCATGCTTACTCTTCTGATCCGCTCTGGTCGCCACTTGAGTTGTGGCGTGGTTCTTGGGATCGCCCTTGGCGCGTGTGTCGGTGGCGGTGGCAGTGGTGGCGGTGGCAGTGGTGGCGGTGGCAGTGGCGGCGGCGGTCCGTCGATCGGCCGTGGCACGCCCGCAGGTGGGCTGCTCGGCGTGGACTGTGCCGCGGTTCTCGCCCATGGCTGCCCCACCGAAAATGGTGTTGACATTCGAGTCGTTTGTGATTCTGCCACTAAGAAATGGACCAAAGTTGCGGTGTGCGGCTTGGGCGAAGTATGTGCCAGCGTTGCCAACAGCCAGCCGGTGCAGACGCAGTGCAGTGCAGCCAGCCCCGGCGGCACTGACGCAGCCAATTCCAATGACGCGGCATCCGGTAGCGATGCAACCCTGACCGACACCGCCCAGGCTGACGCCATCAAGGCTGACAGTCCGGTGGCGGACTCGCCCCAGCCGACATCGCCCCAGCCGACACCGCCGGGACTGACAGCGGCGGCGTCGACACCCCACTGGCGGACTCGCCCATGGGCGACAGCGCGACCGGCCCGGTATGCGGCGACGGCAAATGCGAAAGCGGTGAAACCCCAACAAATTGCGGCCAAGACTGCAAGACAACCGGGCCGGTGTCCGGCAATGGGTTTTGCGAAGTCGGTGAAACCACGGAAACCTGCGTCAAGGACTGCAAGACGACCGGGCCGGTGTGCGGCAACGGCATGTGCGAAGCCGGCGAGACGACCGCGAACTGCGTCAAGGACTGCCCAGCGAGTGGCGGCGGCAGTTCGTGCGTCGGCAAGTGCGGCAGCAAAGCCACTAATTGTTATTGCGACGACGCGTGGACCAACGCCGGCGACTGCTGCACCGACTACAAGGCCGTATGCGGCGGCACCACTTGCACCCCAAAATGCACGGCCACCACCGTGTGCGGCGCTGCCGACGGTTGCAACGGCACCTGTCCCGGCACCTGCACCGCTGGCCTCGTGTGCAACAGCCAAAAAGTGTGCGTGCCCACTACGGCCAAATGCGGCAACGGGGTCTGTGAGGCCGGCGAGAACACCACCTCGTGCCCAGCCGACTGCAAGACCGCCGGCGGCAGTTGCAGCGGCTTGTGCGGCAAGGCTTCGTCGGGTTGCTACTGCGACACCCAGTGCAAATCCAGCAATGACTGCTGCGCCGATTACGACAAGTTCTGCGGCAGCACCAGCACGGCCTGCCCCAATGGCAAGTGCGAGGCGGGAGAAACGCAGGCGAGCTGCCCTGCCGACGGCGCTTGGAAATGCAGCGACATCAAGGCCACCAATGCCAGTGCCAACGGCGGCCAGTTTTGCGTGCCCACCAAATGGGGCCTGTGCACCAAATAGCCGCAGTCAGACTGCATAAACCACTGTAACGACACGCCAACGTCAAGGAGCCCATGCTCGGATTCATTACGTGGGATTGGGACCCAATCCTTATTGATTTCGGTAAGCTGCAGATCCGCTATTACGGCGTGATGTTTGCATTGACCATCTACACCGGCTTTGCCGTTTGGCGTCGGCAAGCGCTGCGCAATGGCGAGTCTCATGAATTTGCAGAACAATTCCTGTGGTTTGGCGTCGTCGCCATTGTCGCTGGCGCGCGGCTGGGCCATGTTTTTTTCTACGAATACAAGACGTACCTAGAGAATCCCGTTGAAATTGTTAAGTTTTGGAAGGGAGGACTGGCATCGCACGGCGCCACGATTGGCCTGATCCTGGCTCTGTGGTTGTTTGGGCGCAAAACTGGCCGGACGTGGACCCAGCTGGCCGATTATCTGGCGCCGGCCGTCGCCATCGCTGCCGGTGGTGTGCGCATCGGCAACTTTTTCAACTCCGAGATCGTCGGTCGCACCACCGATGTGCCGTGGGGTGTGCAGTTCATGCGCTATTGCCGCATCGAGCACATTGCCGCTGCCGACTGCCTGCCACGCCATCCCAGTCAGCTGTACGAATTTGGAATGGGTCTGGTGACCTTCCTACTGCTGACCGTGCTGGAAAAGCGCGGTATTCGACGCGCGGGCTCCGGTTTTTTGGCCGGGGTATTTTGCATTACCTATTTTGGCCAGCGGATTGTCTATGAAAATTTTAAGGAATTTCAAGACGAACAGTTGCGAACCGAGGGCTTTTTGGGCACGTTGGAGCGTTTGGGCGACTTTCACCTGACAACCGGACAGTGGTTGTCGATGCCGATGGTTGTGGTCGGCGTCATTCTGCTCATCCGGGCACTTCGGCAGCCTAAAGACGCGATCCCAGAGCCGGTGCCGACCCTGGAACCTCTGCTTCAAGTGGCCGCGGTTCCAGCTGAATTGCCGGCAGTCGCGGCGAAAGGCGCCAAGTCAAAGAAGAAATAGTGGCGCAGACCTGAGCAACTTGTCCGTGCGCTCGAGCCTCTACACGAGATAGTCTGCGGGTCGATAGCGGTCCAGATGGCGCTGCAAATAAGCGTAGGTCAGCAGCAAACCCTGCTCGAGGCCGACTTGTGGAGCATAGCCAAAGAGTTGCTGAGCCTTGTGGGTATCAGCGAGCAACACTTGCACTTCGCTGTTGGCCGGTCGGATCCGCTGGTCCTCCGAGCGCACCCGAATCTGCCGACCCAGCAGCCGGCCAATCAGGTCGATCAGATCGCCAATCGACTGCGTTTGCCCAGAGCCGATGTTGACGACTTCACCGATGGCGGCCTCACAGTTCGCAATCTGAACAAAACCGGCAACGGTATCGGCAACGTAGTTCAAATCGCGCTGCGGCTCGACACTGCCCACCAAGATCGGATCGGTGCCCACCAACAACTGGGTCAAGATCGTCGGCACGATCGCCCGCGCCGATTGCCGCGGCCCAAAGGTATTGAACGGCCGCAACACCGTGACTGGCAATGCGAAACTGCGATGGTAGGCGATGGCCATCTGGTCGGCGCCAATCTTGGACGCCGAATAGGGCGATTGCCCGACCAGCGGATGCTTTTCATCGATCGGCGTGTACTGGGCGCTGCCATACGTTTCTGAGGTGCTCGTGTGCACCAACCGGCGCACTCCGGCGCGCAAACACGCCTCCAACACATTGAGCGTGCCGTTGACGTTGGTGTGGACGTAGTGATGCGGCGCAACGTAACTGTATGGAATTCCGATCAATGCCGCCAAGTGAAACACAGTGTCTGTCCCGTGCACCGCTTTGGCCACGGCAAACGGATCCTCGACCGTGCAGGCGTGCACTTGGATTGCTGCCTGCACGTCCGCGGTCAAGTCGTCCAAGAAGCCCCGGCGCCCGGCCGAGTTATAGCGAATCAAAGCACGAACTTGCGCGCCTTGACGCACCAACTCCTCGGTCAAATGCGAGCCGATAAAACCGCCAGCGCCGGTGACCAAGACTACGCGTCCGTGCCAAATCCCCATCTCACTCCAAGCCATGCCGCACCACAGGCACAAGCGCGCGGACGATACCATGGTTGGCAAACAGCGGCAGCCAAGGCGCGGGCACGCCGATCCGCAACTGGCGGCGAAAATGGGCCATCGCGGCGGGCCAGGATTGCCCATCGAAATTCTCCGCGGCCCCCGATTTGGGATGCCAGTACCCTGTCGCTCGCTGTCGCTCGCTGTCGCTCGCTGTCGCTCGACAAGGAGCAAGGAGCACTTCGACTGAGGCGCACTCGCGTACGCCGCAAGGAGAAAGGCGACGCCGCGACGCACAGATGCGCCCAAAGCGGGGGATCGCGGCGGGTCGGCACCATTGCGCCTGATGCGATCCTGCCGCACAATTGGCTGTCCGCACCGCGTCGCTCAATCCCTATCAGGTGCCCCAAAGGACGATCACCATGCGCTGCCACCGCTGCGGCCACGAAAATATTTCGTCTTTTCGCTTCTGCGAGGTGTGCTTAGCGCCGTTGCGCAGTGACTCTGGACCGATCGCCCGCAGCGACCGCCCAGTCGACGTGATAGGCCAGTTTTTTGCCGACGCCGACTTGTTGGAGCAGGGCGCCGGCGATTCGTCGCGCGGCACGGTGTCACCGCAAGACTTTGACTTGCCGTGGCGGGCGGGCGAGGGCGGCAAGCTGATCTTGATCGCCCGTGAGCGCGAAACCAAGCACGTCTCTGATCACGCTCTGCAAGCGTTGCGCGACCGGCGAATGGCGGCGCTGACGGTCCAAGGCGAAGAAGGCTCAGGGCGATCGACTGTACTGGCGTCGTTGCGTGAACGAGCAGTGGCCGAATTGGCTCACGCGCGCGTGTTTGCCATTTCCGCCCAAGGGTGCCTGCGCGCCTATGCGTTGCTCGAGCGCCTGATGCGACTGCGCTTTGATATCGGTGAGTTCTTGGCTGGCACCATTGCCGGCGAACGTTTTGAGCGCAGCGTTGAGGCGCTGTACAGCGACCCCGCTGGTGCAGAAGTTGCGCGCACGTGCGGGCCCATGCTCGGCTTTCATTTCTGGAACGACCACGACATCGACTTCTTGGATCGCGCCGAACAAGCGCACCGCGCCCGCGAAGCGCTTTTCAACCTGCTGCAGCGCATGATGGCCGACCCGCCGACGTTGTTGCTGGTTGACGATGCGGGCGAAAGTGACGCTGAGAGCCTGGCAGTGCTTGCTCAACTCTTGCAGCAGTCGCCGGCGCTGCCAGTGGCCATTGTGTTTGCGACCGATCGGCGCGGGGCGGTGCGCCGACCGTGGCTGGTCGAGCGGCCGATTCTGGAACTCGCGGCGGTGCCGGCGCCCCAACTGACTGATCTGGCTCACAAAGCACTGGCTGGGGTCCAAGGCTTGACCGCGAGCCAAGTTGCCGCGCTGGTGGAATTGGCCAGCGGTCGACCCGGACGGTTGCTGGCAGGTCTGGAGGCACTGTACAAGCGCGGCGCGATCCTGTCGGACGCCGAAGGATGGAAAATCAATGACGATATTATGCAGCGCGAGCTGCGGTCGTCCAACCTGCTCGCCACGGCTGGTCGGCGTCTAGACGGTCTGGACGATTTTCAGATGGCCGTGGCAACCGCAGCCGCAGTGTTTGGCGCGCACTTTTGGATCGGCGGGGTGGTGGCCTTGCTGCGCGGCGACCCTGCTCAGGGTGAGCGCAAAGGAGCCCGCACGATTGACGAGCTGAGCCGCGACAAGTTGCCCGACCGCGTCCAGCAAGTCGTGCAGTTCTTGATTGATCGCGGGGTGGTTGCCGCCGAGCCTCAAGCCATTCTACCCGCTGAGAGTCCGCATCGCTTCGTCGATGAGGCCGAGTGTCGCTCACTGCTAGAATTGCTGAACCCTGAACAATTGCAGATTTTTAGCGAGCAAGCGGCCGTCTGGCTGCAAATGGTGGCCAGCGACCGCACTGGCGATCTAGCTGAAATCTTGGCGCCATTGTGGCTGTTGGCCGGTGACAAGGTCCACGCCGCGCACCTGTACTTGCGGGCGGGCTTGCAGGCGCTCGACGAGTACCGCAACGCCACCGCGCGGACACTTTTGGAAAAAGCCCGTGAATTGGCTCCGCAAACGCTGGCGCACGTCCACGGCGAGGCCGAGCTGGGGCTGGGCCGCCTGCACGAACTGGAAGGTCAGTGGCCGCAAGCTGAAGCGCTGTATCGCGATGCTTTGGAACTGGCTTGGCGCTTTCGGGCGCGCACCCGCGGCGCCAAGGCGCTGCAGCATTTGGGCCGGATGTTTCGCACCCAAGGCAAAGTCGTTGCAGCCATCGATCACTTGGCGCCGGCGCTGCGATTGTATGAGGCCGCTCAAGATCTCAAGGGCTTAGCTTCGGCTTGTGATGATATCGGCCGCGCGTACTGGACGGTCGGTCGTCTGGATCCAGCTCAGCAGTTTCTCAAGCGCGCCGCCCAATACCGTGAAAAGATGGGGGATCGCGCCGGACAGGCCTTCACGTTGTGCAACTTGGGCATTGTGCTGATGTCCAAAGGCCGCATTGAACAAGCCCACAGCTATCTGGAGCGCGCCGTAGAATTGCAGCGCAGTCGCAACAATCTGGCCGGGTTGATCGAAGCGCTCAATGCGCTGGGGGTGTGCCACAGTACGGCCGCCCAACACGATCAGGCCATTGTCGCCATGCAAGAAGCGCTGGAGTTGGCCAAGCGAGTGGGGAATCGGCGCACAATCGCGCTGTTGCAAAATAATCTGGGCGAGACGCTGGGCGTGGTTGGCCGCACAGATGAGGGCGAGGCGCTGCTGTATCAGGCGATCGAAGGCGCCGGGATTCTGGTCGACAATGCGTTGCTATCGGATGCCTCGCGCAACTTGGCGGTGGCTGCGCGCCAACGTGGCGATCGTGAGCGCGCCATCAAGTGGGCTCGCCGGTCGGTGGCCGCTGCCGGAGCCTGTGATTTTATTCGAACTCGGGCTTTTTCCCACAAAACTCTTGCCCAGGTCTTAGGCGATGCCGACGACGAATCTGGGGCCTTAGATGCGTGGGACAAGGCCGCCGAGTGGTTTGCCAAAGCCGGAGAAGTCCGCGAATTGGAAGGCTGTCTGCAAGCTCATGCCGCCTATTTGATTCGACTGGGCAAGGCCGAAGAGGCGACTGAACTTTTGAGTCGGGTCGATCGTCTGGAAGGCGGCGCACCACCTTGAAAGGGCCAAGCGGGCGGTCCCAAGCGAGCGGTCCCCGGCCTGGTGTCGTCCTCAGGAGCGGCCAGTGGTCGCAGTCGGCTCCGGCATGACTCCGCTGTCAGTGGATTGACGCACGGATCGCGGCATTGCGCGGCATTGCGCGGCATTGCGCGGGTGAGCGGAGGTCGACGGCGTAAGGCCACAACCACTTACGGCCGGTTATCACTGTGCGCGCAGGTTGGCGCGGTCCTTGCATGGAACAATGGGTCTGGACGGCTGCGCTACCCCCAACGCGGTCGTTCCCAGTGGGCAGTCGCCCGCCAAAGGCCCGCCATGCCACAAGCGAACCGCAAACCGGGACTTGCCGGAACGAAACGAGGACCTGCCCGGCCAGAAGTAGGACTTGCCCGGCCAGAAGTGGGACTTGCCCGGCCAGAAGTGGGACTTGCCCGGCCAGAAGTGGGACTTGCCCGGCCAGAAGTAGGACTTGCCCGGCCGGTTCCGGCAGCGTTACGTGATTCTGGACATCTGCGCGCCCTCGGTGATGCTTCACCCTGGGTTCCAGCGGCTGGGCGGGTTGCAGCGGCTGTCCACAACCATCGTGCCCCCAAAGTCCGACCGATAGAATCCTATTCCAAGCCCTCTAATCGCCACGCGAGGCCTGCCATGGACGACCACCGCGCGACCGACGACCTCCCGCTGGATCAACTCGAAGACCTTGAATTGGCTGAAGGGCCGATGATCTCCGGGCTGCATGTGGTCGATGGCGCTTACCGAAGTTCGGGCCTGCGCGACTCCGCGCCCTATGAGGCCAATGATCCCCGCCGTGGCCGCCGTGGGCCCGATAGTGAAGAGTCAGGCGAGCATCACCTCGACTCTACGGTGTTGTACTTGCAGCACATTGGTCGCGTGTCATTGCTGTCGCGCGAAGGCGAAGCCGAAGTGGCGCGGCGTATCGAAGATAGCTCAGCTGATATTTTGGAAATCTTGCAGCGAGTACCTTACACCAACCCCTTTATGACCACCTTGCCAATAGATATGGCGACCGATCACGATGTGTTGCGTGAATGGACCGAGGTCGAGTGCTGGCGTGACCGCGACGCGCGAATCACGACGTTGGCCCGCGCTGAGCGCTTTCGCGAGCGGGTGGTCGCATTGGACGCCGATATCGCCAACTTGGTAGCAGAGTCGGCGCATGCGCAGCGCACGCCGATGTTAAGCCAGACAATGCGCTGTAAATACCGGACGTTTTGGGAGGACCGCACCGGTGAACGGCTGGTCGCCCGCGCGTTGGACGTGTTGCAAGACAAGGCCCGCGAGTTGGTCAAGGCCGAGCACAACCTGCGCAAGCGTGCCGAAGAAGCTGAACTGACACGCGAATCGGTGGCGGCTCTAGCGAATTCCGGCGCCAAGCCCAAGCAGGATCCCACAGGCAAGAAGCGAGCGACAGCCATTCGCGCCTTCGAAGAAGTGGAAGCACTTTCACTTGGTTACGGAAGCTCTGCTGAACAGGCCAGCCGCGATTTGCGCAAAGTGGTGGCTGCACAGCGCAACATCGCTGAGGCCCGCAGCGTCATGATCCAAGCCAACTTGCGCTTGGTGGTGTCCATTGCCAAACGCTATCTCAACCGCGGCATGCAACTTCTTGATTTGGTACAAGAAGGTAATATCGGTTTGATTAAGGCCGTGGAGAAATTCGAGTGGCAACGCGGCTATAAGTTCTCGACTTACGCCACGTGGTGGATTCGCCAGTCGATCACGCGATCGATCGCTGATTCGGGGCGGACGATTCGGATTCCAGTCCACCTGATTGAGGCACTGAACCGCATTTTGCGCGAGCGGGCGGCGCTTGAGCAGCAACTGGGCCGCGATCCGAGCGTTGAAGAAATCTCTACCCGCTGCGAGCAACCGATTGAACAAGTGGAAACGATCTTGCGCATGGTGCGATCGCCGCTCAGTCTGGATGCGCCAGTCGGCGAAGACGACGCTCAGCTTGTTGATTTTGTAGAGGATTACAATGCAGTCAAGGGCATCGACGCCTGCGTGACCAAAGACGTCACCAATCAGACCCGGCGGGCGCTGACCAAGCTGCACCCGCGCGAGGAGGCGGTGCTCAAATTGCGGTTTGGCATTGGCACCGACGAATGCCTGACCCTTGAGCAAGTAGGCGAAATGTTCAACTTGACCCGCGAGCGGATTCGCCAGATTGAGACCGGAGCGCTGCGCAAGCTGCAGGCGCCGGGCAACCGCGACGCATTGGCGCATTTGCTCGAACCGTAGGCAGGCATCTGGGCGCACCGCGGCTTGCGCCGCCTGCTACCCTGACATCCTTGTCATAGTCGGCATTTTTTGCACCATTTGGCTGCGAGCCTTGACTTCGCTGTGTATGCGACCCGTCGTCCGCAAACCAGCCAGACTATGAGCCTGAGCGCCGCGCACTCCCAGCTAGCGATTTTGACCGTCAGCGTCTTGCACATTGCCAGCGGCCAGCCTATTCTTCGCGCCGTTTTTGAGCGCAATTGGGCGCAGCAAGGGTCGCAAAATGTTGGCTAAATTCTCTCCGTTCTGGCCAGTTGCGCGGACAATGCGCCGCGTGCTTAGGCAATCTGTTGTCGTCACGGCGAGCGCCGCGATGGCCTTGAGCTTGGGCGCAGGCTGTCGCCGTCCGGCTGGCCAGCAGATCGTGCTGACCAAGGACCAGGAACAGCAAATCGCGGCCAACGTGATGGCCGTGCCGCCCGCGACTTTGCAGGTCAAAACGGATACCAAGTTTGAAGACAAGGTCGTTTTGCTCGGCTATGACATCGTGGGCAAGCCCAAGAAGGGCGGAACCTTTGATTTGGTCATGTACTTTCGCGTCGATCAGCCGATTGCCGGCGACTGGAAGGTGTTTGTCCACTTTGAGGCTCCCGGCAAGCGCCGCACCCCGTTTGACCACTATGGTGTCAACGGCTTGTATCCGGTTGGCCAGTGGAAAAAGGGCGAAATTATCAAAGATGTCGTAAGTATCGCCGTGCCAAGCGATTGGGAGGCGACCGATGCGCAGATCCTGATCGGGTTCTTCGATTGGGGCCTGTACAACAGCACCCAAGGCGATCGCCGTCTCAAGGTCGAAAGTCCCGGCGGGCTCAGTGTCGACAAAGACGGTCGCGTGTTGCTGGCGACGGTCCCGCTCGACGGCGGAGCTGCCCCTGGTGGCGCAGCTACCGAGCCGACGCCGGTGAATTTGCGCCAAATCGCTCAAGTGGCTGAAGCACTCAAGGAAGTGCAGATTGGCAAAGTGGCCGCGCCGCCGGTCATCGATGGCAAAGACGACGACGCGGCGTGGCGAGGGATTGTGCCGCTGCAGATTGGTCACCAACCCGACAGTCGGCCACTGAATGCGGCGATTGCGGCCACCGCCAAGCTGGCGTGGGACGACACCAACTTGTATTTCACGGCCCATGCCAACGACACCGACGTACGCAACACCCATGCCGCCAACGACAGCACGCTGTGGGAAGGCGATGTCATCGAGTTGTTCATGCGCCTGCCGGGTCAAGACGGCAAGTACATGGAAGTCCAGATCGCGCCCAACGGTGCCCGCTTTGACGCCCTGTTTACCGGCCCGCGTCAGCCCAAGTGGGAAGACGCCAGCAAGCATGAAACCGGTATGGAACATAAAGTTACGGTCGACGGCGATGTCAATGCCGATGGTGCCGACACAGGTTTTACGGTTGAGGCCAAAATTCCATGGAAGGGCCTCGGGTTGACGGCGGCACCGGCGGAGGGGACCGTGATCGAAGCGAATATGTACCGCATCGACGACAAGGGCACCCACGACATCAGCCACATGGGCACTTGGGTGCCGGTCGGTGGTGATTTTCATAAGTTGGACGGCGCTGGCCGCCTCAAGCTGGTCGCCAAAGGCCCGGAGCCGACGGCTCGCCCGGTGGTGCCGATGGGCGCCGGCCATTGAGAGCCGATGCTTGCTTGGTTGGTCGCTAAGCTCGCGTCCTGAAAGGCCGACTCGCCGCTCCGATGCTTGCTTGGTTGGTCGCTAAGCTCGCGTCCTGAAAGGCCGACTCGCCACTCCGCGGAATGCCCAATGATCGATTTACCTTGTCCCGGGTACTGCAGTGGTGTCGTTCGCTCGGGTGGTGGGCAGCGAAGTCGCGTTCTTGGACCTGCTGCCCGTACCCTGATCCAGTACTTGGCGTTCGCAGTACCCAGCCCCGGATTGGCCTCGCTTGTCTCTTGCTCCTGACCATTGTACCGGTGTCGAACGGCTGGTTGCCGTCATGGCGGCGTTGCGCGCGGTCGACGGTTGCCCGTGGGATCGCGAGCAGTCTCTGGCCTCGCTGCGCGCCTACCTCATTGAAGAGGCCCACGAATTGCTCGACGCGATTGCCGCGCTGGGTCCGGCGGCGCAGGCCACGGCCGGTGAACCGCCACAACGCCCGCCGCAGCCAGCTATTGATCAACTGCGCGAAGAGCTGGGCGATGTGCTGCTTCAGGTCGCGTTTCAATCGCAAATTGCCCATGAATACGGATGGTTCAACTTGGACAGCGTGGCCGATGCCATCGCCGCCAAGATGATTCGGCGCCATCCGCATGTGTTTGAGGCCGACGCCCAAGTGGCCAGCGCTGGCGAAGTGCGCGATCGCTGGGAACAGCAGAAGCGCAAAGAAGGCAAAGGAGCCCTCGATGGCGTTCCGCGCAATCTGCCGGCGCTGTTGCGTGCTCAGCGGATGGCCGACAAGGCGGCGCGCATTGGCTTTGATTGGCCGGACGCCGCGGCCGTGTGGCCCAAAGTGCACGAAGAGTTGGCAGAATTGCAGCACGCCTGGGAACAAGGCGATCGGCCGGCCATGCAGGAAGAGTTGGGCGATGCCTTGTTTGCAGTCGCCAATCTGGCCCGCCACCTGGGCTTAGACGCCGAGTTGAGCTTGCGCGATGCGCTGGACAAGTTCAGCACGCGGTTTGGCCATGTTGAACGAGCGGTGACTGAACGCCATGGCGCGCAACATCGGGCCGATGCAGACGAACTGGAGCAGTTGTGGCAGCAAGCCAAAGCACTGGAACGCGGCGGTTCGCACTAGAGAGCCGATCAAATAAGATTTGCTCGGCATCTCAGTGCTTGCTTTGTGGGTCGCGAGCCTGCGGCACTTATTCAGTGGCCTGCGGGTTGGCGTCAGACCGCTCCGTTTTGTTTGGGAATTCTTTGAGGTTCGGCGTTAATTGGTCGGGTCTCTAGCCGTTCGTTCGCGGCCCGCCCGCCTTTGGTGGTACAACTGCGTGGGTAGCGTCAAATCCACCGGCAGGCCCAGTACGCCATGAGTTTTGTTCACTTGCACGTCCATAGCCAGTATTCGGTCGCTGACTCGACGCTGCGGATTGGCGATTTGGTCCGGCAAACCGCGGCATTGGGCCTGCCGGCGGTGGCGCTGACTGATCATGACAATCTGCATGGCGGCATCCAGTTCACGCTCGAATGCAAGAAAGCGAAAATCAAGCCGATCTACGGCTGCTGCCTGTCGATTGCCTCGCGACCGATGGGCGACCACGTGCGGCGCGTGCACCACTTGACGGTTCTGGCTGAGAACAACGAAGGGTATCAGAACCTAATCTATCTAATATCTAAGGCTAATTTGTGTGCACCGAGCGGTGGTCACCCGCGCGTCGACTGGCAGATCCTCAAGGACCATAGCCAAGGCCTGATCGGGCTATCCGGTGATTTGGCCGGCGAAATTGCCAATGCGCTGCTGCGCGGCGAGTTGGACGAAGCCTATCGAGCGGCCGAGCGCTGCCGCAGTTGGTTCGCGCCGGGGGCGTTTTTCATAGAAGTCCAGCGCTGCGGTCTCGTGGAGTACGAGGTCGTTGCCCCTCAACTGTTGGATTTAGCAAAGCAACTTGGGATCGGCGCGGTCGCGACTAACGATGTTCACTACTGTTCGCCGACCGACGCCCGCGCCCACGAGGTGCTAGTAGCCATCGGTTTGGGCACCCAGGCCCGGCCGGAGAACGAACCGCTGCCGACGACCCAAATGGATTTGGCAACTCCAGATGAAATGCTCAGCCGTTTCAAGGGTATGGAGCATCTGTGCGCGGCGACCTTGGCCATCGCGGAGCGCTGCAACGTCAAGCTCGATCTGGGCAAAACCTTGCTGCCGCGGTTTCCCGTTCCGGTCGGTCAAGACGAACAAACTTTGTTTGCCGAACTATCGCGCGCCGGATTGCAGCGACGGTTGGCGGAGTTCGCCGCGATCGGCAAAGCGGTGGATACGCAAGTCTACCGCGACCGGCTGGAGCGTGAGATTGCCGTTGTCATCGCCATGGATTTTCCGGGCTATTTCCTAATCGTGCAGGATTTTATCAACTGGGCAAAACAGCAGCAGATTCCCGTTGGTCCGGGTCGTGGTTCCGGCGCTGGGTCCCTAGTCGCCTATAGTCTGCGCATTACCGACATTGATCCGCTGCCTTACAACTTGTTGTTCGAGCGCTTTTTGAACCCCGAGCGGGTGTCAATGCCCGATTTTGACATCGATTTTTGTGTCGATCGCCGCGGCGAAGTGATCCGCTACGTCGCCGATACCTATGGCAGTGAGCGAGTCGGGCAAATCGCTACTTTTGGGACCTTGAAGGCCAAAGGCGCGGTGCGCGATGTCGGCCGGGTGCTCGGGGTGCCTTTGCCCGACGTCGATCGCATCTGCAAAGCCCTCGATCCGGTGCTGCAGTCGCTCGATGAACACCACCAAAGCGTGGCGGACGCGCTGGCGATCGACCCGCGCCTGCAGGCCGAAATGGATGCTTCGCCGACCATCGCCAGGATGCTGCGGACGGCGCAATCGGTGGAAGGGGCGGTGCGCAATGTCGGCGTCCACGCTGCGGGCGTGGTCATTGGCCGTGGGCCGCTGTGGACGCACGTGCCTGTAGGCAAAGGTCAAAGCGGCGAAAACGTCACGATGTTCGACAAGAACGACGTCGAAAAGGCTGGGCTGGTCAAGTTTGACTTCTTGGGGCTCAAAAATCTAACCATGATTCAGCACTGCCTCAAGCTCATCAATTTGGGGCGGAGCGCAAACAGCGAGTTGTTTGAAATTGCCAAAGTGCCGCTGGACGACCCCAAGACCTTTGAAGTCATCAGTCGCGGCGACACGGCTGGCATTTTTCAGTGCGAATCCAGCGGGTTCACTTCGATGATGGTCGCGCTCAAGCCCACCGTTTTTGAGGACCTAATCGCGGCAGGCGCGCTGTACCGACCCGGGCCGCTGGGTCTGGGGATGCACACGCGCTACATCGAGCGCAAACACGGCCGCGAAAAGGTCAAGTTTGACCATCCCAAGCTCAGCGAGGTGCTGGCCGAGACCTACGGCGTCATCGTCTATCAAGAGCAGGTGATGCAGGTTTCGCAGGTGCTGGCCGGCTTTACGCTGGGTCAGGCCGACAATCTGCGGCGGGCGATGGGCAAGAAAGACGCCGCTGAAATGGGCAAGTGGGGCGAAGTCTTCAAGACCGGCGCAGTGGAGCGCGGCGTCGAGCCTGAAGTGGCCCAAGAAATCTACAACCTGATGGCCAAGTTTGCCGAGTATGGCTTCAACAAGTCGCACTCGGCGGCGTATGGCTTGATTACTTACCACACGGCTTTTCTAAAATCCAACTATCCCGTAGAGTTCTACGCGGCGCTGCTGACGGCGGATCATGCCGACACCGACAAGGTGGTCGCCTATATCCAGCAGGCGCGCGCCGCGGGCTTGGCGGTGCTGCCGCCCGACGTCAATCATTCCGGACTGTCGTTTTCGGTGGTGCAAGGCAAGATTCGCTTTGGTTTGGGGGCGATCAAGGGTCTAGGCGAAGGGGCAATCGACTTGCTGCTGGCGGCGCGCGCTGCGGGCCCGTTCAAGAGCCTTTTCGATCTGGTGGGGCGCATCGATGGGCGCAAGTTCAATCGCAAAGCCCTGGAAGTGCTAATCAAATCGGGAGCCTGCGATACGCTGGGCCAACCGCGCGAGGTGTTGTTCGCCAACATCAGCCGCGCCATTGCCCGGGCGCAAGACGAACAGCGCGAGCGGGAGTCGGCCCAAGTGTCACTTTTTTCGGCCTTTAGTGGCGAAGCGGCCTTCCGACCCGATACCTACGCGCCAGCCGAATCGCGGTGGACCCAGCGCGAAGTCTTGGCCAGTGAGAAGGAAGTATTGGGGTTTTATGTATCGGGCCACCCGCTTGACCATTTTGCCAGCGAATTGGCCAAGATGGACGTTCGCGCGCTCGCCACGCTCAAGGACCCAGAATTCTTGAACAATGCTCCGATGCGATCGCGGCCCAACGCTGATCCCAATGCAGTGCAGATCAAACGCACCCACGCGCAAGCCGCGGTTATCGTAGTCAGTTATCGCGAGCGACCGATCAACGATGGCCGCCGGATGGGCATTTGTCTGCTTGAAGATCGATCGGGGCAAGCCGAAGCGCTGTCGTTTGATGACGAAGGCAAGTACACGCAATTATTGTCGTCTGATGCACCGCTGCTGATTCGCCTGCAGGTGTCTGAAGATCGTCGCGAAGAAGGCAAAATTGCCCTGCGGATCGAAGAAGCGCGGCCGCTGGAAGCCGAGGTACTCAAAGTCTCGGACCAGCTTCTAGTGCGCTTGCGCGAGGACCAGTGTACGAGCAAGATTTTGCGCGAGCTGCAGGAAACGCTTGCTCAACACAAAGGCCACTGCCGGGTGCGCGCCCATGTGGTGGTGGCCGGGGCTGGAGAGGTGGTGGTCGAAGCCGGTGAGAATTACCGCGTCAAAGCCGAAGACGAGCTCATAGGCAAATTGGAGCGGTTGCTGGGCCGAACAGCGGCGCGCATTGGCTAAGCGCTGTTTCGACAGCGAGTTTCTGCAACAAGTTGCGACGCACATCTGCAACAAGTTGCGACGCACATCTGCAACAAGTTGCGATGCACATCTGCGACAAGTGGCTACAGCGAATTGGTATAGATCCACCAGCGCCCGCCGTCTTTTTGCAGCGTGATCGGCGCTGGAAAATCGCGCGCTTTGCCCCATAAGAAGATCTTGACGTGCTTGCCGTCGCCACTTTCGGGGTCGCGTCGAGTCACTTTGATCGTAAACGGCTGAGAATTAACGACGTAATTGCTGGCGCGCTGGCGAAACACCTTCCATTGGTAGTTGCGCAAGTGGGCAAGCGCGATGTCGGTGTCGCGGTTGGTGCTGACATTTAGTGCGGCGTAGCAGTCAAAGGCCGCCGATTCATTGGCAATCTCCAATGCGCAGCGCAGGGCCTGACGCAAAGTGCCATCGGGCGTGCCAACCGCGAACTCGGAGACCTCGCCAATCTTGGTCGGCATGCGGTCGGGCGCAGGTGCGTCGACTGCTGGCAGTGGCCGACTCGGCGTTGGCGCTTCGGCCGCGACCGATGGGGCCGGCGTGGCGGCAATCGGCTCAGCCGGGGCAGGGGTGGCCACAGTGGGCGGCTCTGCGGCGGCCACTGGCGAGGCGTCTTTGGTGGCGGCTCCCGAGCAGGACAGCGTGAAAACCGCGAGCGTCGCAACGGCCCGGGCGGCAGCGGTGACGGCAACAATCGAAGCTACGAGGCAGGCGCTGCGCATGGTATTTTTCTGGCGGCAATCCATTCCGCTGGTGGCCCAGTGTAGACCGATTGAACGGGCGGAGCCAACCGTCGCCGACCCCGCGATCCCCCGATTTGGCCGCAGTAGCGACTTGGGTGTAAGATCGGTCTGTCCGCAGCCGTTTGGGCCGCGTCACTGTGCTATGGCCGATCCGCTTGCTCCACCGTTCATTGGACCCGCGCTGAGCGACGATCGCGTAGCGGTCGTTGACCTTTTTGCTGAGGATTTGACGGACCTGCATTTGCCCGTCAACAAACAGGCGTTGGCTGCGGTGTTTGACGAATTGCTGGCGGACGATCGGTCGGTGGTTCTGGTCGCGCGCGACGGTGCCACGGGCTGCGCGGCGGGAGTGCTGGTGGCCAGCCGGGTGCCGTCGGTCAAATTCTCGGGCTGGTCGCTGTGGATTGAAGAACTGTTTGTGGGCAAGACCTTGCGCCAGCGCGGCATGGGCCGAGCGCTGGTCGAAGCGCTGCTGGCTACCGCCCGCGCTGGCGGCTATGCGGGCATCGATTTGGAGGCGTACCACGGCAATGCGCCGGCCGCCTTGCTGTACCGCAACCTGGGCTTTCGCCGACTTGGCCGCGAGCGCTTCTACTACCGCCTAGAGTGGGAGCAGCAGGACGGTGGGCCGTGACAGACCTGCGCGCTCGAGAAAAGAAGAAGCTATTTATGAAGTTGCTGGAAAGCGCCATCACCGCGCTGCACTTGGATCCGCGGCGGGTCGGAGTCATTGTGCCCGGCCGATTTCGCATCCAGAACTGGCTGGTGCTCAACTATTCGTACCGCTACGGCATCGCTGATTTTCGGTTTGACGACCAAATTATCGAAGCCACGTTGTCGTTTGGTGGCCAGCCTTTCTACTGCCGGGTGCCGTGGTCGGCGGTGTTTGCGATCACGGACAGTACTCGGCAGCGCGGCCGGATTTGGCACGACGAGGTGCCAAGTGACGTCGACGACGCCGTGCGGTCGGGTGCCGCTGAACCGCCGACGATCGCCAGCGGGGACACCATCCCGCGACCAGTGGCTATTCGCGCGGTGCCCGCAAGTAAATCCAACGGCAACACTCAAGATGCGCCCCAACGGCCAACAGCCGCGACTGATCGCAAGCCCATCGGATTGCATCTGATCGCCGGAGGTCGGACCCAGTCAGACCCCCAACAGCCACCGCCAGAGCCGCCCACCGACTCACCAATTGGGCCCGCCAGCGCGCGACCCAAGGGGAGCCACTTGCGACGGGTGAAATGATCGGATCGAAGGGGCTGCGCAACCAAACCTTAGGGCGCGTGCAAAATCAAGTCGATTTTGCACCTCGGCCCATTGCTTACTTAGTGGGTCGCTAACTCGCGGCTTTGTAAGCCGACTCGACGCTCCGTTCCTATCTCGGTTCGATCGAGTAATTCTTGCTAGGGCCGGTATTGCGGCCGGCTGTCTGTGCAACTATGGGCCAGCGCCGACGACCTTGGGACCATGATTCGTAAATCGTACTTGGCGGCGTTTTTGGTTTCGATGGGGGTGGTGGCGTTGGCCACGCCCGTTGTCTTGGCTTTCGCCCGCAAATACATGCTGTACGACCTTCCCGACGCGGATCGCAAGATCCACACCTTGGCGGTGCCGCGTTTGGGTGGTATCGCCATCGCGATGGGCATCTTGGCGCCGATCATTGGCTTGGGGTTTTACGGCAACGATTTTTCCGAACAGCTCAAGGCCGATTCTGGGCGGTTGGTGGCCTTTTTGGGCGGCGCATTAGCGATTCTGGCGCTGGGTCTGGTCGACGATCTGCGCGGAGTGGGAGCGTGGGGCAAGCTCGGCGTGCAGTCGCTGGTGGGGCTGTTGCTGTGGGAAAGCGACCTGCGGGTGACTTCGGTCAGCCTTTTCGATCAGTCCATCCAGTTGGGCTTGTGGTCGCTGCCGCTGACGCTGCTGTGGGTCACCGGCTTTATCAACGCGATGAATCTCATCGATGGTCTGGACGGTCTAGCGGCTGGTGTGGCGTTTTTCGCCTCAGTGTCGCTGTTTAGCATCGCCATGTTCGACGGCAACGGTTTCTTGGCGCTGATGGCGGCGACCACGGCTGGCGCGGCGTTGGGCTTCTTGGTGTTTAACTTCTCGCCGGCGCTGATTTTTATGGGTGACTCGGGAAGTATGCTGTTTGGCTACGTTTTTGCGGTGGCCGGTCTGTGGAGCGCGACCAAGCGCGCCAGTCTGATGGCGTTGGCGTTGCCGCTCATCTCGCTGGGGGTACCGCTATTTGACACCGCATTCGCGTTTGTGCGCCGGGCGGTGGCCGGCAAGTCGCCTTTTCACTCGGACCGCAAGCACATCCATCATCAACTGGTCGCTGGCGGGATGTCGCAACGCCAGGCGGTGTTGGCCATCTACTTGATTTGTTGCCTGTTGATGGTCGGCGCGATTGCCATGCGTGCGTTGGACGATGTGCGCGTTGCCGTCTGGCTGGTGGGGCTGACGCTGGTCATGATCGTGACGTTGCGCCATTTTTCGCGGCGACCGGATAGCCAAGGCCCGCACAACGCCCAGATCGAGTCTGTTCACCGCGATGAGGGCGAAACGGTCGACGGTGACCCCAACCGCTTGCCGTGATTGCGCCGAAACTGCCCAGGCAGGCCACATTAACCAGCGGCAATGTACGCGCTGGCCACAGCCCAAATACTGAACAGGAGAAAGAAACTGACGACGCCAGCGCCATGGCTGAAGTCGCCGCAACGCTGCGCCTTAGTTGACCTAGAGACCCGACCAATTAACGCCGAACCTCAAAGAATTCCCAAACAAAACGGAGCGGCCTGACGCCAACCCGCAGGCCACTGAATAAGTGCCGCAGGCTCGCGACCCACAAAGCAAGCACTGAGACGACGAGCAAATCTTATTTGATCGCCTCTCTAGGAGCCTGTCGGAAATCAATCGGTTATAAAATGTCTATCAGGTTATACACAATGAATCTATTACGATCCGACCGGCTCCTAGCCAGTCAACTATTCTCAACTGTCCGACAACTGCCCGGAGTAAATCCGTGCAGTTTCAGAC
>SHZD01000290.1 GCA_009692465.1 Myxococcales bacterium
GTTGGCGACGTCCTGTGCAGAGTTGGCGACGTCCTGTGCAGAGTTGGCGACGTCCTGTGCAGAGTTGGCGACGTCCTGTGCAGAGTTGGCGACGTCCTGTGCAGAGTTGGCGACGTCCTGCTTGGCACCTGCGACGAGGCTGTCAGCAGCAGCGACGTTCGCTGTGGATGCCGATTGCGAACAAGCAGCCATGGCGACAAGGGCCCCGGCACTAAAATTGAGCCAACGAGCTGCAAAAACTGTTGGCCAACGCGCAGTAGGCGCCAATTGACGACCGACTGCGCTCACGTCGGCACCCCGAGGACTTGGGTGCGGAGGCGCACAATCGCGTCTTGCTCACTGACCGCGCCGCTGACGTCCGTGTAGGCGTACAGGCCTTGTTCAAACGGCCAAATCCCCAAGGCATACAGCGCCGCGCAGCGGATATCGCTCGGTTTGAGGGGCTTGACCGGTTGCGCATTGGCGTCGATGGCGCCGACGATGCCTTTTTGCGCTGCGCCGACCGGCCCGCCGAGCATGCCGGTGACGTAAGCGGTCGGGTAGTGATTGCGACCCGTGATGTCTTGCGGGCCCGGCGAGCGGCCGAACTCGGTATTGATGATCACCAGCGTCGAATCGAGGTCGATCTTGCCGCTAGCGGTGTCGCTCGGCTTGGCCAGTGATTGACACAATCCAGCAAAGACATGCGGGTAACGGCGGACAGCCCGCACCGAAAAATCGGCGTGAAAATCCAAGCCCTCGGGCATGGGCGACTGTTCGGAATAGCCCGACTCGTTGATGCCCACGTACATCGTTTCATTGCCAGCGAACTGCAGCAATTGGTTGGCAAGCTTGAAGCGCTGCTGGGTCCAATCAGCGCTGTACGCCTCCTGACTTGCCGTCCCCAAACACACCGAGCCGGGGGTAGTCGCATACATCGCGGGCGGCACCGCCGTAATCGCGGCACCTAGCTTGGGGATGCCCGCTTCAGCGCTTTGGACCCCGGCCAGCGCTCCAGAGCGAACCTGAGCGCCCGCCGGCCACGTCAACTGGCCTATCAGGGCCTTGCGGCTAAGCGCCCGCAACTTGCCCATGACTTCTGGTTCGTCGAACATTTGCGCCAGCATCGCCGCTGAAAAGTCGGGCATTTGTTGCAGGTTTATCACCATCGGGGTGGCCACCGAGCCCAGTTCTCCCGTCCTGACGATGCCGTCAAAGGGCAGTCCAACCGTCACCAGCCATGCGTGCGGGGTCTTGTCGCTGCCCAGATTTTCGCTGGCATAGCGTTCAACAGCAGCGGCCATCCCGACCGCGGTCGGCGAACCGAGGGCAGCACCGGTAGCACTCAAATGCTGGGCAGGATGGTGGGGAAACAGGTTGTGACTGAGCACATGCAGCCGCAGCCGCGCCAGCAAATCAGGACGCTGGCGCAGCGGACCGGCCAACGGCCCGATACCGACCAGCGTGCCCACAGCGTCGAAGGCAAACGGCAGCGGGGTCGCCGATACGCTGGGGTAACATTGGTTGAGCAACGGCTGCCAGCTGTGCTTGCCGCTCTCAAAAGTCCAATACATTAGCCCGTCTGTCTTGCCGTAATTGGGCTTGTCGATGCAATACAGGGTCTCCCACGGCGACAATCCGCCGGTGAGAAAGACCTCCAAAACCCGCTTGGCTTGCAGATTAGCGGGCAGCGCCAGCGCTTTGGCCCAATCGGGGAAGGCGCCAAAGGGCTTGCCGCTCAGTGCTTTGGTCCAGCGTGGCACCGCGTAGGCGGCGAGCGCGCCGGTGGCCAACGTCCCAAGCACGGCGCGGCGCGACCACAGGCGCGATGCCGGTAAGGGCCAAATCGGGGGAAGCGGAGAATTCGGCATGGGGCACGACGCCAAATGGCTACGGCAGTGTACAGGGCGAAGGGATGGCGGGCAACTCCGCCTGTTGGCCGCGATCCCCCGCTTTGGGCGCATCTCGGCGTTACTGCGTCACTTTTCTGTCAGGGACGTACGAGAGTACGCCCCTGACAGAAAAGCTCCTTGCTCCTTGTCGAACGACAGCGAGCGACAGGGCACTGGCATCCCAAATCGGGGGCCGCGGGGAATTTCGGTGGTGAATTTCGATATTCGGGCCAGTGCGAGCTTGTTGGCAACTGCTAATCGACCGACCGCACTGGCATCAACGCCCGCACCCGCGCATCTTGAAAATACAGGCCCGCCCACACCATGACCCCAAGCACCAGCGGGGCCGGCGAAAACTCGCCAGCGCGCACGTGGATCGCCACCGCGCCGCCCAAATAGCCGGTCAGCACCACGGCGCCCAGTACCGCCGTTTTGGGGACCACGTAGAGCACGACGCACACCAGCTCAAGGACGCCGATCGGGGCGATGGTGGCGATCGGAGCGCCAAGTTGGCCGTTGAGCATCTTGACGACGTCGGCCACTCCCGCCAATTTCATGATGGCGCTGGCCGTCAGCATCACGGCCGGCACGCCGGTGAAAATGCGGCCTAGCCACGGGTTGAAGGTTTTGGTGTCTGGCATGGTGGCCTCCGAATTGGAATTAAAGGGGCAAGGCAAGGGCGCGTCGTGAAAGCGGGCGCTTAGTCACGCAATGCAGTGTAGACCATGTGCTCAGTGAAACCAAGGCTTTGGAATGTGCTGGGGCCTTAGTGCGGATTCTTCTGCAGGTGTGGCTGCCCAAAGCGTCGGCCACCAAGTTCCGCTAGCGAATTTGCTGACGGTAGGCGCGGCTGGTCGCAGGTTCAGCGAAACACCAAAGTCCGCCGCAAATCCCCAGCGATATTCTTCTGGTGAGCCTCCAACGTCCCGCCACCGATCTCTAGCAACTTGGCATCCCGCCACAACCGCTCGACATGATACTCGCCCACATACCCAAAGCCGCCGAGCACCTGGATCGCCCGGTCTGCCACATTCTTGGCCATCGTGGTGCAATAGAGCTTAACCCCATCACTATCCAACCGATGACCGGCGCCGTGCAAGTCGGCCATCGCCGCCGCCGTCGCGTACACATAGGCGCGCCCCGCCATCCATTCGGCATAACTATCGCCAATGTACCGTTGAATCTGCCCAAAATTGCGAATTGGCTGGCCAAAAGCCTGACGCTCTGTGGCGTATTGATTCATAATCTCAAGGCATTTACGGGCAATGCCCATCGCCATCGCCGCTAACGTCAGGCGCTCAATCTGCAGATTGCGCATCATGTGCAGCGAGGACTCGCCCTCTTCGCCAATGCGGTTGGTCGCCGGGACCACGCATTCATCGAACACCAGCTCGGCGGTGGGCGAAGCCCGCATGCCCAGCTTATCCTTGATGCGCTGACCAAGCCTAAAACCCGGCATGCCTTTTTCGACCAAGAAACTCGATAACGCTTTGCCGCGACCGCCTCCCGTTCGGGCGTAGACTAAGAAGCAGTCGCCCAATTCGGTGTCGCTGATGGCGCCGTTGGTGATCCACATTTTGGTGCCCGTCAGGACGTAGTCGTCGCCGCGGCGGGTCGCCGTGGTCTTCATCGCCAGCGCGTCGGTACCAGCACTCGCTTCGCTCATGGCCATGCCGGCGATCCACTTGCCACTGACCACGTGGGGCAGGACCCGGTCGCGCAATCGGTCGTCGGCGTTGACCATGAAGTTATTGACAAACAACATACTATGCGCCAGATAACTGAGCGCCAAACCGGGATCGACGGCGGCCAATTCCTCGTGAACAATCGCAGCGGCGACGGCGTCCATCCCGGCCCCACCCCACTTTTCGGGGACGGTGATGCCCAACAGGCCTAGATCGCCAAGCCTGCGAAACAAAGCGCTATTGAACTTTTCAGCGCGGTCATACTCGCGGGCCTGGGGCCACACTTCTTTTTCGGCGAAAGCGCGCACCATTTCGCGCAGCGCCAGATGCTCTTCGCTAGGGTTGAACAGGTCAAGCTTTGCCATAACTTAGCCACCGTTGCAGGTTAGGGGGTGTAAAATGCAGGTTAGGGGGTGTAAAAGAACAACTCGATCGATCTGCGAAAGGAGCGGAGCAGCGAGTCAGCTGTAAAGACGCGAGCTTGCGACCCAACCAGCAAGCAAACGGGCACGGTAAATGAATGACTTATTCATGTACGAGCCCTTCGAGGGCCGATTCAAGCGAAGGTGATGCCCCGGCGCTGTGCGGCAGCATCGACGCAATTGCGCATCAACTGGGCAATCGTCATCGGTCCAACCCCACCGGGCACGGGAGACAAGGCCGCCGCCCGCAGTCGCGCGGTTGAGTACTCGACGTCACCGCACAGCGAACCGTCGGCGCTGCGGTGAATGCCAACGTCGACCACCACTGCCCCTGGTTTAATCCACGCGCCCTTGACCAACTGCGGCGAACCGGCCGCGGCAATCACCACATCGGCCTCAGCCACGCGGCCAGCAAGATCGGGGGTACGCGAATGGCAGACGGTGACCGTGGCGTCCGCGTTGGTCAGCAACAAGCTCATCGGCCGACCCACGGTAATCGAGCGGCCCAACACTACTGCCCGCTTACCTGCAGGCGTCCAACCGTAGGCCTGACCGTAGACTTTGAGCATGTGCATCACGCCGGCCGGCGTACAGGCGACCAGGCGCGGCCGACCAGACGCCAGCAGGCCCAGATTAAACGGATGAAAACCGTCGACGTCCTTGCTGGGATCGATGCGGTCGATGATCGCTCGCTGTTCGATGCCTTTGGGCAGCGGCAACTGCACCAGAATGCCATCGACGGCGGGATCGGCGTTCCACAGGTCAACCAAAGCGACCAGCTCGGCTTGGGTGGTGGTCGCCGGCAGGCCTTGCATTGTCGATTCGATGCCGACTTCCTGGCACGCCTTCACCTTGCCGCGCACGTAGACCTGCGACGCCGGATCGTCGCCGATTAGCGCCACCGCCAAGCCCACGGTAATGCCCTGTTGGCGCAAGACGTCAACGTCTTTCTTGACTTGCGCGCGCAGCATCGCCGCCATTGCCTTGCCATCCAAGGTCACAGCGAACACGCGAGCGGCGCCTAGATCCATGTCGGCAGGTGTGGTCACGGCGGTCTCCAAAAACAACAGCCAAAAACAACGGCCGCTGCACGCCCGAAGGGTCAGCGAGCGGGTCGGCAGCATGGCGCTGTCGGCGGTTTTCGGCAAGCGGTGGCGGAGTGCGATCCAAAGTAGTGGTTCATTCACGCCGTCCGCAGATTTTCCCTTGATTTCCAGTAGTCAGACCACCATCCATTCTGGCGCAAAACCCGTAGTGCCATCATGGGGTTGATATGGTCCTCACGCCACCACAAGCCCGGCAGCTT